>JAUNTT010000053.1 GCA_030538555.1 Micrococcus sp.
AGACCACATGCCAGTCCGCTGCCACCAGAGACTCGTGAGCCGGATCATCGGAGCGCAGGAGCTTCACGTCGGCCATCACGCCAGGCTACGTCGCACTGCCCACCAGCCCCTGGACCGAGCCCCGTAAACTGGAACCATGACCGTTCATACCGATCAGCGTGATCGTCCCCTCGCCGCCACCATCGCCATCACCGTCGCCATCCTGACGGCCGGCTACATGGCTCCCTGGGCCGTCGCCGCCTTCCGTGGCCGTTCGAACCACTGGGCGGTGTTCTGGGTCAACCTGCTCGCCGGCTGGACCGTGATCGGCTGGGTCATCGCGCTGTACATGTCGCTGACCAGCCACCGCCGCCGCTGAGCCTCGCCTCTCGCAGGCTCCCCAGCGTCAGCAGCCTCACACCCTCGGCCGGTGCGCCGCCGCCGTGATCCCGCACGTGCCCCTCTAGGCTGACACCCATGCTCTCCCGCCAGACTCCCCTGCATCTGCTGCGCGGTGCCGCGATCGGCACCTCCGAAGTCCTGCCCGGCATCAGTGGCGGAACGGTCATGATGATCGTGGGCATCTACGAGCACCTCATCCGCTCGGCCGGGCACTTCGTCGGCGGAGTCAAGTCGCTGTTCACCGATCGCGCCGCCGCCCGCGAGGAGTTCGCCCAGGTCAGGTGGGACATCGTGGCCCCCGTGGTGCTCGGCATGGTCCCCGCCCTGCTCATAGGCGCGCGCCTCATCGCTCCGCTGGTCGAGCAGCACCCGGTGCAGTCGTTCGGCGTCTTCTTCGGGATGTCCGCCGCCGCGGTGCTGATCCCGATCCTGCTGGTGGGCCGGGACTGGAACATCAAGTGGGTGGTCCTCGCCCTGTTCACCGCGACGGCCGCCTTCTTCCTCTTCGGCATGCCCCCGCAGCAGGTCAGCCCGAATCCGGTGATCATCTTCCTCGCCGCGGCCGTGGCCATCTGCGCCCTCGCCCTGCCCGGGCTCTCCGGTTCGTTCCTGCTGCTGACGCTGGGCCTGTATCAGCCGACGCTGAACGCCGTGAACGAGCGCGACTTCGGCTACATCGCCGTCTTCGGCCTCGGCGCCATCGTGGGCCTCGGGCTCTTCGTCCGTGCGCTGCAGCACTTGCTGGACAACTACCACACGCCCACCCTCGTGGTCGTGACGGGACTCATGCTCGGCGCCCTGCGCGCCCTGTGGCCGTGGCAGCCGGAGACCGTGCGCGTCCTGCTCGCACCGGACGTCCACGTCCCGGAGACCTTCGGGCTCATGGCCGCCGGCGCCGCCGTCGTGCTCCTGTTGACCTGGGCCGGGCACAAGTACCGGACCTCCTGAACAGGTCCGCTCCCCCGGAGTCTCAGCCGACGGAGGCGGCGAGGTGCTCGCCGGTCAGGGTCGACGACGCCGAACCGGCCTGAGCGACGAGCTCAGCGGGCCGCCCCTCGAAGACGATCTGCCCGCCCGCATCACCGGCGCCGGGCCCGACGTCGATGATCCAGTCGCCGTGCGCCATGACAGCCTGGTGGTGCTCGATCGCGATCACCGAGACCCCGGAGTCCACGAGGCCATCCAGCATTCGCAGCATCTGCTCCACATCCTGCAGGTGCAGGCCGGTCGTCGGCTCGTCCAGGACCACCACGGTCCGGGCGCCGTCCTTGGCCTTCGCCCGCTCCCCCAAGTGGCTAACCAGCTTGATGCGCTGACGCTCACCACCGGAGAGCGCCGACAGCGGCTGGCCCAGGCGCAGGTAGCCCAAACCCACCTCCTGCAGGCGCCCCAACACCGTGGCCACGGCCGGGATCCTGGCCTCGCCCGCTGCGAAGAACTCGTGGGCCTCCTCCACGGAGAACTGGAGGACCTCCGAAATGTTGCGCTCATCCAGGGTGTAGTCGAGCACCTCGTCCTGGAAGCGACGGCCTTCGCAGACATCGCACGGCGCCGCCACATCCGAGGCCGCCGCGGCATCCGCGTACACGACGCCGGCCCCCTTGCACTGCGGGCAGGCACCGTCCGAATTCGGGCTGAACAGGGACGGCTTGACGCCGTGCGCCTTCGCGAACGCCTTGCGGATCGGCTCGAGAATGCCCGTGTAGGTCGCCGGGTTGGAACGCTTGGACCCCTTGATGCCGGCCTGGTCCACCATGACGACCTCGATCGTCTCGGGTTGGTCTGCGCGGCCTGCCTGTTCGAGGGCCACCTGGACCAGCGAGGACTTGCCGGAGCCGGCCACGCCGGTGATCACGACGAGCTGGCCGAGAGGGATGTCTACATCCACGCCACGCAGATTGTTGCGGCGGGCGCCACGGACCTGGAGAGCACCGTGGCCCTCCCGCAGCGCGTCGTCGGCCTTGAGTTGGGCGCGGTCATGCAGGTGTCGGCCCGTCGCGGTGTCCGAGTCGGTGAGCTCGGCGACGGTGCCGGTGAAGGTGATCTCGCCACCCTTGGCACCGGGGCCGGGGCCCAGGTCCACCACATGGTCGGCGATGGCGATGGTCTCGGGCTTGTGCTCCACCACGAGCACCGTGTTGCCCTTGTCGCGCAGGCGCAGCAGGAGGGCATTCATCCGGTCAATGTCGTGCGGATGCAGGCCCGTGGTGGGCTCATCGAAGATGTAGGTGACATCCGTGAGCGCCGAGCCCAGGTGACGGATCATCTTGGTCCGCTGCGCCTCTCCCCCGGACAAGGATCCGGAGGCACGGTCGAGGGCCAGGTAGCCCAGGCCGATTTCCACGAAGCTGTCCAGCAGCTGGCGCAGCGAGCCCACCAGGCCACCCACCCGGGCGTCGTCGAGCTCGGCGCACCACGCGGCCAGGTCGGTGATCTGCATGGCGCACACATCGGCGATCGACTTTCCGCGGATCAGCGAGCCCCGGGCCCGCTCGTTGAGGCGGGTGCCACCGCAGTCCGGGCAGGGCTGGGTGGTGACGGCCCGGTCCACGAAGGCCCGGATGTGGGGCTGCATGGCCTCGCGGTCCTTCTGCAGGAACCCGGAGTCGATGCTGGCGAACAGACCCGTGTAGGTCATGTTGATGCCCTGCATCGTGATCTTCACCGGCTCCTTGTGCAACAGATCATGGCGCTCCTGCTCGGTGTACTCCCCCAGCGGCTTGTCCGGGTCGAAGAAGCCGGACTCGAGGAACTTCTTCACGGCCCAACCGTCCGCGGTGTAGCCGGGGATCGTGAAGGGGCCCTCGCTGAGGGACTTGGAGGCGTCGAAAAGCTCGGCCTCGTCGAGCTCCTGGCTGGTGCCGGTGCCCTCACACGTCGGGCACATGCCGCCGTGGATGGCGAAGGTGCGCTTGACCCGCTTGCCCGCGTCCTTGCCGGTGGACAGCGTGACGGCTCCCGCCCCGGAGATCGAGGCGACGTTGAACGAATATGCCTTCGGCGAGTCCAGGGCTGGCTCCGCGATCTTGGCGAAGAGCAGGCGCAGCAGCGCATTCGCGTCAGTCACCGTGCCCACGGTGGAGCGCACCGAGCCCACGAGACGTTCCTGATCCACCACGATCGCCGGGGTGAGACCCTCGAGGTGGTCCACGTCCGGGCGGGGCAGCGCGGGCATGAAGCCCTGGACGAAGGCCGGATACGTCTCGTTGATCATGCGCTGTGCCTCGGCGGCGATGGTGCCGAAGACGAGGGAGGACTTGCCCGACCCGGAGACGCCCGTGAACACGGTCAGTCGGCGCTTGGGCAGGGTGACGTCCACCTCGCGCAGATTGTTCTGCCGGGCGCCGACGACGCGCAGCGTGGCGTGGGCGTCGGCGGGGTGAGGCTCCGTGTTCGCGGCGGTGCCGGGGGCGGAGTCAGCGGAGGGGGTGCGGGAATGCTCAGTCACACGAGCATCGTAGGGCACGGGCATGTTGGCCGCGGTGTGGTCACCGCCCCGCTCAGACGGTGGCGCGGTGCCGTTCGAGGCTCTGCGCCATCAGCTCCGGCCAGGCGAGGGTGTCGGCGGGCGTCTGCGCGACGTGCAGGCTGCTGCCCGGGATGAGGCGATGCAGAGCGTGCGCTGTGCTCGTGGGATGGGTGGGATCGTCGATCCAGGCCAGGATCGTCACGGGCAGCTCGAGCACGGAGAGCTCAGCCGGTGCTGGCAGGTCGCTGGCGGCCGCGCCGCGGTAGACGCTGGGCAGCAGCGCCTCGCTGACCTCGGGGGCGGTGTCATCCGGGCCCAGGGCGGCTGGCGGGCGCACGTGGACCGCCTGGGCTGCGGCCTGGAAGCGTGCCAGTCCCCCGAGTTCCACGGCGCGGGCCGCCGCGGCATAGTCCGTGGCCTTGACGCGGCGACTGCCCCACGCCGTCGGGGGCAACGCGAGGGTGAGGCTGGCGAAGCGCTGCGGCTGGGCGGTGGCCAGATGCAGCAGCGTGGCGCTGCCCATCGAGACCCCGACGCCGTGCACGCCGCTGTCCATGTCATGGGCGTCCAACACCGCGGCCGCGTCCTCGGCCAGCTGAGACCACCGGTAGTCCTCCGGCACAGCCCGGCCCGTGGACCGCCCGTGTCCCCGGGCGTCATACTCGAGCACGCGATGCTCGGTCAGCGCGCGGGTCACATCCATGCCCAGCAGGCGGTCCCGGGCGCGCGAGGACGTCAGTCCGTGCAGGCGCACGACGGAGGGTCCCTGCTCGCCTGTCACACTGCAGTCGAGCTCTGCACCCGTGACGGTGACTCGCGTCATGCGTCGTGCTCCTTCGGTGATCTGTCCAGCGCCCTAGACTACCGCCATGCGCCTCACCAACGTCGCTCATCTGCGCCTGCCGTTCGGGCCGTTGTCGTCGTACGCGGTGACCGTCGGCGAACCGGGCGAGGCGTGGGAGCTCTCGGCAGACCAGGCGCGGCATATCGGTGAGGGCCCGCGGGCGGGCTCGTGGATGGCCCTGGCGTTCACGTGGCCCACGCCGGTGGACCCGCAGCGCCTCGCCGACGCCTGGCAGGCCACCGTCGCGCGCCACCCCACCCTGCGCACTGTGACCGATGTGGACGACGACGGCGCCACGATCCTGCGCACCGTCCCGGTCCTGGGCGGTCAGTGGACCCGGCACACCGTGGCCACCGGTCAGTCCCCGCAAGAGGCTGTGCGGGAGATCCTCGATGCGGCATGCTCCCCCGAGCAGCGTCCCGCCCACCGGCTCTGCACGATCGACACCATGGACGGCACCACCGTGGTGCTGGGCATCGACCACTCCCACGTGGACATGTGGTCCTTCATGGTCATCCTGCAGGAACTGTGGACCCGGTTGGAGACCTCCCCAACGACGTCCTCGTCCCCCACCGCGGACACCGCGGCGGCACTGTCCCGCCTGGGCGAGGAGGCCCCCGGATTCGAACAGCACACCCGGGAGCGGCGCTGCCTTCCCCACGCCGCACCGGCCACCCGCCAGCGGTGGCACGCCATTCTCGACCAGCACGAGGGCCACTTCCCCGTCTTCCCGCTGCCCCTGGGCACTCAGGAGCCCGTCGTGGAGCGCGTGGTCCTGCGCACCGTGCTCGGGGTGGAGGACAGTGCAGCCCTGCGGGAGCGCGCTCGCGCACGTAAGGTCTCCGCCCTCAGCCTCGTGGTGGCCGCCATGACCGAGGCCACCGCGATGCTCAGCGACCGTCCCTTCGCCGCCCTGTTTCCCATTCACACGCGTCATGCGCAGCGCTGGCACGCCAGCGTCGGCTGGTTCACCCTGAACTCGCTGCTGGCGCCGGCCTCCGCCGCGCCGGAGGATGCCGCTGCCGCGATCCGCGAGGCGATCGCCCTGGGTCAGGAACGCGTGGAGGACATCGAGCACGCCGACGGCGGGCAGCTGGCGGTCCCGGGCCTGTTCGCGGTCTCGTGGCTGGATCTGCGCCGCCTGCCCGTCCAGGTCGATACGCACGCGGTCAGTGCCGAACTGATCAGCGCGCGGATCCACACCGACGGCGTCATGCTGTGGTTCATCTCTGACGCCTCCGGGCTGCACCTGCGCTGCCGCTTCCCGGATACCGCGGCCGCCCGCGAGTCCGTGACGCGCTGGCTCGATGAGGTGGTCACCCGCACGCGCCGCATGGCCCGCAGTGGGCACCTGACCGGCACGCCCGAGGATGCATCCGCCCCGACGCCTGCGGCACTCGCGATCGGTTAGAGCGTGGCGGCGGCTCGGACCGCCTCGTCGATCGCTCGCTGAGCATCCACCTCGCCGGCCTTCAACGCCCCGCCCACGATCGAGAGCCGCTGCGCCGGGAACCCCGCGGCGAGTAGGTCCTCGGCCAGCCCACGCTCGGACTCCTGGCCGGCGCAGATCACGACGTCGGTCACGTCGAGCACCTGATCGCGCACCGCGCCGTCCGCGGCCGTACGCCGGATGTGCAGGCCGGCGTCATCGAGGCGCACGTACTCGACTCCGCTGAGCTGGTCGACCTTGCGGATGCGCAGCGTGGCCCGGTGGATCCAGCCGGTGGTCGCCCCGAGCCCGGCCCCGATCTTCCCGGGCTTGCGCTGGAGCAGGGTGACCGCGCGGGGTGCCGCGCCGGGTTGGGGTGTGCTCAGGCCCCCGGGCCCGGCGCCGTCGGGGTCCACGCCCCACTCACGCTGCCACGCCGCGGCGGCGTCCGCACCATCATGCGCACTGCCGGTGTCCGCGGTGCTGTCCGGCTCGCTCAGCAGCTGCGCGACGTCCACGCCGATGCCACCGGCGCCGATGATGGCCACGCGCGGGCCCACCTGCACCCGTCCGGCGACGACGTCGGGATAGGTGTGCACGGCCACGCGACCGGGTGCCGCACCGGGTTGCAGGCCGGGGATCTCCAGGGTGCGGGGCCGCACGCCGGTGGCCACGATGACGTGATCGAAACCCTCGAGCAGGTCCTGGGCCTGGGCGCGTGTGCCGAGGCGGACCTCGACTCCCACGGCGTTCAGCCGAGACTGGAAGTGAGCGAGTGCCTCGGAGAACTCCTCCTTGCCGGGGATGCGCTGGGCCAGGCGGAACTGGCCCCCCGTGTGCTCGGCGGCTTCGAACAGCACCACCGCATGACCGCGCTGGCCGGCGGCATGGGCTGCGGCCAGGCCGGCCGGTCCGGCGCCCACCACCGCGACCCGGCGCCGCGCGCGCGGCGTTTCCAGCTCGATTCTCTTCCGATCACCCGGGCCCTCGTCCACGGCGTGAAGCCGGAGGTAGGGCTCGAGCGTCTCGCGCGCGGCGCGGGGATTGACCAGGCAGGTCGCCGCGACGTCGCGGAAGACGTGGTCCAAGCAGGCCTGATTGCAGGCGATGCAGGGGGTGATGGCCGTCTCGCGGTCGGCGGCGGCGTGCTCCACCCAGGCCGGATCGGCCAGGAAGGGGCGCGCGAGCGTGACCGCGTCGGCGTCGCCGCGCTGCAGGATCTCCTCGGCGGTGTGCGGCAGGGTGATGCGGTTGGAGGCCGAGACGGGGATGCCCACGGCGGCCCGGACTCGCGCGGTGGCGGCGGTGAAGGCTGCGCGCGGCACCGAGGTGGCGATCGTGGGGATCCGAGACTCGTGCCAGCCGATGCCCGTGTTGAGCAGATCGGCCCCGGCGGCCTCGACGGCGCGGGCGGTGTCCAGGATCTCAGCCTGGGTCTGCCCCTGCTCCACCAGGTCCTGCATGGACAGGCGGACGGAGATCACGAAGTCGCTGCCCGCGGCCTCACGGATGCCGCGCACGATCTCCACCACCAGGCGACGGCGGTTCTCGGCGCTGCCGCCGTAGTCATCGCGGCGGTGGTTGGTGCGGGCGGCGAGGAACTGGTTGATGAGGTAGCCCTCGGAGGCCATGATCTCGATGCCGTCGTAGCCGGCCACGCGCGCCCAGCCGGCGGCACGGACGAAGTCGGCGATGGTGCGCTGCACGAGCCAGCGGGGCATGGCCCACGCCGTGACCGGGGAGATCGGCGCCCGGGTCCGCGAGGCGGAGACCTGCAGCGGGGACTTCGCATAGCGGCCAGCGTGCAGCAGCTGGGCGAGGATCCGACCACCCGCGGCGTGCACCGGTGCGGTCACCGCGCGGTGCGCTTCCGCGTCGGCGCGGCTGGCCAGCATGCCGGCGCGACGGGTGAGCCGGCCCAGGCGGTTGGGCGCGAAGCCGCCGGTGACCATCAACGCGGCACCGTGCCGGGCGCGCTCGGCGTAGAAGGCGCCGAGTCGCGGCAGATCCTCGTGCCGGTCTTCGAGACCCACGTGCATCGAGCCCATGATGACGCGGTGCGGCAGCGTCAGGTGGGCCAGGCGCCAGGGCGTGAAGAGCCGGGGATAGCCACCGCGCCCGGACCGGGCCGTCGCCGCGCTCGCGTCGCGGTCGGCGTCGTCGTTCCGGGGTGGCCGCGGGTGCGGATCGAGTGCATCGGACATGCCGCACAGCCTACTGGTCAGTAGCCAGTGCGGATCTGGGTCCGGCGGCCACGCCGCGTGTGTCGGCTGGATCACACGTGTGAAAGACTGGAACGCATGGACTGGCTTCATGATTCGGCATGGTGGTTGTGGTTGGTGGGGGCGCTCGTTCTGGCGGGCCTGGAGACCCTGGTGCTCGACCTCATCCTCCTGATGGTGGCCGTCGGCGCGCTCGGCGGCATGGTCGCCGCCCTGGCCGGCGCGGACCTGTGGTTGCAGGGGGTCGTCTTCGCGGTCACCGCGCTGAGCATGCTCGTCGCGGTGCGGCCCATCGCCCTGAAGAACCTCAAGGGCTCCACGCCCGAGTCGCAGTCCTATCTCGAATCGCTGGCTGGCCGTGAGCTCACCGCGCATGAGGCCATCACCGACGACGGCGGCCGCGTCCGTCTCGACGGCGAGCTCTGGAGCGCCCAGATCGCCGCAGGCACCCCCGCGGTGCAGCCCGGCGATGAGATCCGCATTGAGCGGGTCGACGGCGCGAGCCTCATCGTCCGCGCGCTGCCGCGCATCGACTGGAGCGGTGGGGAGGACTCCCCCGCCCATCCGTAGAGTTCGCGCTCTGCCCCGGACTCATTCTCGTGTCACCCACCCCCCGACGAAAGGAGAGGGACACCGTGGAAACGATCATCATCGTCGGCGTCCTGATCGCGCTCGTGGTGTTCATCCTGACCTCCTCGGTCAAGATCGTCCCCCAGGCGCGCACCGCCAACATCGAACGTCTCGGCAAGTACCAGCGCACCGCCGGAGCTGGACTGACGCTCGTGATCCCCTTCGTGGATCGCATGCTGCCCCACATGGACATGCGTGAGCAGGTCGTCTCGTTCCCGCCCCAGCCCGTGATCACCGAGGACAACCTCGTGGTCTCGATCGACACGGTCGTGTACTTCCAGGTGACGGACGCCAAGGCGGCCACTTATGAGATCGCCAACTACATTCACGCGGTCGAGCAGCTGACCACCACGACGTTGCGCAACGTGGTCGGCGGCATGAACCTCGAAGAGGCGCTGACCTCCCGTGACACCATCAACAACAAGCTGCGCGGTGTGCTCGACGAGGCCACCGGCAAGTGGGGTCTGCGCGTGTCCCGCGTGGAGCTTAAGGCCATCGATCCGCCGCACTCCATCCAGGACTCCATGGAGAAGCAGATGCGCGCCGAGCGTGACCGTCGAGCGGCCATCCTCACCGCCGAGGGCACCAAGCAGGCGCAGATCCTCACCGCCGAGGGTGAGCGTCAGGCGCAGATCCTTGCGGCCGAGGGCGACGCCCAGGCACGCATCCTGCGCGCGAACGCCGAGGCCGAGGCCATCGACGTCGTCTTCGAGGCCATCCACACCGGTGGCGCGGACCAGGACGTGCTGGCCTACCAGTACCTCCAGCAGCTGCCCAAGATCGCCGACGGCAAGTCCAACACCCTCTTCGTGATCCCCTCCGAGCTCAGCGATGCCCTCAAGGGCGTCGGGGAGCTGCTCGGCGGCTCGAGCTCCGGTTCCTCGGATGCCCGCTCGGGACGCCGCGAGGAGAGCCACGGCGATCGTGCCGAGCGTGCAGAGAAGAAGCAGCGCAAGCCGCGCCCCACCACGGTGGACGGTCTGCGCTCGGCCGGTGTCATGGAGTCCATGACCGCGGGCGCGATCACGGCCGACGAGATGAAGATGACCTCGCTCGACGAGGCCCTGGCCGTGCCGGAGGACCTGCGCGTCCCGGTGACCGAGCAGCGCGGCGAGCACTCCGGCGCCGGGGCTGAGACGGGCACGGAGTCCGCTCCGGCCCAGCGCGAGCTGCCGGCCGAGCCGGAGCAGTCCGCTCTGCCGGATCAGCCGCGCCGGGAGCCGGGCGCCGAGCTCGGCTGAGGGAATGTCGTGACAGAATCGTCTGTTAGGTAGATGAACGCGTGTGCGGGTGCCCCACGGGCACCCGCACACGAGTGTTGACCGTCCGTCGTTGAGGAAGTGAGACAACGTGAGTGATCGCAGCCTGCGTGGCATGCGCCTGGGGGCGCAGTCCCTGGAGTCCGAGGCCGGCGTCGAGCCTGCCGCCCGTCAGCGCGTCGAGTACCGCTGCGAGGATGGCGAGCAGGTCTTCGTGACCTTCTCCGCCGAGGCCGAGATCCCCGCGACCTGGACCTCCAAGACCGGCAAGGAGGCCGTCCTGGTCAACGGCGACAAGCCGGATGCCTCGGCCGAGAAGCCCGTGCGCACCCACTGGGACATGCTGTGCGAGCGCCGGTCCATGGAGGAGCTCGAGGAGACCCTGCAGATCCAGCTCGGCAAGCTGCGCGCCGCGCGCGGCGAGTCCGACTGATTCCGCCCTCCCGCCACACGCACAGGGCCCGCACCAGCATGGTGCGGGCCCTGCGTGTGTCTGCGACGGGCTGGGGGCCTGGGCCCGGCGGCGTCGGCAGCCACGCGCCCGGGTTGCTCAGCGGCCGATCAGAGAGCGCAGCTTCTCCCACCGGGCGGCCAGGCCCCAGCGGGTCACGTTGACCACGGCCTCCCGGATGATGCCCGAGGACATCTTCGACTCCCCCAGCTCGCGCTCCACGAAGGTGATGGGCACCTCCACGATGCGCTTGCCCAGCCGGGCCGTTCGGAAGGTCATGTCCACCTGGAAGCCATAGCCCTTCGACTGCACGGCGCTGAGATCGATCTGACGCAGCACGTCGGCGCGGTAGGCCCGGTACCCGGCGGTGATGTCCGTGAGATTCAGGCCCAGCAGCAGGCGCGGGTAGAGCGAGCCGCCCGCGGAGATCAGCTTGCGGTGCGCCGGCCAGTTGACCATCTTGCCGCCGGGCACGCGGCGCGAGCCGATCACCAGATCGGCGGACTGGATGGCCTCGAGCAGGCGGGGCAGCTGCTCCGGCTGGTGGGAGCCATCGGCGTCCATCTCGACCAGCACGTCATAGCCGCGCTCCAGCGCCCAGCCGAAGCCGGCGATGTAGGCCCCGCCCAGTCCGTTCTTCTCCGCGCGGTGCAGCACGTGCACCTGCGGATCCTGCGCCGCGGTGGCGTCCGCCCACTGACCGGTGCCGTCCGGGGAGCCGTCGTCGACGATGAGCACGTCCGAGGCCGGCACCGCCTCGCGTAGCCGGCCCAGGGTCAGCGGCAACGACTCGATCTCGTTGTACGTGGGAATGATAGTCAGCACTCGCATGGGGTGAGGCTCGCCCTCCAGGTCGATGTCACAGGCACGTGTCCAGCCCTCGGCCACCACGCATGGTCATTCGCACCAGTATAGGAAGCCGTCCCCTCAGGCGGGCTGATTTGTGCCGTGCGGTTCGATCCCCTGGATCAGGCTGGTGCGCAGGCGGGGCAGCGGCGTGTCCGCGGACAGGTCCGGCAGGAGCGGAGTGCCCGCGCGCGCGTCCGTGCTCCACGCCGAGACGCGCGAGTCCGGCGACTGCACGCTGACGGCGTCCGCGTTCCAGAGAGCCAGGTGTGCCGGCTCATTCACCGCGATGCGCGCGCTCACAGCCAGGGGCACTGCGGCGGCTGCCGGCAGGGCTCGCACCGGCGCGCGCGTCATGGCGGCGAACGCCGCGCGCGCCGAGATCTGCTCCTGCGCACGCGGGTGCTGCAGCGCCCACTGACACGCGGCCCAGGGGTTCTCGGGTGCGCCACCCAGGCTAACGGGAACGCCGTCGGCGATCAGCGTGCCCAACGCGGGGGCATCCTCCGCACTCGCGTGCGGGTCCATGAGCACGGTGGCCGAGCAGGCCGTGTCCCGCAGCACGGCGCGCTGCGCGTCGCTGACCGGGCCGGTGATCTGCACACGGTGCCGGGCACGCAGTAGCGGCGCACCGGCCTCGCGGGCGGCCTGCACGGCGGCGACGACGTCGTCCAGTCCGCTGCCCTGTTCGGCTTGCGGACCGGCGGGGTCCACGAGGTAGAGCTGCACCCCCGCCTGCGTGGCCGCGAGGACGGCGGTGCGCAGCGCGCCCGGTTCCCACGCGGAGAGCTTCAGCCAGACACCGCAGTGATCGGCGGTGGGAGCCGGCGCGGCGAGCAGGCGGTCCAGCTGCTCGGGTGAGGCCGCGGGGGCGTAGCGCGAGATGTGCTGCGCGGCATCGAGGTCGACTCCCGCCGTCGTGTCCGGCGCCGGGGAGTCCGCCTCCGCGGCGTCCGGCGCCGGCGCATCGTGGCCCGTGGGCCACAGCTGTGCCGTGGCCCCGATCCCGCGCTGCAGCGCCTGCCCGGGGGTGCGCGCGGTTGCGGCGTCGGCGACGCGCTCGAGGGGGTCCACGAAGAGCGGGGTCACCACGGCGCCGTCGAGGTCCACGGGCTGCGCTCCGCCCTCGACGATCCGCTGTGCGGTGTCATCGGCGCCCAGCCACGTGATCGTCCCGGAGTCGAGCACGAGCGCGGTCGCATAGGGCTCCGCGGGCGAGTGGATGATGCCGTGGACGTAGATCTGCGCGTTCATCCGATCAAGCCTAGTCCTGGTCCATCCCGTCCTGGTCGACGCCGCTGCTCGGCCCGGCGTCGCGCGAGACCTCCGGTACAGCAGTGGCTACCACGCCCCGGGCCACGAGGTCGGCGGCGCGCCGACACGCCCTGACGCGATGCTCATCGCCGGGCACCTGCGCGAGCTGCCCCAGCAGATCGATGACCTGACGGGACCAGCGCACGAAGTCACCGGCCGCCAGATCGGAGCCCTGCAGGGTGTCCCGCAGGGACGCGCCCCGCACCCAGCGGTGCATCGGCGCCACGAGGGAGCCGTCGGTGGGCGGGGTCCGCTCCAGGCGTGCTGCTGTCTCCTGCTCATGCAGCCGCGTCTCCAGGCTCGCCACCGCGTCCGCGACCACCTGGAGCCGGCGGCTGGGCATGACGGGCGCCACCGTCTCTCGGTCTTGCTTGCCCTGGTACACCAGCAGCGCGGCGGTGCAGGCCCACTCCTCCGGGGTCAGCGAGCGGGTGGCAGCATCCTGCAGCACGAGGCTGGTGAGCAGGTCCCGTTCGCCGTAGATGCGGCGCAGGGCCTCACCCGCAGGGGTGAGGGCGGTGCGTGCGGACGCGGCGTCGGCGGTGACGTAGTCGTAGCCGCGCAGCAGCGTCACGAGGCGATCAAAGGTGCGCGAGATGGTGTTCGTGCGCCCCGCGATCTTCTCGCGCAGCGTGCTCACTTCGCGGCGCAGTCCCCACCAGCGCTCACCCCAGCGGGCGTGCTCTTCGCGCTGCGGGCAGGCATGGCAGGGATGCGCGGTGAGCTCGGCGCGCAGCTGCTCGACGCGTGGCGAGGCGTCGGGCTCGTGCCACCGGAATCCGGTCCGGCGTCGTCCCGAGCTGGAGGGGCGGCCCTCCTTCACGGCGGCACGCATGGCCGCCGCGATGTCCTTGCGCTGGGAGGGCGACTTCACCTGGATGGTCTGAGGCAGGCGTGCCGCGGCGATCGGATCCACCGGATCGGCAACGTCCTCGAGCGTGATCCGCCGCAACTGAGCCTTGTCCGTGATCACGCCCACCCGGGGGTTCTGCGGATTGCCCGCGGGGAAGACGACGATGCAGCGCCCCAGCCCACGACCCTCGGGCAGCTCGATCACGTCGCCGACGGCCAGCTCGGTCAGCGACTCCTTGATGGCGGCCACATGGGCCCGACGCCGACCCTGCGCGCCGGACTTCTGGGACGCCGCGATCTCCTTGCGCAGCCGCAGATACTCCGTGAAGTCCCCCGCGTCGCAGTGCATGGCGTCGGCATACTTCTGCAGGGACTTCTCTTGGGAGCGCACCTGCCGCGCCAGGCCGACGACGGACTTGTCCGCCTGGAACTGGGCGAAGGACGACTCGAGGATCCCCCGCGCCCGCTCGATGCCCACCTGCGCGAGCAGATTCACGGACATGTTGTACGTGGGCCGGAAGGAGGAGTGCAGCGGATAGGTGCGCTTCGAGGCCAGTCCCGCCAGGGCCGCCGGGTCCAGGCCCGGGCGCCAGAGCACCACGGCGTGGCCCTCCACATCGATGCCTCGCCGGCCAGCACGGCCGGTGAGCTGGGTGTACTCCCCCGGCGTGATGTCCACGTGGGCCTGACCGTTGAACTTCTCGAGCTTCTCGATGACGACCGAGCGAGCGGGCATGTTGATGCCCAGCGCCAGGGTCTCGGTGGCGAAGACCACCTTGAGCGCGCCACCCACGAAGAGGTCCTCCACGGCCTCCTTCAGGGCCGGGAGCAAGCCGGCGTGGTGCGCAGCGAAGCCCCGCGACAGGGCATCGCGCCATGCCCAGAAACCGAGGATCTCGAGGTCCTCCGGCGGCAGCGACTGTGCCACCCGCTCGGTGCGCTCGAACACGAGGCGCTTCTCGGCGGCCGAGGTGAGATCCAGTCCGCTGGCCAACGCCTGCTCCACGGCGGCATCGCAGCCGGCCCGGGAGAAGATGAAGGTGATGCAGGGCAGCAGGTCCTCGCGGTGCAGCACGCGCACCATCTCGGCTCGCGAGGTGAAGGTCCGCGGCCCGCCCCGTGGCGGCCCGCCGGCGCGGGACTGGGTGACGGGCCGATCCCGCGCCCACGAGGAGGCGCCAGAGCGCTCGCGGCCACGCTCGCCACGGGCACCCGACCCGCCGCCGCGCCCACCCCGTCCGGGCTTGCCGCGGCCCCGACCGCCGCGTCCCGGGCCCTTCGGTCGACCCCAGTCGGAGCGCTGTGCCGCGCGGTGGGCCTCCTGCGAGAGCCGGGCCAGCTCGGGATTGAGCAGGGTCGCAGCGTCGTCAGCGGTGTCTTCGAAGGAGACGTCGTCGGCGAAGAGGTCGTAGAGCCGACCCCCGGCGAGGATGTGCTGGAAGAGGGGCACGGGGCGATGCTCCGAGACGATCACCGTCGTCGCCCCGCGCACCGTGTCCAGCCAGGCGCCGAACTCCTCGGCGTTGGACACCGTCGCGGAGAGCGACACCAGCTGCACCCGCTCGGGCAGATGGATGATGACCTCCTCCCACACGGGGCCACGGAAGCGGTCCGCAAGATAGTGCACCTCGTCCATGACCACGCACCCCAGGTCGGCCAGTGCGGTGGACTCGGCGTAGAGCATGTTGCGCAGCACCTCGGTGGTCATCACGACGACGTCGGCGTCGGCGTTGACCGAGGTGTCACCGGTCAGCAGCCCCACGCGATCGCTGCCGTACACCGCTGCCAGATCCGCGTACTTCTGGTTACTCAGGGCCTTGATGGGCGTGGTGTAGAAAGCGCGGCGGCCGTGCTCGAGGGCCTGGACGATCGCGAACTCCCCCACCACCGTCTTGCCGGATCCGGTGGGGGCCGCCACGAGCACGCCATGCCCAGCCTCGACCTCCTGGCAGGCGCGGACCTGGAAGTCGTCGAGTTCGAAGCCGAGTCCGGCGGCAAAGCGAGCGGTCAGGCTGCCCGCGTGCTGACGACGACGCCGGGCGGCCGCGTAGGCCTGTGCGGGTGAGAGGCTCTCCGATGCCGAGGCGTCGTGATCGTGCGGTGTCGTCCGGTGGGAGGCCATGCTCTCAGCCTACGGCGCGCCGGCCCCGTGGTCCCGGTGTCAGCTCTCGGCGGGCGCGCCGCCGTGCTGGGGGCGCTCTCAGAGCTGGTGGAGCGGCTTCGGTCCGGAGGACAGCTCGTCCTCGATGTCCGTGGCCTGCTTGGCCCGCTTGCGCTCTCGACGCTTGTCACCCACCACGCACAGCGCGATCGCCACGCCGAACAGGGTGAACAGCGGGGCGGCGAGGTAGAACATCGTGATGGCGTCGCCGCCGGGTGCGGCGATCGCGGAGATCACGGCGATGATGAACACCGTGATCCGCCAGTGCTTGAGGATGGTGCGGCCCGGCAGGATGCCCAGCATGTTCAGGCCGACGAGCAACACGGGCAGGACCAGCGCCGCGCCGAACGCCAGGAGCATACGCAGGACAAACGGGATGAAGTACTGCGCGTCCATGAACGACGCGGTCTGATCCGGTGCGAGCCCGATGAAGAACTGCAGGGCCTGAGGCAGCACGAGCCACCCCAGCGCCACGCCGCCCACGAAGAGCGGGATGGCTGCCGAGAGGAACCCGACTGCGTACTTCTTCTCCTTCGCCTTCAGTCCGGGAACGATGAACGCCCAGATTTGGTACAGCCAGACCGGTGAGGACACGACCACGCCGATGAAGAAGGCCACCTGGAGCATGATGTCAAAGTGCGAGCCCACGGTGCCGAAATACATCATGGACATGTGGTCGCTCATGCCGCTGTCCCTGATCGCCTCGGCCAGAGACTCCATCACGGGCCGGTACAAGAAGAACCCGACGACGGCACCGAG
>JAUNTT010000054.1:0-4141 GCA_030538555.1 Micrococcus sp.
GGCCTTCACCCGGTGGACCACCTCTCGCGGCGTGGAGCTCTACCCCGCTCAGGAAGAAGCGGTGATGGAACTGGTGGCCGGGCAGAACGTCATCCTCGCCACGCCCACCGGCTCCGGGAAGTCGCTCGTGGCGCTGGGTGCCCACGCCCACGCGCTCGCGCACGGCGAGGTGTCCTATTACACCGCACCCATCAAGGCACTGGTCTCGGAGAAGTTCTTCAGCCTGGTGGACGTCTTCGGTGCCGACAACGTCGGCATGGTCACCGGTGACTCTTCGGTCAATCCGGACGCCCCCATCATCTGCTGCACCGCCGAGATCCTGGCCAACCGTGCCCTGCGCGAGGGCTCCGGCATGGACATCGGCCCCGTCATCATGGATGAGTTCCACTACTACGCGGATCCCGCCCGCGGCTGGGCCTGGCAGGTCCCGCTGCTCGAACTCCCCCAGGCCCAGTTCCTGCTGCTCTCCGCCACCCTCGGCGACACCACCCGCCTCGAAGCGGACCTGACCGCCCGCACCGGACGCCAGACCGCCGTCGTCGCGAACGCCGAACGCCCCATCCCCCTGAGCTTCGAATACTCAGAGGTCAGCGTGCAGGAGAAGGTCGAGGAGCTGGTCTCCACGCACCAGGCGCCCGTGTACATCGTGCACTTCAGTCAGCTCGACGCCGTCGAGCGCGCCCAGTCGCTGGCCTCCGTCGCCGTCGCCACCAAGGCCGAGAAAGAGGCCATCGCCGAGCGCATTGCGGGTTTCCGTTTCTCCGCCGGCTTCGGCAAGACCCTGAACCGCCTGGTGCGGGCCGGCATCGGGGTCCACCACGCCGGGATGCTGCCCAAATATCGGCGCCTCGTGGAAAAGCTCGCCCAGGATGGCCTACTGAAGGTCATCTGCGGCACCGACACCCTCGGCGTCGGCATCAACGTGCCCATTCGCACCGTGCTCATCACAGCACTGTCCAAGTTCGACGGCGAGAAGACCCGCATCCTGCAGGCCCGCGAGTTCCACCAGATCGCCGGACGGGCCGGCCGCGCCGGTTATGACACCTCCGGCACCGTGGTCGTGCAGGCCCCCGAGCACGTGATCGAGAACAAGGCCGCCGAACGCAAGGCCGCAGCCAAGTTCGCGAACGTCAAGGACGACGCCGAACGCGCTAAGCGCATCAAGCAGTCCAGCAAGTCCGCAAAGAAGAAGACTCCACCCCAGGGGTTCGTGTCCTGGGGGCCCGCGACCTTCGAGAAGCTTGTGGCCGCCGAGCCGGAACCGCTGCTCTCCCGCATGCAGATCACCCACTCGATGCTGCTCAACATCCTCGACCGCCCCGGGGACCCTGTGGTGGCCGTGCGGCGGCTGCTGCGCGCCACCCATGAGACCCCGGCCCGCCAAGCCATCCTGATGCGCCGCGCGCTGGGCATCTTCCGCGAGCTGCTGGCCACGGGTGTCCTCGAACGCCTCCCGGAGCCCGACGCCGAGGGCCGCACCGTGGACCTCACCGTGGACCTGCAGCCGGACTTCGCCCTCAACCAGCCACTGTCCCCCTTTGCGCTGGCGGCCCTCGAACTGCTGGACCCCGACTCCCCCGATCATCACCTCGACGTGGTCTCCGTCATCGAGGCCACCCTCGACCCGCCCCGCCAGGTGCTCGCGGGCCAGGTCAAGCGCGCCAAGGGCGAGGCCGTGGCCGCCATGAAGGCCGAGGGCATGGAGTACACCGAGCGCATGCGTGCCCTGGACGAGGTCACCCACCCCCGACCCCTCGCCGAACTGCTTGAACAGCAGTTCGAGCTCTACCGGGCTTCCGCGCCGTGGCTGAACGAATTCGAGCTGCACCCGAAGTCCGTGGTCCGGGACATGTTCGAACGCGCCATGGGCTTCGGCGACTACGTCCAGTACTACGGACTCGCCCGCAGCGAAGGCGTCCTACTGCGCTACCTCACCGACGCGGTCAAGGCACTGCGCTCCACCGTGCCCCAAGAAATCCGCACCGAGGAGCTGCACGTGATCCTCGACTGGCTCGACGAGATGGTCAAGCAGACCGACTCCTCCCTCCTGGAGGAATGGGAAGACCTCGTGGCCGGAGACATCGACGAACTGCGCCGCGACCATGAGGCACTCGCGCCGGCCGAGCCGCCGCGCCTGACCCACAACCTCCCGGTCTTCCGCGTCATGGTCCGCAACGCCATGTACGCGCGGGTGCGACTCTTCGGCGACGAGCAGGACGCCGCACTGGCCGAACTCTCCGGCGATCTCAGCGCCGATGACTGGGCCGATGCGCTCGACGCCTATTTCGACGACCACGAGGACATCGACGACTCCGCCGCCGCCCGCGGCCCCCAGTACTTCCTGCTGGACACCGCACCCACCGGATCCGCACCGCGCGAGCTCACCGGTCAGCGCTGGTGGCCGTGCGTCAGATCCTCGTGGACCACGACGGCGACCTCGACCACGGCATCAACGCCATCGTCGACCTCGATGCCTCCGACGACGCCGGCCACCCCGTCATCCGGGTGCTCTCCGTGGGTGCCCCCGAACCTGGACTGCTCTGAACTGACCCGGACTGCTCCCGACAGACAAGGACCACCGATGACTCACAGGTCTGACGCCACCACCCTCCACCCCGGCGACCCGCGCGGCTTCGCCCCACGCGGACCGGCCGCCCACACCCAGGGTGACACCGTCACCCTGTTCGACGGCACCCAGCTGATCCACCACGCGTTCCTCGTGCCCATCGATCACGCCGACACCCTCGAGGAGGCTCGGGCTAAGCATGAGGACGGCGACGGCGTCGGGCCCGGTGGGGCTGCGGTGATGACCGTGCGGGTGCGCGAGTTCCGTGGCGCCGGCGGCGACGCGGACGCTCCCTACCTGTTCTACCTCCAGGGCGGACCGGGCAGCGGGGGCTCGCGACCTCCGCGCGTCGGCGGCTGGATGAAGGAGGCGCTGGGCCGCTTCCGCGTGCTCATGCTGGACCAGCGCGGCACCGGCACCTCCGACCCCGTGACATTCGAGACGCTTGAAGCCATGACCCCCGAGGACGGCGCGGCCTATCTCACCCACCTGCGGGCGCCGTCCATCGTGGCGGACGCCGAGATGATCCGTCTCGCCTTGGGCTCCCCCGCGTGGACGACCATGGGTCAGAGCTTCGGCGGCTTCTGCACCCTGAGCTACCTGTCCTTCTTCCCGGAAGGCCTCGAGCGCAGCCTCGTCACCGGCGGCCTGGCCCCGGTCACCGGTCACGCCGACCGTGTCTACCAGGCGACCTATGCCCGCATGCGGGAGCGCCAGGACGAGTTCTTCGGCCGCTACCCCAGCGCCTGGCAGGGGTGGGTGGACCTCGTGGCGCACCTGCGGTCCCGCGCCGCCGCAGGCACGCCCGAGCGCCTGTCCGACGGCTCCGAGCTGACCGTGGCCCGCGCCCAGATGCTGGGCATGTACCTCGGCGGCAACACGCGGGTGGACCAGCTCTACTACCTCCTCACCGAGTCACTGAGCACGGAGCTGACCGGCGGCGCCGAGGGCGCGCCGCAGGTGCGCGTCCACGAGAATCTCCGCTCGGCCGTCGAGGCCATGGTGGAGCGCCGTAGCACCCTGCTCTACTCGGTGCTGCACGAGGCGATCTACGCGCAGCCCTCGGCACCGCGGGAGGGCGGGTCCACCGCCACGGACTGGTCTGCGCAGCGGGTCTTGGCCGATCATCCGGACTTTGCCCCCGACGCCGAACCGGCACCCCTGCTCACCGGCGAACACGTCTTCGCCACCCAGTTCGACGCGGGGACTGCCCTCGAGGGCCTTGCCGAGACCGCGGACCTGCTCGCCCAGCAAGAGAGCTTCGGCGCGCTCTACGACGTCGAGCGTCTGAGCGAGAACACCGTCCCGGTGGCTGCGGCCGTCTATACCCATGATGTCTTCGTGGACCGCGCGCTGTCACTGGAGACCGCTACGGCGGTGCGAGGATTGCGCGTGTGGGAGTCCGATGCCTACCACCACGACGGGATCGGTGACGACGGCCCTGGCATTGTGCAGCGCCTGCTCGCGCTGACCGACAGCACAGAGCCGTCCGCGCAGGCCCGCCCCAACGGTGGGGAGCGCGGCCGGCGGGGGGGCTGTCAACAACCCCGGCGGGGCAGAACGGGCGGGTGAGAA
>JAUNTT010000054.1:4151-16595 GCA_030538555.1 Micrococcus sp.
TCAGCGGGGGGGGGGGCGCACGGCTGGTGGCCTGACATCAGGCCGGAGGGGTCAGACGGTGCGGGTCAGACCGTAGGCCCGGACTGCTCCACAATCTTGCGTGAGGTGGTGGAGTCCGCCACGGTGGCGTCGTTCAGTCGCGTCTCATGAGCGGTGCGGATGATCTGCGACCACGTGTCCTTGTGCTCGAGCAGCTCATCGCGCCACTTCTGGTCCAGGTCCTCGGCCTTCTCCGTCCACTCATCCATCTTCGCGGCGGCCGCGGTGCGTTCCTGCGTGGAGGCGGTCTCATCGAGCTTGGTGTAGCGGAACGAGAACTTCTCGGCGTTCTGCAGCGTGCGCAGCGCCTGACCCTTCGGCGAGTACAGCGAGATCACCGTGGTCAGCAGCAGGATGCCCACCACCACGATCAGGGAGATCTCCGTGGGGATCGTCTGCACCGGCACGTTCTCACCGCCGTTGATGAAGGGCAGGTTGTTCTCGTGCAGCGCGTGGAGCACCAGCTTCACACCGATGAAGGCGAGGATCGCCGAGAGGCCGTAGGAGAGGTAGACGAGGCGGTCGAGCAGACCGTCGATGAGGAAGTACAGCTGCCGCAGACCCATCAGCGAGAACGCGGTGGCCGTGAAGACGATGTAGGCCTCCTGAGTCACGCCGAAGATCGCGGGAATCGAGTCGAAGGCGAACAGGATGTCTGTGGCACCGATGGCGACCATAACCAGCAGCATCGGCGTCATGACGCGACGCCCGTTCTCGATGGTGAACAGCTTGTCCCCGTGGTACTCATCCGAGGCCGGAAGGAAGCGCTTGGCCAGGCGGACCATGACGTTGTCCGCCTCGTCCTTCGCGTCGTCGCCGGCGAGTTCGCCCTTGAGCTGATTGCCCGCCACGAGCAGCAGGAAGATGCCGAAGATGTAGAACACATCGGACCACAGCTCGATGATCGCGGCACCCAGCAGGATGAACGCCGTGCGCGAGATCAGGGCGAAGGTGATGCCGAAGAGCAGCACCTTCTGCTGGTACTCCCGCGGCACGCGGAAGCTCGCCATGATGATGAGGAAGACAAAGAGGTTATCGACGCTGAGCGCCTTCTCCAGGATGTAGCCGGTGTAGTACTGCACCGCATGCTGGGTGTCACCGAACGCGAAGAACACGAGGCCGAACAGCAGGGCCAGGCCAATGTAGATGGTCGACCAGATGGCCGCCTCTTTGATGGTGGGCACGTGCGCCTTGCGCACGTGAGCGAAGTAGTCGAAGGCGAGCAGACCGACGATCACGGCGATCGTCACTGCCCAGGTCACACCGGTGATGTCCACGAGGGCCACCTCTCCAGGAGTTAAGGGAACAGGAAAAGGCGCCGCAAGTCTCTCCGCCTGTGCACCTGCTCCAGGCCGCTGTGTCCGGCCGCTGACCGACCCGCTCATGTCAGAGCGTGGGCCGCAACGGCGTGTTGACGTCCACAGTGTTCGGGATACTCCCCTACGTCGAGAGGTGAGTCTACACGGGAGGATGCCGCGTTTTTCAGCTAATATCTCGAGTATATGAGGGGATTCGTAACATCAGGGGTGGCCGAGGAGGCTCGCGTAGACCAGCAGGGCACCGCCCGCCGCGAGTGTCCAGCTGGCCAGCGAACCGACCAGGAACTCCTCCGCCATGCCCCCAGCCGCCCCGCCGTCGACATCGGCCGCTGCCTCGGACGTCCCAGAGGCAGGGGTCGCTCCCGCCCGCGAGATCTCCGGGAAGCGCACGATGCCCTTGGCCGCCATGAGCGCGGCGACCACGGGGAACGCCCCGACGAGACCCAGCGCCGCCATGAGCAGGCGCTCCATCGGCCCGATGAACCGTCCCCCGCGCAGCCCGGGCGCGGCCTCGTCCTGCGACGACGGCCGGCCCGCCAGCTCGAGGACATCCCGGGTCACCAGATTGGCCGTCGACACCAAAGCGACCCCCGCCGCGACAGCGGCCAGCCACGGCGGGGCCAGTGCCGCCCCGACCACCGGCAGACTGGCCTCGAGTCCGGCCAGCAGACCCACCTCAGCCAGCAGCACCAGACGGGACCGCGCGCCCCGGGTCCTGGCCGCAGCCTCGCGCGGGTCGTCCAGTCGATGCCACACCACTGCCACCCCGAGCGCGACAACGGCGCTCACCACGAACCACACCCAGCCGTGCGCGCCCTCGCCCGGGCCCGCACCCTCACCTGCCCCGGCCAGCGTGCTGGAGGTCAGCCCGCCCCCGGCCGCGGCGAGTGCCACCGCAAGGCTCAGCAGGAGCCACAGGCGCGCCCCGCTCAGCGCTCTGTCCCGTGTGACGGCCCGCAGGAGATCGTGGACCCCGATGGCCAGCAAGATCAGCGCGCTCATGCCGCACGCCTCGTCCTCAGGGCGGAAGGCCGGGACGCGAGGTCCTGCAGCGCGGCATCGACCCGGAGCAAGGCGTCGATGCCGGCCCGGTGGACGGTCTGGGACACCGCAGACTGCGTGATGCGCTCCTGGGTGGCGATCTCGGTCTGCGTGTTCCCTGACAGCAGCCCCCGAGCCACGCGCCGCTCGCGTGCCTTGAGCCGGCCCACCACGTGGTCGCGCAGGACGAGCGCGGCCTCGATCGCCGAGCTCAGTTGTACGTCCGCACCAACAAAGCTCGTCGCCGCACCGGTGCGCTGTGCTGCCTGAATGACAGCCTCCCTCGCTCGGTACCAGGCGCTGCCGTCAAACACGTGCGCGTCCTCAGCGGTTGCCCCCGGCACCGTGCGGTGCTCGCCCAGGCCGATGCCGAAGCGCAGTTCGACCCCCGCCTCGAGGCTCAGCTGGATCAGCAGGGTGGCGCGCAGCGCCTCGGGCCACGTTCGGTGCACCAGCTGGAACTCGTCCCCCACGGTGGCCCACGCGGGAACGCAGGGCGGCGCGGACTCCGCCACCGCAGCGAAGGTCTCCAGAATAAGCTGCTGGGCGCGGGCCCGGTCCTTGAGCTGTCGGGAGCCCACGATGTCCGCGATGACGGCGGCAGAGGTCTCGGTCATGGTGTCACAATATCACTGATAAACACTCAATAACAGGCTTTTTGTGAACCTCAAGGTCGCCGTCCGATCATCAAGCGCTCCGCCCGTCCCGACGAGCCCATCCAGGCCAGCAGTGCGAAAGCCACCACCGCGGCCACCACGCACAGCCCCGCGAACCCGAAGGCAGACAGCACGACGCCGGCCAGCGCTGCGGACACCGCGGCGGCCGCCCCCATGCCGGCATCGGTGACGCCTTGCACGAGCACCCGCCGAGCGCCGGCCACATGCTCGGACACATACGCCGAGCCGGCCACGGTCACGAGCGACCAACCGATGCCCAGCAGGATCAGCGCCGCGGTGACGGCGGCAGTCGAGCGACCCCACCCGGTGCCCACCACGGCCGCGGCGATGAGCACACCGTGTCCCGCCACGATCACCCGCACCCGGCCCCAGCGGTCGGCCGCCCACCCCACGAGCGGTGACAGGGCGTACATCCCCGCGATATGCAGCGAGATCACCAGCCCGATCACCACCAGGGTGTCGGTGGACGCCGCGTGCACCGTTGCCGCACCCCCACCCAGGGGGTGCTCCGCGAGTCGCGCGAGGTGCACCGGCGTCATCGCCATGATGCCCACCATCACGGCGTGCGCCCCGACGACGGAGGCCACCCCCGCCAGAATCCGAGAGTCTTCGACCACGGCGCGCAGACCCGCACGCAACTGCGGCGCCTGGGCAGCGCGCACGCCCGCCACGCCCGCCTCCGGCAATGCACCCCGGGTATCCAGGTCGCGCCGCAGCACGAGCGGATCCGGGCGCAGTCCCAGGGCGAGGATCAAGATCGCCACGACCATGCCCGCGGTGGAGAACAGGAAGGCCCCCGAGGTCTCGGGCAGCCCCACGGAGCGTGCGATGCTCGCTCCGGGACCGATGAGATTGGGCCCGGCCACCGCGCCGATCGTGATCGACCAGACCACGAGACCCAGGTCCTGGCCGCGGCGCCGCGTACTGGCCAGATCCGTGGCGGCGAAGCGCGCCTGCAGATTGCCGGCCGCGCCGAACCCGACGCCGAACGCGCCGGCCAGCAGCAGCGGGAAACTGGACACCACTGGAGCGAGCAGCATCGCCACGGACCCGAGGGTGGCGAGCGCATACGCGGTCATCAACGCCTGCCGGCGGCCTCGGCTCAGGGCCAATCGGGCCAGCGGCAGGGCGCTGAGGGCACCGGCCACGGAGATCGCCATCGTGGTGGTTCCGCCGAGGGCCTCATTGCCCGAGAGCTGGACGGCCAGCAGCGAACCGACCGCGAGGGCCGCGCCATTGCCGATCCCGGAGAACACCTGGCTCGCGGCGAGCACGCCCACCGTGCGCGCCTGCTGGGGGTGCTCAACCCCCGAGACGTCGTCCCGCTCGGCGCCCGCACCGCCCGTGCGCGCTCCGCCGGCGCTCACTCCGCCCGCGCCCGTTCCCCCCGCACTCATGGCACCGCTCAGCCTTCTCGCTTCATCTGCCGCAGCTCCTTCTTCAGCTCGGCCACCTCATCGCGCAGCCGGGCTGCCACCTCGAACTGCAGATCCGTGGCCGCCTGGTGCATCTGCGCCGACATCTGCGCGATGAGGTCTTCCAGGTCCTTGGCGGGCAACTGACCGGCCGCGACCGGCACGGCCGAGGCGCCGGCGTCGTCGTCGGAGGTCTCCGCGCCGCCCCGCGCCGAGGTGATCCCGCGTCGGCCCATGCCGAAGTCGAAGCCGGACTTGACCCCGCCCATGCCGGAGAGGAAGTCGGCGGTGTCCGCGTCCTCCCGGGCGAGCTGATCGGTGATGTCGGCGATCCGCTTGCGCAACGGCTGCGGGTCGATCCCGTGCTTCTCGTTGTAGGCGACCTGCACGGCGCGGCGGCGCTCGGTCTCGTCGATGGCCCGGCGCATCGAGTCCGTGATGTTGTCCGCGTACATGTGGACCTCACCGGAGACATTGCGGGCCGCGCGACCAATCGTCTGGATGAGCGAGGTGGTGGAGCGCAGGAAGCCCTCCTTGTCCGCGTCCAGGATGGAGACCAGCGAGACCTCCGGCAGATCGAGGCCCTCACGCAGCAGGTTGATGCCCACGAGCACGTCGAAGCTGCCCTTGCGCAGCTCGCGCAGCAACTCGACGCGGCGCAGCGTGTCCACGTCTGAGTGCAGGTACTCCACCTTCACGCCATTCTCGAGCAGATAGGCGGTGAGGTCCTCGGCCATGCGCTTGGTCAGGGTGGTGACCAGAACGCGTTCGTCGCGCTCGACGCGCACGCGGATCTGCTCGAGCAGATCGTCGATCTGCCCCTGCGTGGGCTTGATCTCCACCTTCGGATCCACCAGGCCGGTGGGGCGGATGATCTGCTCGACCACGCCGTCGGCCTGACCGAGCTCGTAATTGCCCGGCGTCGCGGAGAGATAGACCGTCTGCCCGATCCGTTCAAGGAACTCGTCCCACTTCAGCGGCCGGTTGTCCATGGCCGAGGGCAGGCGGAACCCGTGCTCCACGAGGGTGCGCTTGCGGGACATGTCGCCCTCATACATGCCGCCGATCTGCGGGATGGTCACGTGGGATTCGTCCACCACCAGCAGGAAGTCGTCCGGGAAGTAGTCGAGCAGGCAGTGCGGGGCGGAGCCGGCCGGACGGCCGTCGATATGGCGCGAATAGTTCTCGATGCCGTTGCAGTAGCCCATCTCCTGCATCATCTCGAGGTCGTAGGTGGTGCGCATGCGCAGCCGCTGCGCCTCCAGCAGCTTGTCCTGGGACTCGAGCTCCTGGAGGCGTTCGCGCAACTCGTCCTCGATCCGGGTGATGGCGTGGCCCATCCGCTCGTGGCCGGCCACATAGTGCGAGGCCGGGAAGATGTACATCTCGTTCTCCTCGCGCACCACGTGCCCGGTGAGCGGGTGCAGCGTCTGGATCGACTCGATCTCGTCGCCGAAGAACTCGATGCGCACGGCCAGTTCCTCGTACATCGGGATGATCTCCACGACGTCGCCGCGCACCCGGAAGGTGCCCCGGTGGAAGTCCGTGTCATTGCGCACGTACTGCATCGCCACGAACTGGCGCAGCAGCGCGTCACGGTCCAGCTCTTCACCCTGGCGCAGGGTGACCATCTGCTCGATGTACTCCTCGGGGGTGCCGAGGCCGTAGATGCAGGACACCGTGGCGACCACGACGACGTCGCGGCGGGTCAGCAGCGCGTTCGTCGCCGAGTGCCGCAGCCGCTCGACCTCCTCGTTGATCGAGGAGTCCTTCTCGATGAAAGTGTCCGTCTGAGGCACGTAGGCCTCGGGCTGGTAATAGTCGTAGTAGCTGACGAAGTACTCGACCGCGTTGTTCGGCAGCAGTTCGCGGAACTCGTTGGCCAGCTGCGCGGCCAGGGTCTTGTTCTGCACCATGACCAGGGTGGGGCGCTGCAGCTTCTCGATCAGCCATGCGGTGGTGGCCGACTTGCCGGTGCCCGTGGCACCCATCAGCACGACGTCCTTCTCCCCGCCCTGCACGCGTGCGGCCAGCTCCGCGATGGCGGTGGGCTGATCACCCGAGGGCTGGTACGGCGAGACCACCTCGAAGGGAGCGACGACGCGGTTGATCTGCTGGGCGAGGCTCATGAGACCACCCTACGTCTGCCCCTGCCTGGCGAGGCTCAGCCCTGGCCCTCCACATAGCGGTCCCACACGCGGTGCGCGGCCTGCGCGAGCTCCTCGAGACCGGCGTCGTTGACGATGACGACGTCCGCGGCGGCCCGGCGCTGCGCGTCCGTGGCCTGGGCGGCGATCCGCGCGCGGGCGTCTTCCTCGCTCATGCCGCGATCGGTGACCATGCGGCGGACCCGTTCCTCGCTGTCCGCCTCCACCACAACGATGAGGTCGTAGTGCCCGGTCTGCCCGGTCTCCACGAGCAGTGGCACGTCCTGGACGACGACGGCGTCCGGCCCGGCCTGCTCCACGATGCCGCGGCCGTAGGCGCGCACGCGCGGATGCACGATCCGGTTGAGCTGGTCCCGGCGTGCGGGATCCTCGAAGATGATCTGGGCCATGGCAGCACGGTCCAGCTCGCCCTCATCGGTGATCACGCGGTCGCCGAACGCGTCCTGAATCGCGGCGAGGCCTTCGGTGCCCTTCGCGGTCACGGAGCGGGCGATCTGGTCCGAGTCCACGATGATCCCGCCGCGCTCGGCGAACACGGCCGCGACCGTGGACTTGCCGGCCGCGATGCCCCCGGTGAGCCCGATGTGCAGGCGGGGCCGCGAGTAGGGGTCGCTGGCGGTGGACGGGGTCTCGGTCATGGTGATCCTTGGCGGTGGGAGTGGAGGCGGGGCGGGGGCGACCGGCGGGCCGGTCGCCGCCCAGGCTACCCGCTCGTGGTCAGCTCGATGCGGGGGCGCACCTGCTCGGCCCAGAACGTGTCCACGCGCTGCTGGAGCTCGACGAGTTCGGCATCGTTGTGGATCACGGTGTCCGCCAGCTCGGGGTCCGGCATAGCGGCGGCGTCCGCATCGATCTCCGTCCACGCCTGTTCACGGCGCAGCCCGCGCTCGGACATGAGCCGGGCCACGCGCTGCTCCACGGGGGCGTCGACCAGGACGATGTGGTCGAAGTCGCCGCGCGCCGCCGCGGCGTCGTCGAGCAACGCCAGGTCCAGGACGAGGACCGCGTCCTCGCCAACGGCAGTGGCGCGGGCGTCCGCCACCTCACGCACCGCCGGGGTGAGCACCTCGAACACGCGCTGACGCGCCGCGAGCGAGCCCGCGATGAGCTGATCCAGGGCGTCCCAGTCCACCGTGCCGTCCGCGTGGACGATGTCCTCGGAGAACACCGCGCGCAGGTCCTCGAGCGCCGGGTGGCCGGGCACCAACACCTCGCGCATCAGCGCGGTGAATTCGACGACGACGGCCCCGTGGCGCTGGAACGCCTCGGCCACGGCGGACTTGCCCGAGGCCACACCGCCGGTGAGCCCGATGGTGAGCGCCGCGCGACGCGCCGCGACCTGCTGGGCGGCGTAGGTCCGGGGTGTGTGCGTGTCGTACTCCGGCTCGGTGCCCACCTCGAATTCGGGGCGGATGACATAGTCCTCCATGCTCCCGTCCTCTTCCTGGGCGCGACGGTGATACTCCTCCGCGGGCAGCACCTGCTTCCACTGGCGCGTGCGCATCGGCTTGACCGACCCGGCGTCCTCGCGCAGCGCCTGCACCAGCAGGACGGCCTGCAGGATGATCATGAGCAGCACGGGTGCGCCGATCACGATGATGACCTCCTGCAGCGCCGCGAGACCGCGATCGCCCGAGGTGAGGATGATGGCCGCACACACCGCACCGACGGCCAGAGACCAGAACACGCGCTGGCGGCGGGGGCTGTGCTCCTCCTGGCCGTTGGCCATGGCGTCCATGATCAGCGCGCCGGAGTCGATCGAGGTGATGAAGAAGACCACGATCACCACGAGCGCCAGAATGGCCGCGGGCAGATAGAGCGGCATGTCCTGGAGGAACTGGAACAGGGCGGCCTGGACATTGCCCTCCACCACGATGGTCTCCGTGAGCGCACCGCCGGACTCGGCGTCGGGAGCGGAGGCCCGGTCCTGAGCGAACGCGGAGAAGCCGTAGATGCCCATCCAGATGATCACGAACGCCGTGGGCAGGCCCAGCGCCGCCGCGACGAACTCGCGAATGGTGCGCCCGCGGGAGATGCGCGCGATGAACATGCCCACAAAGGGCGCCCACGTCACCGTCCACGCCCAGTAGAAGACGGTCCAGTCGCCGGACCACGCGCCATCGCCCAGCGTGTCGTTGAAGGTGGAGAGCATGGGCAGGGCCGCGGCGTAGCGCCCGGCGGACTCGACGATGCCGCGCACGATGTTCATGCTCGACTCGGCCCACATCAGCACGTACACCAGCAGGGCGATGGCCAGAATGATGTTGACGTAGGACAGCCGCTTCACGCCCTTGTCCATGCCGGCCAGCACGGAGGCCAGCGCGACGGCCGTGATGACGGCCAGGATGAGAGCCTGCATCCAGCCGGCCACCGGGACGTCGAAGACGTAGTTCATCCCGGCGTTGATCTGCAGCGCACCGAAGCCCACGGACACGCCGAGGCCGAAGACCGTGGAGACGATGGCCAGCACGTCGATGGCCTTGCCGATGGGCCCGTGGATGCGGTCGCCGAGCAGCGGCTGGAACGCCGAGGACATGCGCGGCGGCAGCTTGCGCTTATACGTGAAGTAGCCGAAGCACAGGCCCGGCACCACGAAGATCACCCACATGTGAATGCCAAAGTGGAAGTTGGCGATGTTCATCGCCTGCAGGGCCGCCATGTCCGAGAAGGGCACCGTGCCCTCGAGCGGCGGATTCGCATAGTGGTTCATTGGCTCGGCGATGCCCCAGAACATCAGCACCGCCCCGACGCCGGCCGCGAACATCATGCCGAACCACGCGAGCCCCGAGTACTCGGGGGTGGCGTCGTCGTCGCCGAGCTTGACCCGGCCGTAGCGGCTGATGGCCAAGCCCACGGAGATGACGACCAGCAGGGTCAGGCCCAGGGTGAAGAACCAGCCGACGTCATAGCGCAGCCACGTGGCAATGACGCCGAAGAAGGCCTGGACGGGCTCCGGGAAGATGCCCATCGCGGCGGTGAAGAGGATGATGGCCGCCGCGGCCGAGAAGAACAGGACTGGCGAGGTGCGCAGCCCGAGGCGATCGTGCAGACGATGCAGCAGAGAAGACATGGGGGGGTCCAGGGTGTGGGCGGACCGCGTCGGCCCCGGTCCAACGGGAGCGGCGGCGCGGGGGTGCCGGACGGCGACGCCTTCCACCGTAGTGACCAGTCTGACACAAGGCCAGTTTGACAGGCCCCGACGCCGTCCCGTCACCGGTCCGGCAGCGCCCCGGCACCGCCCGTGCTACTCGGTGGAGCTGCCCACGGACGTCTCGGCCAGCCGCGGGGCGATGTGCTCGTCCCAGTAGGCATCCACGCTGTCCTGGAGCTGCTCGATGGAGCCGGCATTGAGCAGAGTGTGGTGCTCGGCGGGAACGGGCGGGGCGGCCAGGGCGTCGGCGTCGATCTCGGCCCAGGCCTGCGGACGGCTCAGGCCGCGCTCGGCCACCAGGCGTGCCACGCGCTGCTCCACGGGCGCCTCGATCACCACCACGCTGTCGAAGTCTTGCGTGGTGGTGTCCTCCGGCACGAGCGCCAGATCCAGGACGAGCACGGTGTCCTCTCCCGCCTCGAGGGCGCGGGCGTCGGCCTCGGCACGCACCACCGGGGTCAGCACGTCATACAGACGACGCCGGGCCGCTGGCGAGCTCGCGGTGAGCCGCTCGAGGCCCGCCCAGTCGATCCCGCGGTGGGAGTCCACCTCGTCGGCGAAGACCTCCTCCAGCTGTTCCAGGACGGGATGCCCGGGCACGAGGACTTCACGCATCAGGTCGTCGAAGGCCACCACGAGGGCGCCGTGGCGCTGGAAGGCCTGCGCCACGGCGGACTTGCCCGTCGCCACCGCACCCGTGAGCCCCACGGTGACGGCGGCGCGTCGTGCCGCGCTCTGCTGGGTGTGCCACGTGTTCGGGGTGTGGGTGTCGTACTCCGGTTCGGTGCCCAGCTCGAACTCGGGCCGGATGACGAACTCCTCGCGAGCGGCGCCGTCGTCGCGCACGCGGCGGCGGTACTCCTCCGCCGGCAGGACGCGCTTCCACTGGCGCGTGCGCAGCGGACGGGCCGAGCCCGCGTCCTCCCGCAGCGCCTGCATGAGCAGGAAGGCCTGCAACACCGTGAGGATCATGACCGGGAATCCGATGACGATGATGACCTCCTGGAGTGCATCGAGACCCCGATCGCCGGCGGTCACGATGATCGCCGCACACACCGCGCCCACGGAGACGGCCCAGAACACCTTCTGCCGGCGCGTGGAGGGCTCCTCGTGGCCGTTGGCCATCGCGTCCATGACCAGCGCGCCCGAGTCGATCGAGGTGACGAAGAAGATCACGATGATGATCAGAGCGAACGTGGCCACGGGGACGTAGAGCGGCAGATCCTGCAGGAACTGGAAGAGGGCGGCCTGCACATTGCCCTGCTCCACGATGGTCTGGGTCAGGGCGCCGCCGGACTCCGCCGTCGGGGCCGAGGCACGGTCCGCGGCGAAGGCCGAGTGGCCGTAGATGCCCATCCAGACGACGACGAAGCTCGTGGGCAGCGCCAGGGAGGCGGCCACGAACTCGCGAATGCTGCGCCCGCGGGAGATCTTGGCGACGAACATGCCCACGAACGGTGCCCACGTGACGGTCCACGCCCAGTAGAAGACGGTCCAGTCACCGGACCACGTCCCGCCGCCCAGGGCGTCATTGAACGTCGAGAGCAGCGGCAAGGAGCCGACGTAGCGACCCGCCGACTCGACGACGCCGCGCAGCACGTCCATCGAGGACACCGCCCACATCAGCACGTAGAGCATGAGCGCGACCGCCATGATGATGTTCACGTAGGACAGGCGCTTCACACCCTTGTCCATGCCCGCCAGCGCCGAGGTCAGCGCGGCCGCGGTGATGAGCGCCAGGATCGCGGCCTGCATCCAGCCGGCCACGGGAGTGCCGAAGACATAGTTCATGCCGGCGTTGATCTGCAGCGCGCCAAGCCCGGTCGAGACTGCCATGCCGAACACGGTCGAGACGATCGCCGTGACGTCGATGGCCTTGCCGATCGGTCCGTGGATCCGATCGCCCAGCAGGGGCTGGAAGGCCGAGGACACGCGCGGGGGCAGCTTGCGCTTGTACGTGAAATACCCGAAGCACAGGCCCGGCACGATCAGAATCGCCCACATGTGCAGTCCGAAGTGGAAGTTCGCGATGTTCAGTGCCTGCACGGCGGCCTGATCAGTGAAGGGCTCGGTCCCCTCGAGCGGCGGCAGCGCGTAGTGATACATCGGCTCGGCGATGCCCCAGAACATCAGCACGGCACCGATGCCGGCGGCGAACATCATCCCGAACCAGGCGAGGCCCGAGTACTCCGGGGCGGCGTCGTCGTCCCCCAGGCGGACGCGTCCGTAGCGGCTGATGGCCAGGCCCACGGAGACCACGAGCAGCAGGGTGGCCGAGAGCGTGTAGAACCAGCCCACGTCATAGCGCAGCCAGTGAGCGGCGACGCCGAACACCTCCTGCACCGGTCCGGGGAACAGGCCCATGGCGGCGGTGAACGCGATGATCGCGGCGGCGGCGCTGAAGAAGATGGCCGGGGAGGTGCGCAGACCGAGCCGGTCGTGGACGCGCGAGATGAGGGCAGTCATGAAGAATCACTCAAGCAGGTGCGGTGGGGATCCGGTTCGCGGTGCGGGTCCAAAGGGCACGGCGCGGGACCGGTGCCGGTGCGACGGCACGGGCATCCATCGTAGACGCGGCGTCTCGATAGCCCAAGCCGGGCAGGTCAGCGCGGGCCCGGTCGCGGACGGGCGAGG
>JAUNTT010000055.1 GCA_030538555.1 Micrococcus sp.
GTGGAGCCGGCGGGAATTGAACCCGCGTCCGATGCAGTGTTGTCAGGGCTTCTCCGGGCGCAGTCTGCTGTGGGTGTTACTCGGCCCTGTCCGTCCCGCAGACGGGCGGACAACCCGGGCCCAGCCGGATTAATGTCGGCATCACGACCCCCGGCGAGGGTGATGCCCAGTGGCTATCTAGCTGACGCCAGGATCCGGGGCGACAGCGACCCCGGGCTGACGGACTCGATCACTGATCAGGCAGCGAGAGCGAAGTCAGTGCGCTTAGATTCGGCACTTATTGGTGTGCAGAGAGCGTTAACGAGATGACTCTGCATCCTCGGCCCGCTTCCCCTGTCGCGACATACATCGTCGAAACCGATCGGCCCCGTGAAGGGTCGACTCCCTATGAGGTTGTCAATCACCACGTACGCCCCGCCCCTGAAGTGCGGCGCGTACAGGTAGCTCAACCTAGCAGATCCGCCTGATATTCCCTACCCGGGCCAGGGTTCGCTCCTGGGCGTCGCCGCGTCCTGGCCACGACGACGTCGGCTCGGGCTGCAGACGTCGGCTCAGGCCACTCCGGCCCGGCGGTTACGGATGCGCATGGCGCGCTGGGCCTCGCGGTTGTCCTGCTTCTCGCGCAGCACCTGGCGCTTGTCATAATCCCGGTTGCCGCGTGCCACGCCGATCTCGACCTTGACCCGGCCGTCCTTGAAGTACAGGGTCAGCGGGACGATGGTGTGCCCGGACTCCTGGATCTGACGGCTGATCTTGGTCAGCTCGGCCCGGTGCAGCAGCAGCTTGCGGCGGCGTCGGGCGGCGTGGTTGGTCCAGGACCCGTTGAGGTACTCGGGAATGTAGACGTTTTCGAGCCACAACTCGTCCCGGTAGAAGATGGCGAAGCCGTCAATCAGCGACGCCTTGCCCTCGCGCAGGGACTTCACCTCGGTGCCCTGCAGCACCATCCCGGCCTCGTAGGTGTCCAGGATGGTGTAGTCGTGGCGGGCCTTGCGGTTGCGGGCGATCACCACGTGCTCCCCCGGTGCCGGCGACTTCGCCTGGCCCGTGGACTTCTTCGCCATGATCACTCACATCCTCTCGACTCACATGTCATCGACGCACGGCAACGGCCGCGCCCCGTCACCATCGGCGAGGGCACGGCCGTTCAGCCTATCGCAGGTTTCAGCTCAGAGGTGCGCCGGTGAGCTCGCGCACCTGCTCCTCGCTCACGCCCGGGGCGGTCTCCACGAGCTTCAGCTCGGGCTGCTCCGGGGTGCCGACGACGTCGATCACGGCGAGGTCGGTGATGATGCGCTGGACGACGGCCTGACCCGTGAGCGGCAGGGTGCACTGCTCGACGATCTTGGGGGTGCCGTCCTTGGAGACGTGGTCCATCATCACGATGACTTTGCCGGCACCGTGGACCAGATCCATGGCACCGCCCATGCCCTTGACCATCTTGCCGGGCACCATCCAGTTGGCCAGGTCGCCGGACGCGGAGACCTCCATGCCACCGAGCACGGCGACGTCGATCTTGCCGCCGCGGATCATGCCGAAGCTCTGCGCGGAGTCGAAGAAGCTGGCACCGGGGTTGACGGTGACCGTCTCCTTCCCGGCGTTGATCAGATCCGGGTCCACGGCGTCCTCGGTGGGGTACGGGCCCACACCGAGGATGCCGTTCTCGGACTGCAGCACCACGGTGCGGCCTTCCGGGATGTGGTTCGGGATCAGGGTCGGCATGCCGATGCCCAGGTTGACGTAGGCGCCGTCGGGCAGCTCCTGGGCGGCGCGGGCCGCCATCTCATCGCGGGTCAGCCCGGTGGGGCGTTCGGTGTTCTCGCTCATCAGGACTCCTCGGTGCGCACGGTGCGCTTCTCGATCCGCTTTTCGATGTCAGTGCCCACCTCAATGATGCGGTAGACGTACACGCCCGGCAGGTGGACCTCGTCCGGGTCGATCTCTCCGGGCTCCACGAGTTCCTCGACCTGGGCGATGCAGACGCGACCGGCCATGGCCACGGGCGGCGCGAACTGGCGGGCGGCCTTGTTGAAGACCAGGTTGCCGTGTCGGTCGCCCTTGAGCGCGTGCACCAGGGCGAAGTCCGTGACGATGGACTTCTCGAGGGCGTAGACCTGCTCCTCGGCCTCGTCGCGGGTCACGTAGCCCTCGCCGAGCACGAAGGTGTCCGTGGGCTTGGCGGTAGAGGCCTTGACCACGTTGCCGTCCGCGTCATAGCGCATGGGCAGGCCGCCCTCGGCGACCTGCGTGCCGACGCCGGTGCGGGTGTAGAACGCGGGGATGCCGGCGCCGCCGGCGCGCATCTTCTCCGCCAGGGTGCCCTGGGGTACGAGCTCCACCTCCAGCTCACCCTCCAGGTACTGGCGGGCGAACTCCTTGTTCTCCCCCACGTAGGAGCTGGTCATCTTGGCGATGCGCTGAGACTTCAGCAGCACGCCCAGACCCCAGTCGTCGACACCGCAGTTGTTGGAGACGATCAAGAGGTTGTCCGCGCCCTGCTCGTGCAGGGCGTCGATCAGCTGAATCGGGTTGCCGGAGAGGCCGAATCCGGCCACGGCCAGCGAGGCGCCGGCGTGGATGTCGGCCACAGCCTCCGCGGCCGATGCCACGGTCTTGTCCAGGCTCATGCTGGGTCCTTCCTGGTTGGGTCAAACATGGAGAGGGTGAGAACGACGACGCCGCACCGCGGTGTGCGGGCTGGCCGGCTCAGTGAGCGAGCCAGCCGCCGTCGAGAGTGTAGGAGGCGCCCGTGGTCATGGCGGCATGCTCGGAGGCCAGCCACACGGCCAGGTTGCCGACCTCGTTCGGCTCGGCCATGCGCTTGATGGCGACGTCGGCGAGCAGCACCTTCTCCAGGACCTCCTCCTCGGAGATGCCGCGAGTCTTGGCCTGATCGGCGATCTGGCCCTCCACGAGCGGCGTCTTCACGAAGCCGGGGTTGATGCAGTTGGAGGTGACCCCGTGCGGGCCGCCCTCGAGAGCCACCGTCTTGGACAGGCCCTCGAGGCCGTGCTTGGCGGTCACGTAGGCGCTCTTGAACGGGGAGGCGATCAGGCCGTGCACGGAGGACACGTTCACGATGCGCCCGAAGCCGCGCTCGTACATGCCGGGCAGCACGGCGCGGATCAGCAGGAAGGGGGCCTCGAGCATGATCTTGTTGATCAAGCGCCACATGGCCGGATCGAACTCCTGGACCGGCGCGATGCGCTGGATGCCCGCATTGTTGACCAGGATGTCCGTGTCCAGCTCCAGGTCCTCGAGAGCCTCGGTGTCGGAGAGGTCCACGGCCCAGGCGATGCCGCCGATGGCCGCGGCCACCTCTTCGGCGGCGTCTTTGTTGAGATCGGCCACGGTCACGGTGGCGCCGGCAGAGGCCAGTGCCTCCGCACAGGCACGACCGATGCCGGAGGCACCTCCCGTGACCACGGCGCGGCGGCCTTCCAGGCTCAGGCGAAGCGCGTTGTCGGTGCTCATATGAGGTGCCTCCTTTGGCGGTGCGGCCCGGTCATCGCCGCCGGGCCGCGTGTCGTGGTCAGCGGGTGAGCGGGTCAGCGGAACAGGATCAGCGCCTCACCCTGGCCGCCACCACCGCACAGTGCGACGGCGGCACGGCCGGAGCCACGGCGCTGCAGTTCGAGGGCGGCGTGCAGGGCGATGCGGGTGCCCGAGGCGCCGATGGGGTGGCCCAGCGCAATGGCGCCGCCGTGGATGTTGCACTGCTCGGCCGAGTAGTCGAGGTCCTTCAGCGACTGCAGGGACACGGCGGCGAAGGCCTCGTTGATCTCGATGAGGTCGAGGTCCTGGGCCTGCCAGCCCTGCTTCTTCAAAGCCGCGGAGATCGCGTCCGAGGGCTGGTGGTGGAGCTGGGAGTCCTTGGGGCCGGCGGTCTGCCCGGGGGCACCGAGCGTGGCGACGATCTGCAGGCCGTGCTCCTCGGCGTAGGAGCGAGAAGTCACGACGACGGCGGCTGCACCGTCGGAGAGCGGCGAGGCATTGCCCGCGGTGATGGTGCCGTCCTGGGCGAAGGCCGGGCGCAGTGCGCCGAGGGACTCGGCGGTGGTGTCGGCGCGCACTCCCTCATCCGCGGAGACGACGACGGGATCACCCTTGCGCTGCGGGATCTCCACGGGGGCGATCTCGCCCTCGAAGATGCCCTCCGACTGTGCGGCGGCCGCGCGCTGATGCGAGGCGGCGGCCAGCTCGTCCTGGGCGGCACGGTCCAGGCCGCGTTCGCCATTGCCGCGCTCGGTGAGCTCGCCCATGGCCTCGTGAGTCAGCGAGTCGGTCAGGCCATCGTGGGCCACCGAGTCCTGGACGGTGGTGGGGCCGTACTTGTAGCCCTTGCGCGCCTCCATCAGCAGGTGCGGGGCGTTGGTCATGGACTCCTGACCGCCGGCCACCACCACGGTGGCGTCGCCCAGGCGGATCAGGCGGGCGGCGTCGATGATGGCGGTGAGCCCGGAGAGGCACACCTTGTTGATGCTCAGGGCCGGGACGGTCCAGTCCAGGCCCGCGGCCAGCGCGGACTGGCGGGCGGGGTTCTGGCCCTGCCCGGCCTGGACGACCTGGCCCATGATCACGGTGTCCACGTCGGCGGCCGCGACGCCGGAGCGCTGCAGGGCGTGCTTGATGGCGTGAGCACCGAGGTCAGTAGCCGAGAGGGAGGCCTGGGCGCCGAGCAGACGCGTGAACGGGGTGCGGGCCCCGCCCACGATCACCGCATCCAGCGGGGAGGTGGTGGCGGTGTTCTGCTCTGCGTTGGTCATCGATGAGGCCTTTCGGTCGAAGCGGGCCGCGAGCCGAACGGGCTCGCGGCCAGGTGGTGCGGGCAACGGCGCCCGCACACGTTCTCGGGTTCAGTCTAGGAGCACGGTCACGGGCGGGCCAGCACACAGCCCGCCCGTGACCGGCGTCGTGCCCAGCGCGATGCCGGACCCGACGGTGCCAAGATCAGGCCGAGAAGCCCGTCAGGGACACCAGCGTCACCAGGACGGCGACGACGATCACCGGAATGGCCAGGGTGACGGCGAAGATGTCCTTGTAACTCTGGCGGTGCGTCAGGCCACAGACGATCAGCAGCGTCACCACGGCGCCCGAGTGGGGCAGCGTGTCGATGCCGCCGGCGGCCATGGCTGTGAGTCGGTGCATGACTTCGAGGCTGATGCCCTGCTCCACTGCGAGGGTGCGCAGCTGTTCGCCGAAGGCGTTGAGGGCGATGGTCATACCGCCCGAGGAGGAGCCGGTGATGCCGGCCGTGATCGAGGTGGACACCACGGAGGTGACCAGGGCGTTGCCGCCCATGTTGAACACGGAGTCGCGCACCACCGCGAAGGCGGCCACCGAGGCGACGACGGCACCGTAGCCGACCTCGGAGGCGGTCGAGAAGATCGGCAGCATGGACTGCTTGGCGCCGTCGTACATACCGGCCTTGAGGATGGTGAAGTTCTTGATGTTCATCGCCAGGATCAGCACGATGGCGGCGGTGATGGCCACGACCACGGCCCACAGGGCACCGCGGGCGCTCAGCGTCGCACCGCCGAACTTCTCCTCCTCGAGATAGCTCCAGTCCATGGCCGGGAAGATCACCAGGGTGCACAGGAAGTTGACGGCCACCACGGTCAGCAGCGGCAGGAAGGCGATGACGGGATGCGCCGGGGCGAGCACCACCTTCGCGTTGACGGACTCATCGGTGCCCTGACCGGCGGCCTTGACCGGGTCATTCTTCTCATCGGAGAACAGCTCACCGGCGGCCACGAGGCGGCGCTTGCGGTACTCGAGCCAGGCCATGCCCAGGCCGAAGATCATGCCGCCGCCGATGATGCCCAGCACGGGGGCGGCGTAGGCGTTGGTGTCGAAGAACTGGGTGGGGATGACGTTCTGCACCTGCGGGGTGCCGGGCAGGGCGGTCATGGTGAAGGTGAAGATGCCCAAGGCGATGGTGCCCGGAATCAGGCGCCGCGGAATGCCGCCCACGCGGAACAGCTCGCGGGCCAGCGGGTACATCACGAAGGCGACGACGAACAGCGAGATGCCGCCGTAGGTCATCAGCGCCGAGGTGATCACGGTGGCGGCGATGGCCGAACGGGTGCCGATCCAGCGGGTCACGGTGGTGGCGATGGCCTGGGCGTAGCCGGTGACGGTCATGAGCAGACCGAAGACCGCGCCGGTGAGGAACACCGGGAAGAAGCTGCGCACGAAGTTGGCCATCGCGGGCATGAAGATCTCGGTGTAGGAGGCCAGGATCGGGGCGCCCGAGAAGATGAGCGCGACGATCGAGGCGATGGGTGCGGCAATGATGACCGGCATGCCGCGATACGCAAGCGTAATCAGCAGCAGCAGAGACAGAATGATGCCGAGGATGCCGAGGAATTCCATACGGCAGCCTCCTTCCACATGATGAGGATGCGAGTGAGACACCGCGGCGCGGCCACGTCAGTGACGTGCGCCACAGTGCATCGAGTGAAGGCAACAGTATGCCCCACATTTCAAGGACCCCGTGATGGAGGCCACCCATGTTGCGCGTCAGGGCTGCGTCATCGGCACAGACACGCGCAGCACCCATCGGTCGTCCTGGGCGCAGGCCGACGCGTGCCCACCCAGCAACTGGGCTCGCTCCCGAACGTTCGTGAGTCCGTAACCGGCCCTGATGGGCGCTGGACCAGGGGTAGCCGCCGATGGGGGCGCGTTCGGCACCATCGCGTTGGTGACACAGAGCTCGAACGCGGACGATCCGTGGTGAGCGGTGATCTCGACGTCGCCACCGGGCTGCCCGTGCCGCATCACGTTGGCGGCGGCCTCCTGGGCGATGCGATGGATGGCGGCCCGCAGCGACACCGGCGCGCTCGCAGGGTTCTTCCCCGGCCACCGCAACCGCACGGTGAATCCTGCCTGGCGCAGCTGCTCGGCGACGCCGTTCAGGCTGTCATCGAGGCGAAGATCGCCGCAGGAACTCGCTGCACCCGGCGTCGATTCGTCCGGGTCGAACCCCGTCGACTCGTAGAGAACATCGAGCAGGCCGCGGAGGTCCCGGTGCGTCTCGCGTGCGCTGCGCGCGAGGTGATCAGCCGTCACGGGCCACTGTTCTGCCGCCTGCAGGGGCAGCGCCTCGGCCTGAAGCGCAATGATCGCCAGGTTGTGGGCGATGCCGTCGTGCAGGTCACGCGCCATAGCACGGCGAGACTCGGCCACGATACGCCGCCGCTCGTCCTCCGCGGCGCGCAGCCGGACGCTGAGGGCTCGGGTCGCACCGCCGGTAGCCAACCCGATCGCCAGCCCGCCGCAGCCGAAGAGAAACAGCTCGGCGGCGCCACTGCGGATCGCGGTGGCTGCGATGATCGCCGTCGCGTGACCCAGGGCCACGATGATCAGCAGACGCCACGGCAGGTACCGCGCGCACAGCAGTGCGATGCCCGGCAACGCCAGCAGGTGGATCACAAACGTGTCCAGGGGAGCCGAGAGACCAGCGACCACGAGCGATGCGCACGCGAACGGGACCGGGCCCGCCAGGAATATCACGAGGGTGATGCCACAGAGCAGCGTGATGGCGCTGTCTATCACCGTTCCCGTGGACCACGCGTGTGCGTCCGCGGTCACCATGAGCAGGAGCTCTGCCGCCACGACGATGACGCCGATGGCCACGACGACGCCGCGCACCCACCCTTCGACTGTCGGGGGCTCGCTGGTCACCAGGTCCAGGCTCCCGCGGCGCCGTGAGTCTCCTCCAGGCGGTGTCTCCCCTCGAAGCTCCTGGGCCATCGTCCACCACTGCGGGGCCGCGGGTGGAGGGGGCTGGCGCATCACCGTCCGTAGCACCACGTTGGCAGCCATCGACAGACGACATCTTTGAGGAAGAGGGCCTCGGCCACCGGTGTGACCCCGGTGGGGACCGCGGATCGGTGATCCGATGTTGGGGTGGCCTGGAGGCCGGCGATCAGGGTGAGCGATGCCACGAGGGAAAGGAACGTCATGCCCTCCACCCTCTCGAGTCGTCCACCGTGGCACCAGCGCCTTTTGGACCGACCCGCTGTCCGACTTCCGTCGCCTGCAACGCACTGACCGGCGGGGTCGCGTGGCCCTAGAGTGACGTGTCATGGAGTCCGTGAGCGTCATGGTGGTCGACGATGAGGAACTGCTGCGCCAGGCGTTCACGCTGATTCTGCAGAACGACCCAGGTCTGCGTGTGGTGGCCTCGGCCGCGGACGGGGCCTGTGCCGTCGCCGAGTACGAACGCACCCGGCCCGACGTCGTGGTCATGGACCTGCGTATGCCGCAGATGGACGGGATTGAAGCCACCCAGAGGATCATCAGCATCGATCCGGACGCCCGCATCCTTGTGGTGACCTCGATGACCACGCAGGATGCCCTGCTGGCAGCACTCAACGCAGGCGCCAGCGGCTACGTAGCGAAGGACATCGACGGTCGTCGTCTCATTCATGCCGTCCGGGATGTTGCCGCGGGCAACGTCAGCCTCGGGACAACGCTGGCGCGCCGACTTCTGAGCCGGGCGACGTCGTCCCCCGATCCCTCGCTTCCTCCTCGCTCTGACGCCTCAGCACGGGACGACGGTCTGACCCAGCGTGAGGACGAAGTCCTCCAGCTGCTGTGCCAAGGTCTGAGCAACCGCGAGATCGGCGAGAAGCTGTTCCTGTCGGAGTCCACAGTCAAGGCGAGCGCGGCGCGCGTCATGGCCAAACTGGGGACGACGAATCGCGTCCAGACTCTGCTCGTCGCCGCTCAGCGCGGCTACGTCAGCCTTCCGCACGCCACCGACTGATCCGAGCGCCGCAACTTTCGGACAGGCTCCGCGCAACCTCCGGTCAGGAACGCGCCATTCCCCTTCTTTGGACCACGACCTCGACCTAGCTTTCTCTGTGTCACGGATCACCGTGACGGCCTCACGGCCTCGACCGGGCTCTGCCGCCCATCGCAGAAAGCGACGTGTCATGACCATGACCATCACCCACCCCTCCCATCTTGGTCGAGTGCCGCTGACGACGCAGCGATGACGGGGCGGCCGGAACGCCCTGCGGCCGCACCGCGTGACGGCCGCCCCTCTCGCCGTTGAACCTCTCGACATCCACCGACTTCCGCAGGAGAGCAGCATGCTGCGCGCTACCGACATCACCTTCCGTTACACGCCGGAGCGTCCGGTCCTTGATCACGTCTCCCTGGACGTGGACGCTGGACGGCTTCACGGGCTCATCGGACCCAACGGATCCGGCAAGTCGACCCTGATCAAGCTCATCGCGAATGTGCTCCATTCGCGCCACGGCAGCATCCAGATCGACGACCATGGGCACCGCTCCGCGGCAGCCCGGCAGTCCCTGCTGTACGTGGCCAGCAATGACTTCCTGCCCGAGTTCCTCACCGGCGTCGAATACCTGCAGATGATGCATCGTCTCTATGGCCTGCGTTTCGACCGCAATGCCGCCGCCGAGGCGTTTGAGCGGTATCAGATGGGTGGCAGGGAGCGGCACCTGATCGAGGACTACTCCCATGGCATGCGCAAGAAGACCCAGCTCATTGCTGCGCTGCTCGTGGCCCGCCCGGTGACCATCATCGACGAGACGCTCAACGGCATCGACATCGATGCGCTGTACATGATCGAGAAGGATCTCACGGCCGCCCGAGACAACGGCGCTGCCATCCTGCTCTGCAGCCATGATTTTCCCTTGTTGGAGCGCACCGCCGATCGCGTGAGCTTTCTGCACACCGGCACGATGCTCGCGGAAGGCACCGTTGACGAGCTCAGCGCGGAGTACGGCAGCGTGGACGACATGGTCCGGCTCTTCGTGGATGCCACCCGGAGCACGCCATGAGCGCCACACGCGTGCTGGCCCTCGTGCACTTCTATCTCCAGTTCATTGCGCGCCGGGTCCTGGGCCGGGGCCTGCTGCGTCACCGGGGCGTCCGGCTGGCCCTGGGCGCCGGAGTCATCCTCTGCTTCGTCGGGTTTGCCTTGCTCAGCGTCGTCGTCATCCAGCAGATGTTCGCCGACAGCACGTATCTGCCGGCCGTGGTGGAGGCGGCGGGCATCTCGGCAGTGTTCTGGGTGGTGGCCGTGTACGCCGTCGTTCGAGTGCTGTTCCTCAAAGCGGATGAATTGACTGCCCTCACCTTCACTCTGCCGGTCACCAACCAGGAGCGCACCGTGGCTCTCTTGGCCTTCGAGGGGCTCCTGGTGGGTGCAGCCGCAACGGCAGGTCTCGGCGGTTTCTGCACGGCAGCGCTCATCGTCCTGGGGCCCTCCGCGGTGCCCGGGATCGTCTTCGGGGTGGTGGCGCCCGTGACCGTCACGTATCTGCTGCTCTCTGCCCTGCACGTGAGCTTCGAGCGGCTCTGCCTCGCCGTCGGGCTGAGTCGGTGGCGAGGCATTCTGCAGCCGGTGCTGTTCGGCACTCTTATGGTGGGCAGCTTCCTCTGGGTGAACGCGCAGACGCTCGACCACATCAGCGCTCAGTTCGGCCAGGCGACGGTCCCGTGGGTGCCGCAGCTCTTCCTCCTTCAGCTCGCCACGGATCACGGCTGGCTCGCGGGTCTCGCGGCATGGGCGGTGGCGCTGGGCGCCGGAGTGATGCTCATCCTGGGTCTCGCGCCAGCGCAGTACCAGCCCATCACCAAGTTCATGAACCTGCCGCTGCCCGGGTCGGTCGGGCTCTGGGGCGCCACCGTCAGGGCTCTGCTGCGCAGCTTCGAGAACCAGTTCATCCTGGTATGCGCCCTGGTCATCAGCATTCCCCTGGCGCTGTCAGAGTGGGACCTCCCGCCAGCGCACGTGCTCCTGCCAGCGTTCATGGGCCTGTACGCCTACGCCGTCACGGAGCCGCTGCGGCGCCTCCCGGCCCTGCACCTCACGCCGTGGCGCGCCTATGTCCTGCTCATGGGTGGCCAAGGGTTAATCGTCGGTAGCGCGGCCCTCGTGCTGGGCGGTCTCCACGCCACCGTGCACGGGGACTGGTTCGCCGTGGCACTCATGGCCGGGATGGCCGCCGTGTCTCTGATCATGAGCACCTTGATCGGCATCGCCTTCCCACCCGAGCGCGGCAACCCCTTCTCCGTGGCCGTCGGCATCACTCTGCTGATCACCGTGGGCATGACCGTGCTCATGGGAGTCAATCTCTTCAACTTCCCCCTCACCGTGAATCTTGGCCTCCTCACGGCCGTCACCCTCATCGCCGTGTTCTACAGCGTGCTCGGCATCCACCGCAACCAGCAAAGGAATCGTCATGAACTGGATCATCAAGACCATCACCGCCCTGACCATCGGGCTGATTCTCACCAGCGTCGCAGCCGTCGCCTCCTTCATCGCCGTCATGTTCTCCACGCAACCGGGTCAGGGGCGGCGTGACGCGTTCTTCGGGGCGCTCTACGTGGAGGGAATCGCTTTCGACGACGGCGGCGTCGGACTCGAGATGGGTCTGGCGAGCGTGCTGCCGCTGGTCGTGTTCTATCTGCTCAGCGTGGCCGTCGTGCTCCTCGTGTTCGTCATCCACGCCTGGCTGGTGCGGTACCGCGCCGGGCTGGTGGCCGAGGCCCAGACGGCCTCAGCATGATCGAGGTGGATCCCCGGTCACCTGGGGCCGTCCCGGCACTGGTCCGGACCGTGCTGAGGCCGCTGCGTCCGTGGCTGGCGGCCTCCGGCGCACTGGCCGGGCTCGCCGCCGGCGCGTCCGTGGCTTCCGGCACAGGACTGTGGATCCACGCGACGGCGGTGCTCCTGCTCCATCTGGTTCTCGGGCTGCTGGGCAGCTTCGTCGTCCACGAGTTGGGCCACGTCGTGGCCCTGCGCTGGTGGGCGCCGGGGGTCGAGAGGATCCGCCTTGATGCCTCCTGGACACGCGTCAGCATCACCCCCGTGGGCGTCCTGACCTCAGGTCAGGCCATCGCCAGCGCACTCGCCGGCCCGGGACTGTGCGTCCTGGTGGGCACGGTCATCGCCCTGGCCTCCCCCTTGTGGGGCATCCAGGTGTGGTACCTCCTGCACGCGGTGTTCGTGTTGCCGTGTTTCGGAGACGGGCGGGCGATTCTGACTGTCCTGCGGCGGTCAGGCTCCGCTCACCACTCGGTATCGCCCTCGAGCTGACGGATCGCGATGGTCGCGCCGAGCACCAGGGTGCGCAGCAGTCGCTCGGTGGCGTCGATGAGCAGCTTGTCCCCGTTGCGCACGGCCTCCTCGAGGCTCATGGGCACGGACACGATCGAGGCCATGGCGTCGATGCCGACGTCGTGCACATCCCGTGCACCCTGGCCGAGGGTGCCGGCGAGCGCCACCACGGGCACGCCGTGGGAGCCGGCGCGGCGGGCGATCTCCGCGGGCACCTTGCCCTTGGGGGTCTGGAAGTCGATGGCACCCTCGGCGGTGATGACGAGGTCCGCACCGGTGAGCAGGCGGTCCATGTCAATCCCGGCCAGCCCCGAGTCCAGCAGGGCCTCGAAACGGGAGACGAGGTTCGCACCGATGGCGGCCATGCCCGCACCGAGGCCACCGGAGGCGCCGGTCCCCCGGCCCAGGGCGAAGTCGCGTCCGCGGGCGGATTCCACGCAGTCGCGGCGCAGGACCTCGGCCCAGTTGTCGAATCCGGCGGAGAGCTCCTCGACCTGCTCCGGGGTGGCACCCTTCTGCGGGCCGAACACGCGCGCCACCCCGGACGGACCGGTCAGCACGTTGTGCGGGTTCAGGGCGAGGGTGATCGTCGCGGACCCGTCCTTGAGCGCCGGGTGCAGCCCGGAGATGTCCAGGCGGTCCACGTCGCCGAGGTGCCGTCCGCCCAGACCGATCTCGTTGCCCTGGGCATCCAGGACCTTCACGCCGAGCGCCTGCAGGGCGCCCATGCCGCCGTCGGAGGTGCCGGAGTCGCCGCAGCCCAGTAGGACGTCCTTGACGCCGGAGTCCAGTGCCGCGGCGATCAGCTCGCCGACGCCGTAGGTGGTGGTGGCGCCGGGGTCGCGCATGTCCCGGGGCACCAGACGCAGACCCGCGGCGGCGGCCATCTCCACCACGGCGGTGCCCTCGGCCGTACCGCCGAGCAGGGCGTAGTGCGAGGACACGGGCTCCCCTACGGGGCCGGTCACCTCGCGGTGGACGATGGACCCGCCGGTGGCCTGGGCCAACGTCTCGGCGGTGCCTTCGCCGCCGTCGGCCATGGGCACGGTCTTGATCCGCGCCCCGGCCAGGACGCGGCGCACGCCGGCGGCGATGGCGTCGGCCACCTGGTTGGCGTCGAGGGACTCCTTGAAGCCGGAGGGGGCGATGAGGATGTTGCGGGGCAGTCCGGTGGGCATGTGAGCGTCCTTGTCTGGTGGGGCCGCAGGGGCGGCCGGGAGAGTGGGTGTCAGGGAGTGGCGGGTGCGGGTACTCAGCCGAAGAGGGTGAGTCCCATGGCGGGCCAGATCAGGAAGGAGAAGAGCAGCACGAGGCCGGCGGTGATGGGTGCCAGCCACAGGGACAGCCGCAGCAGGTCCTTGGGGGTGTAGGTGGGGATGTCCTCGTCCTCGAGTTCGGAGAACAGGGTGACGGGCTTGGCCGAGCTGGTCAGGGTGTGGCAGAAGCCGGCAGCCGCCGTGGACGCGAAGGCCACGGCCATGGCGTCCACGCCCACGCCGGGGGCCAACGCGATGACGATGGGGATCAACACGGCCGAGCGTGCGGAGCGGGACTGGATGACCAGGTGCGCGGCGGTGGAGATGACCACCACGAGCACCACGAAGAGCACGCCGGCCGAATCTCCGGCGCTGGCCACCGGTCCGAGGACCTGATGGGCCAGCCAGTTCGCCGCGCCGGACTGGACGAGAGCGGTGCCCAGGGTCAGCGTGGCCGCCATGAACACGAGCATGGACCACGGCACGCCCTTGAGCGCCTTGCCCAGTCCCACCGAGCCGACGAATGGCCCGGCCACGAGCAGCCCGCCCAGCAGTGCGACGACGGCGGGGTGGAGTCCGTGCAGCGGCTCGGAACACCACAGGGCCACCACGACGCCGACGATCAGCGCCGACCGGGACTGCGAGGGGGTCAGGGGCCCGGTCAGCGGCACGGGGGAATGTTCCTGCATGCGCTCGAGGCTGATGGCCAGGGGCCGACGCCGATCCTCCGCGGTGGTGAACAGCGCCAGGATCAGCTCCGCGCACACGTGCGAGGAGACCACGGCCAGCGGCAGGCCCAGCAGCAGCCAGCGCACGAAGGAGAAGCCCTCCTCCCCCGCCGCAATGAGGATCTGGCTGGTGATCAGATGTGCGCCGGCGCCGAGGTAGGACGCCACCGCGGAGAGCAGGATCACCGAGGGGAACAGCAGGGCCAGGGCCACCACCACGCGGCGGTGCTGCTGGAGAACATAGGCCAGGGCCAGGAACACGGGCAGCGCCAGTGCGGCACGCCCGGACGTGGAGGGCACCGCATAGGCGGTGGCCACGAGCACGGCCGTGACCAGGTGGGCCAGCTGACGCAGCGTGGCCGCCCCGGTGACGATGTACGCCGCCAGCCGGGTGGCCAGGCCCGTGGCCGTGACCCCGGCGGCGATGACGAACGCCGAGAGCAGCAGCCACACGGTATCCGTGCCGAGCGAGGAGAACAACGTGTCATCCGGCAGCACGCCCATGACCACGAGGATCACGGCCACACCCAGGGCCACGAAGGTGTCGCTGACCGCGGAGAAAATCCACAGCCAGATGGCCACGGCGAACAGGGCCAGGGTCAGCGCGCCCTGAGCCGGCAGGCCGACCTGACCGGACGGCGTCGGGCTCAAGGCCGACCACGCGCACCACGCGACGAACAGGGCCAGGCCGATGCCGGTGAGGATCGCGCCCCACGGCGGTGTGCGGCGTGCCCCGGTGACGGACTCCTCGACGCGCTGCACGGGAGGCTTGGTGGCGAACCGGGTGGAGTAGACATCCGCCGCGGTGGGCAGGGGGTGGGCGCTCATGACTCGTTGCCCATCGAGGACACGATGTCCTGACCGAGCCGCTTCGCGGAGTCCTGCCGCGGGGCGAGTGCGTCCGCGGGGATGTCGAGGCCGAAGCGGCTGCCCAGGCGCGGATCGGACTCCACCCAGGCGGAGCCCTCATGGGCGTCGGCGACGGCGCGGACCACGGCCAGGCCGAAGCCCATGCCGGTGCCCTTGTCACCATCGCGGCGGAACTCCTGGAACACCTGTTCGGCGGTCTCCCGGCTGATGGCCTCGCCGCGGTTGGCGACCCACACGGAGAGGATGCGCTGCGTGTTCTCCTCGTGCTCGCTGAGCCCGATCTTGATGGGATCCCCGGCCGGAGAGTGCGTGGCGGCGTTCTCGGTGAGCTGGCGGATGGCCTCGGTGATGCGCTGGGGGTCCACCCACGCGTGACCCTCGGCGTGCTCCACAAGCTCCCAGCGCTGCTCCGGGTGGGCCTGCACCGCCTCCGTGTAGAGGCGCGCGGCCAGATCGGAGAGCTTGACGTGCTCGGCGCTCACGAAGTCCGGGGTGTGCTGGCGCGCCAGGATGCCCAGGGAGTCCATGGTGCGGCGCATGAACTCCAACCCCGCGCGGGCTTGGAGCGCGGCGGCGGAGCGTTCTTCGGGCGTGGTGTCTTCGTTGTCCAGGACGTCAATGGCGTCACGGACCCGCTCACGGGGGGCAGCCAGGTAGCGGCGCGCCTGCACGGTGAACGCCTGCTGGGACTCCTGGGCCTCCTGGACGCGCTCGAGCATCTCGTTGAGGGTGTGGCCGAGGAAGGCGACCTCGTCATTGCCCTCCACGGAGACGCGGGCGGAGAGATCGGCGGCGGAGATGTGCGCGGTGACCTCGCGCATGTCCCGCAGGGGCTTGAGGATGCGCCCGGCCACCAGCCAGGCGATGCCCGCGGTGAGCAGCAGGCCGCCCAGGGCGATGCCGAAGAGCACCAGGGTGGCGCGCTCCACCTCGTCGAGCTCCGCGGCGGTGAACTGGGCGACGATCAGGGTGCCGACGTCGTTGGGGTCGGCTTCCGAAATGACCGTGGCCTTGCCCCAACGCAGCTGGCCCTCCTCGGCGTCCCAGACACCGGAGGAGGTGTCCGAGTCCAGCATGCGCTGCAGCTGGGCCGGGTCCTGGGCCAGGTCGCGGCCCTTGCCGCCGCCGGAGTTGTCCAGGAACTGCACCGAGGCCGTGGCAGCATCCGTGCCGGCCACGCCGATCAGGGTCTCCCCCGACTCCGGGGTCTGCCGGGACAGATAGCGCTCCAGCATGGCGTCCATCGAGGTGAACGGTTCCGCCGTGGTGGGGTCCACGCCCTCCTGCGCGAAGGTGCGGTACTCGTCGATCTCCTGGACTACGGAGGCGTTGGCGCGTTCGGCCACCTGGGTGACCAACACGGAACGGGTGGTCACCGTGACGGCGAGCAGGGCAACGGCGGTGGTCAGCACGATCCAGCCGACGATCTTCCACCGTGTGGAGATCCGGGAGGTCGTGGGGGCGGCCTCGGCGGGGCGGGCCGGCGAGTGTGGGGCGGTCGAGTCCGGGCCG
>JAUNTT010000201.1:0-210 GCA_030538555.1 Micrococcus sp.
GCCATCCGGAGCAACTCCATGGTGCGTCCCGGATCTGATGGTGCGGCGACCACCGTCGGGGCCAGGCGTCGCCACCCGAGACCGGACAGCCGGGGTAGCGCGAGCAGCTCGGTGAGGGTCGCGGGATCATCGCTGCGAAGGTAGCTGGAGGCGGCCCCCACCCGGACCTGACCGTGCCGGCGCGCGACATCTCGCACGAGGTACTCCAAG
>JAUNTT010000201.1:220-2165 GCA_030538555.1 Micrococcus sp.
CGTCCCTGCCACCGTCCAGCGCACGCTCGATCGACGCCGGGGTGAAGCGGAAAACCGTTGCACCACCGCGAGATTCAATCTCGGCTACGGCTTCCATGAAAGCCTGGGTGGCGCGCGTCAACGGGCCGGGCGCGACCGCCGTCAGATCCGCCTGCAACAGCACGCGCTCCGCCGGGGCCGGTAGCAGGGAGTCCAGAGCCGCTGCAGCGGTCTCGGCGCCGGCCAGCGGGTCCACCAGCGGACGGGCGAAGCTGCTGGTCACGCCGAACGCGGTGAGGCCGAGCGTCTGGGCCTCGTGCAGGACGGTCTCGACCAAGCCTGGGGCGGCGGCGATCGGGCCGCGAGGGGCACGATACTCGAGGACGGCACGCACCGAGTCGGGCGTGTGGCCGCTGCCCTGATCGGCCTCCACCAACACCTGCAAAGTCTGGTGCCGCAACCGACGCTCGGCGTCCCGCTCGCTACCGGGGCTGAGCGCAGAGCACAGCGTGCCGCGGGCATCCCTGGTACCGACCAGACTCGCCGCCCACGGTGCCGCCAGCCAGCCCTCGACCAGGCGCACCCATCTGGCGCCGGTGCTCACTTCGAGCCAGAGGTCCGCCGTCTCGGTCGGTCGCAAGTGCGGATCGAGGTCGTCGTCCACCGCGATCAACCCGGCCCCGGCCGTCAGCACCAGGGCCAGGGCTGTGCCCGCGGCATCGGTGTGCAGGGTGCGACCGAGCCGCGTCACGTCCCGCGAGGCCACCCCACCATTGCGCAGGGTCGGGGCAGGTTCGCGGTCGAGTTCGGTGATCAGGTCGGCGACGCGTTGCACGATGTCCACGGCCGCGCCCGGTGCCACCCGTTCGACCAGCTCGCCACTGCGGCCGGCCGGCGGGGCCTGCGGCGGTTCCGTCAGTTTCAGTACCCCGCCGCGCAGGCCCACGCCGACCTCGCGGGGCAGCACCACGTGCGACTCGTCTACTGGGCAGACGAGTCCGCGGGCCAGCAACCACCCAAGCGGTGAGTCGTCCTGGGAGTCGAGCTTGCGCTGGGCGTTGCGGACGGATCCGACGGGCCCGGTCTCGTCCAGCCGGGTGAGCAGTTCGCGGGAGCCCTCGGGTGCCTGCGTCACAAGGTCTTGGACGCCCGTGAGCGCGCGGCTGAGCTCGGCGACGTCGACCGGGAGTTGCAGTACCTCGCAGATCACGGACAGGCGCGCCGGCGAACGCCCAATAAGGTCGGCGACCGGCGGGCCTAGCCGTGCGGGGTAGGGGCCGAGCAGCTCGGGGAGCATCCGCACCGGATGGACCGACCGGGTGCTGCCGAACACGATCCCGAGGTCGATCAGTCGGGTCAGCAGGGGGCGGACCCGGTCGTTGGAAGCCTGTGCGGCCCGTGCGATCGCTCCCAGACTGAGCGGCGGCGGCAGGACGGCCACCACCGTGGCGATCTGCAGGGTCGGCAGGTCAAGCCCGGCCAGGGCCCGATGCAGGCTCGCGCGGGTGGTGGCCCGGGCAGCGACGCCGGCCAACCCCACCGGCAGTGGCGACACCAGATCCGGCCGCGCCTCGAACAGCCGCGCCAGATCCTCGTCCGAGCGCGCGCGGAGCGCATCGGCCAAGGAACGGGGAGTTGCAACCACGGCTGTATTATCTGCGTCCGCCTCCTTCGTCGGCGAACGCGCACGTCGCGCCTTGTGGCCGTGCCTTCCCTCGTCGCGGTGCACCCCGGCACTCAGCTGGCACTTCGTGACCAGCCGGGGCGCACCGCTCCTCAGTCCAGGCACGGCCGCGCGCCGTGCTTATCTGCGTCCGCCTCCTTCGTCGGCGAACGCGCACGTCGCGCTTGAAGTCGCTGTCTTGACGTCCTCCCCGTGACGCCCTGGCACTCCGCAGCGCTTCGTGACCGCCCAGGGCGTCACCGCCCGATCGTCAAGACAGCGACGCGCGCCGGGGGTGGGGCT
>JAUNTT010000202.1 GCA_030538555.1 Micrococcus sp.
TGACCATGTCCTTGATGCGCCCGGTGATCTGCAGGTAGCCGTCGGCGTCCATGAGCGCCTCCACCTGTGCGGCGTCAGACACGCGGACCTCGAACAGCCAGCCACCTTCGTAGGGGGCCGAGTTGACGAGGCCAGGCTCGCCGTCGAGGTCCTCGTTGACCTGAGTGACGGTGCCAGAGACCGGAGCGTAGATGTCGGAGACAGACTTCGTGGACTCGACCTCGCCCACCGACGAGCCGGCTTCGACCTCGGAGTCGACCTCGGGCAGGTCGACGTAGACGACGTCGCCGAGTGCGTCCTGAGCGAAGTCGGTGATGCCCACGCGGACGACGTCGGCGTCGTCGGTGGTGGCGACCCACTCGTGCTCGGCGGAGTACTTGAGTCCCTCAGGGATGCTGCTCATGAGATTGCTGCCCTCTCACTTCGTCTGGGCGATGCCGCTGACCGGCAACGCCTCTCAGGCACCACCCTAACGGAACCGGGTGTGTGCTGAGTCTCGCGTGGGGATTGCGGGCTGGCCGCAGGGCCATGATCGAGCTGGCCCGGGGTGAACCCCCAAAAAAAATCCTGAGCCGCGTCATCGTAATGTCAACGATGACGCGACTCAGGACACGTGTCGGGCTAGCGGGATTTGAACCCACGACCTCTTGACCCCCAGTCAAGCGCGCTACCAACCTGCGCCATAGCCCGGCACATCCACGCCTTGCAGCGCGAACGGCACCAGAACACCATACCCCATCCGGCCCGGTTCCTTCACATCGGGACCGACCCTCGTGGCCAGGGGCCGCCGGTCTAGAAGGTGTAGACCTCGTCGCCGACGTGGAACTCCACTCGCTCGAGGTTCTGGATGCGCTGCTCGGCCTGCTCCGCGATGTCGCGGAGCGTGTCCTGCAGCAGTGCGGGATCGATCGTGGTGTCCTTGTCGCCGTAGTTGACCACGAGGGTGCCCTCGTCACCGCGGATCTCGAAGGTGTCCATGTTCGCTCCCCCGGGCATGGAGCGCATGAACTCGACCACCCGCGAGTTGTCCCCCAGGTAGACCCCGTCGTACTGGCCCAACTGAGACCAGTCGAAGGACTCGAGGCGCTCCCGGGTGATGTCAGAGAGCTCGGCCATGGACCCGCGGATCTCCTCGGCCTGTTGGCGCGTCTCCTGCGCCTGACCGAACATCTCGTTCACCTGCGTGCAGCCGGTCACCAGCAGAGCTGCCGCCGCCAGGGCAGCCACGCCGCCCCGGCGCCCACGGGCGCCGAGACCGCCACCACGACGCAGGCTCATCGACGCCGACCGCGCTTCTCGCGCACGCGCATGCCGATCTCGATCGGCGTGCCCTCGAAGCCGAAGGTCTCGCGCAGGCGGCGCGTGATGAAGCGGCGGTAGCCCGGATCCAGGAAGCCTGTGGTGAACAGCACGAACTTCGGCGGACGCGAGGACGCCTGAGTGGCGAACAGGATGCGGGGCTGCTTGCCGGCTCGCACCGGGTGCGGGTGGGCGGCCACCAGCTCGCCCAGGAACGCGTTGAGCTTGCCCGTGGGGATGCGGGTCTCCCAGGACTCGATGGCGGTGTCCAGGGCGGGCACCAGACGGTCCTTGTGCCAGCCGGTCTTCGCGGAGATGTTGACGCGCGGCGCCCACGCAATGTGCGCGAGGTCGCGATCGATCTCCCGGGCCAGGTCGTAGCGGCGATCTTCGTCCATCTGGTCCCACTTGTTGAAGACCAGGACGATCGCCCGCCCGGAGTCCAGCGCCATCTGCACGATCCGCACGTCCTGCTCCGAGATCACGGAAGGCGCCTCGAGCAGGACCACGGCCACCTCGGCCCGGTCCAGCGCGGAGGCGGTGCGCAGGGACGCGTAGTAGTCGGCGCCGGCGGCCATGTGCTGACGACGCCGAATGCCCGCGGTGTCCACGAAGCGCCACAGCCGTCCGCCGAGCTCCACGAGCTCGTCCACGGGGTCACGAGTGGTGCCGGCGAGATCGTCGACCACCACGCGGTCCGAGCCCGCCAGCTTGTTCAGCAGCGAGGACTTGCCCACATTGGGCCGGCCCACGAGCGCGATGCGGCGGGGTCCGCCGCGCGGCACCAGTCCCCCGTAGGCGGACTCCTCCGGCATGGCCTCCAGGGCCGCGTCGAGCAGGTCCGCCGTGCC
>JAUNTT010000056.1 GCA_030538555.1 Micrococcus sp.
AGGGGGTGGAGGGGGTGGAGGACGTCTGCCTGGCCGCGCCGCGACGCTGACACTCAGCCGGCGTACGCCCCGCGCAGCAGCACCGCGCCGCCGTCCACGCCCTTCGCACCCTGCACGAAGTCGGGACCGGCCGAGCGGGCGGCCTCATCCAGCTGACCCACCTCGCCCATGGTCCAGGCGTCCATGCCGGCCGCGTTGAGCACGTCCAGGGCGGTCTTGGCGGCCTCGGGTGCCACGACGGCCACCATGCCCACCCCGAGATTCAGGGTGCGCTCGAGATCAGCCTGCGGGACATGGCCGAGCTCCTCGACCAGCCGGAACACGCGCGGCAGGGACCACGTGGAACGATCCACCGTGGCCATGAGCCCCGGCGGCAGCACGCGGGCCAGATTGGCGGCCAGCCCGCCGCCGGTGACATGCGAGAACCCGCGCACGGGCAGCTCAGCCCCGGAGGCCGAACCAGCGGCCTCGAACGCGGCCCCGTTCAGCGCGTCCACCAGCTCGAGGCAGGGCTTCGTGTAGATCCGCGTCGGCTCGAGCAGCTCCTCGCCGAGGGTGCGGCCGAACTCCTCGACGTGCCGCTCCCAGCCCCATCCGGCGGCGGCCATGACGCGGCGCACCAGCGAGTAGCCGTTGGAGTGGATTCCGGAGGACGCCATGCCCAGCACCACGTCGCCGGCGCGCACGCGCTCGGCACCGAGCACCATGTCCGCTTCCACCACGCCGGTGGCGGCCCCGGCGACGTCGTACTCGTGCTCGCCCAGCAGCCCCGGGTGCTCGGCGGTCTCGCCGCCCACCAGGGCGGTGCCGGCCAGGCGGCAGCCCTCGGCCACGCCGCGCACGATGTCCGCGATGCGCTCGGGGACCACCTTGCCGCACGCGATGTAGTCGGTCATGAACAGCGGCTTCGCGCCGACCACCACGATGTCATCGACCACCATGCCCACGAGGTCCTGGCCAATGGTGTCGTGCTTGTCGAGGGCCTGCGCAATGGCGACCTTCGTCCCGACGCCGTCCGTGGAGGTGGCCAGCAGTGGCTTGCGGTAGCCGGTGAGCGCGGAGGCATCCCACATGCCGGCGAAGCCGCCGACCCCGCCGAGCACCTCGGGGGTGTGGGTGGCCTTGACGGCGTCCTTCATCAGCTCGACGGCACGGTCGCCGGCCTCCACGTCCACGCCGGCTTCGGCGTAGGTGATGGGGGTCTGCTCGGGGGTGGCCTGGGTGTCGCTCACGTGCGCTTCCGTTCCTGTTCCTGGGGTGCCAGCATCGATTCCATCTCGGCGTCCGGGCCGGGCTCGCACCCGCCCGACCGCGCGGTCCCGCCTTCCAGCAGCGCCTTGCCGCGCTCGGACTCGTCCGGCAGCGCGATGGGGTAGTTCCCGGAGAAGCAGGCGGTGCACAGGCGTGTGCCGGGCTGCTCGGTGGCCGCGATCATGCCGTCCTCGCTGATGTAGGCCAGCGAATCCGCGCCGATCGACGCGGCGATCTCCTCGACGGCCGCGCCGTTGGCGATCAGCTCGGCTCGGGAGGCGAAGTCGATGCCGTAGAAGCACGGCCACTTCACGGGTGGCGAGGAGATCTTCACGTGCACCTCGGCGGCGCCGGCCTCCTTGAGCATGCGCACGATGGCGCGCTGCGTGTTGCCGCGCACGATCGAGTCGTCGACCACCACCACGCGCTTGCCCGCGATCACGGGGGTCTGCACGTTGAGCTTGAGTCGGATGCCGAGCTGGCGCAGGGTCTGCGAGGGCTGGATGAAGGTGCGTCCCACATAGGCGTTCTTCACGAAGCCCTGACCGAACGGAATCCCGGCGGCCTCCGCGTAGCCCACGGCCGCGGGCGTGCCGGACTCGGGGACGGGGATGACGACGTCGGCGTCCACGGGATGTTCGCGGGCCAGCTGGCGGCCCATCTCCACGCGGGACTCGTACACGGAGCGCCCCGCGATGGAGGCGTCCGGGCGGGCGAGGTAGACGTACTCGAACACGCAGCCGGCGGGGGCGGCGTCGGCGAAGCGCTGGGAGCGGATCCCGTCTTCGTCGATCGCGATCAGCTCACCGGGCTCCACCTCGCGGATGAAGGAGGCGCCCACGGTGGCCAGCGCGGACTGCTCGGAGGCCACCACCCAGCCGCGCTCGAGCCGGCCCAGCACCAGGGGGCGCACGCCCTGCGGGTCGCGGGCGGCGTAGAGGGTGTGTTCGTTCATGAACACGAAGCAGAAGGCCCCGCGCACGCGCGGCAGCAGCTCCATCGCAGTCTGCTCGAGCCGATCCGCGTTGTCGCCGTGCAGCAGTGCGGTCACCAGGGCGGTGTCCGTGGTGTTGCCCTGCTTGAGCTCGCCCGTGCGGTGTGACTCCGGCATGGACTGCACCATGCGCAGCAGCTGAGCGGAGTTCACGAGGTTGCCGTTGTGTGCCAAGGCGACCGTGCCGCCGTCGTTGGTGGCGCCCAGGGTGGGCTGCGCATTGGCCCACTTGTTGGCTCCGGTGGTGGAGTAGCGGCAATGGCCGACGGCCATGTGCCCGGTCATGGTGTTCAGGGTGGTCTCGTCGAAGACCTGGGACACCAGTCCCATGTCCTTGTAGACCGCGATGCGTTCGCCGTTGGACACGGCGATGCCCGCGGACTCCTGGCCACGGTGCTGCAGCGCGTAGAGCCCGTAATAGGTCAGCTTGCTGACCTCTTCCCCGGGTGCCCAGACGCCGAAGACGCCGCATTCGTCCTGTCCCTTCGCGTCCTCGGGGTCCAGGGTGTGGCTGAGACGTCCGTCAGGCCGCCGGGCAGTGGTGGTCACGGGGTGGTGTCCTTCCGAGGGGATCCCGACCAGCGGTCGGTGTAGTTCGCGACGTCGCCGCGGTGCAGTCGCAGATCGGCTTCGGCCGGGTCCTCGGTCGCCTCGAGCACATAGGTGCTCGTCCGACGCCGCGAGCGCCGGTCCGTGATCAGCCACGCGATCGCGCCGAGCAGCAGGCCCAGGATCAGGCACACGATCACGGTGATGCTCAGCGTGGAGCTTAGCGCGAGCGGGTACCCGGTGAAGGGGTCCAGGGGCGGCGTGGCCCCGGCGTGTAACAGCAGACCCACGACGACGCCGAGCAGCGCGCCGCTGAGCGCTCCGAGGATGAAGAACACCCCCAAGCGTGGGGCTCGGCGCACCGCGTAGGTGGACTGGGCACCATGAGGCTCAAGGGTGGAAGTCATGGGCTCCAGTCTAGCGACGTGGTGCGGGTGTGCGGGGCGCGCTCCGGGGCTGGCGACGCGACCCTGGGCGCACGCCTGTCTTCACCCGCGCAGGGCGTCGGCCGGGCGTTTCCGGCTGGCCACCCACGCCGGGTACAGCGCACTCAGCACACCGGCCAGCACTCCCAGACCCAGCGACACAGGAATGGTCGCGCCGGGCAAGACGGGGCTCCAATCACGTGCATGAGAGGCCGCCAGGATGACGGCGGTACCGACGGCGGCGCCCACGGCACCACCGAAGAGGCCGATGACAGCCCCCTCCACGAGGAACAACCGGGCGACGACTGAGCGGCTGGCGCCAATCGCGCGTCTGAGCGCGATCTCCGCAGTGCGGGCTTGCACCGAGAGGTACATGGTGGTCGATGCCGAGATCACGGCCAAGACGAGCAGGACAAGCGACAGCACGCCCACGAAGGCACCCAGATCGTCGCTGATGCCGGCTCGAAGGGATCGCAGATCGGCCACCGTCCCCACTGTCACACTGCCAGGAGCTTCGGGAGCGATGACGAGGGGTGTAGCCTGCGCCACCGGGTAGGGGAATCCCACGTCCGTCCGCAGCGTGAGTTGGGGCCGCGCCAGGGGCAGGTCGGTGATGACGGCGGGGGTCACGATCACGGAGGCTGAGAGTGTGGGAGTGCGTTCGCCCGTGCGTACGATTCCGGCGACATCGACTTCCTGGCCGTCGATCCACACGCGGTAGCCCGGGGAAACGTCTCCGGTGGTAGGAGCGGGCACGTTCAGCGCAGCAGCGGCACTGGGGGTGAGCCAGGCAAGCCGGGCGTGGGGGTCATCGAGTAACTGCGCCGACGCAGGAGTGGAAAATGTGAGGCCAGCCAGGTCCGCGAAGGAGGACGACATCCCGGCGAGCGACAACGGGGTGGCCGGTTCCGGCTCGTCCGGGCGCAACCGGGTGATGGTGACATCGGCGGGGCTGATGCTGGCGACGTGCCCGGCGGCGACGACGTGATCCAGCGCGGCCAGATCCGTTCTCCAGCGCGCGAGACGGCCGTCATCGGGCGCCAGCAGGGTGGGATCGTCAGGCAGGGTGACCGTGACTTCATCGAGAGCGGCTGCAGAGAGGCGCGCACTGACTTGGGCCGTCGCCGTCTGGCTCAGCCCCATGGCTCCGATCAGGCCCCCGATGCCGACCGCAAACGCGCACATCAACAGCACCGTCCGCAAGAAGCGTGCCGACAAGGCCGAGACAGCGTCAACGACGTCATCGCGCCACGCTGCTCGGCGCGGCAGACGAGGCGGCACAGCTTCGACCCCGTCCGCCGTGCCTGTGCGACCGAGAGACGACCGTTGCAACGGTCTCGGGGTGTCTTCGCGCAGCACGCCATCCGTGATGCTGACCCGGCGGTCGGCGCTGGCTGCGATGTCCGGATCGTGCGTGATCATCACGACGGTGGTCCCGGCAGCGTTGAGTTCGCGAAGGTGTGCCATCACGCGGCGAGAGTTCGCGGTGTCGAGATTGCCGGTGGGCTCATCGGCGAGCAGCACGCGCGGCGCTGTGGCTACCGCTCGCGCGATGGCGAGGCGCTGGCGCTCGCCACCGGACAGCAGCGCGGATCGAGCAGTGCGGCGATGCGTGAGGCCCAGAAGCTCAAGCGCTTCGTGGGCACGGCTGTCCCGCTCGGCCAGGGGCACATTCTGGATGCGCAGTCCCAATGCGGCATTGGCGGCGACGGTCTCGTCGCCCAACACATGACTGGACTGGAAGACAAAGCCGAAGACGCGCGAGCGCAGGGCGTCCATGCCAGATTCACTGAGGGTCGCGACGTCGTGCCCTTCAATGCGATAGGTGCCAGAATCTGCGCGGTCAAGAAGGCCGAGGACGTTGAGCAGCGTGGACTTCCCGGAGCCTGAGGGGCCGACGATCGCGAGGAAGTCGCCGCTGCGCACCTGGACGGACACATCATCGAGAGCGGGACGTTCCGCGCTGGGGAAGTGCTTGGTGACGGATTCCACGTGCAGGATGATGGGCCGCGCGTCGTCGGCTTCGGCTCGCGTCGGAGACGGCGGCATCGGAACGTCTGAGGGTGTGGTCATGAGACCTTGACCCGCAGACCCGGCGTGAGCTCACCGGTCACCGCTGCGTAGCCCCCGCCTGTGCGGTCGATGTGGACATCGACGCGGCGCTCGCTACTGGCAGTCGCGGTGGTGCCTGAGGTGCTCGTGTTCTCGACCAACACGTACCGGTCGGTGCCTTCACCGCGTAGCGCCGTCAAGGGGACGGCCAAGACGGGCTCCGATTCTCCTGCGTTGGTGGTGACCGTGACGCTCTGCCCCACCGGTGGTGCTACGTCGTTGTCGGCGTCGAAACGGATGATCACCGGATGGCCAGAGCGTTGATTCTGCTCGCCGACGCGGAAATCGCCGATCTCGGCGATCGTTCCGCTGACGGTGCCGGTGCTCGCGGCGATGGTGACTTCATCGTCCACGGTGAGGGTGGCCGCGCGCGGAGCATCCACCACGATCTCGATCTGTGGTGCGGTGGTCTGCAAGGTCAGGAGGGGGTTGTCCTCGCCGATGATCTCGCCAACGCGGGCGGCCTCGACGACGGTGGCCCCACCAGCCCTGATGGGCAGGAACTGGGACGGAGTAACGGTGACCGGTTCACTCGCCGGAAGTGGGTCACCTGCAGCGGTGAAGAGTTGACGCAGGGCCCGCGCCGTCCCGGGGCCCAAGGTGCCCGCGGCGTCCGGTGCGCTGGTGTGCCCGGCGCGTTGAAGGCTCTCCTGAAGCGTGGCGACATCCGGGCCGGAGTCGCCTTCGGTCAGCGTGCGATAAAGAGCAAGCGGTCCCTCCAGAAACACAGCGGTCACACCGGAGACGGTGCCAGCACTGTCTCCTGGTGCGACCGTCTCGCCTGGCACCAGACTCTGGCTGACGACGACGGCTGGTGTGTCCACCTCCACCGTGACGTCTTGCTGTTGACCGGGGTTCACGGTGCCAGCGAACGTGCCAGTGTCCTCCAGCACGCGCTCTTCCACCGTTGCCCACACGGCGATCGGTGCGGACACCTCAGCGTCGGACACGGTATGGGGAGCCGGGTATAACCGGCCCGCGACGAAGGTGGCGACGAGCATGAGCACGGCCACTGCCGTGATGACGATGACGCGCACGGGGCGAGAGACGCGTGCGGTGCGCGCCGGAATGCCGGCAGCGTCACTCACTGATGGCTCGCCAAGTACGCGCGAGCGGCGTCAACGTACGCCTGGTTCTGTTGCTTTTCCTCAGCGAGAGTCGCTTCCTGCCCCTTGATGAGGGCGGCCTGGTATCCAGCCTCGATGTCCCCGAGACGTTGCGTCAGCTGGGTCTGCTCGTTGCACGTGGCTTCGATGGTCGCGACTCGGATCTCCTCGTGCTTCATCCCGGGATCCGGAGCGACAGGGTCGATCATCGTCAACACGTCGAGCCCCTGCTGACTCGACCACGCGGAGTCATCGTCGCGTGCTTGGAGCCCGTGCTGCGTGAGGCATGCTTGCCACTCGGCGCGGGCATCTTTCCACCGCTGGTCCTGATAGGCATGGGTGTAGGCAGTCTCGCGAAGTCGACGCACCGTCGACGCATCACTGCTCGGTGGACTCATCGCATCGAGACTGGATGCTAGCTCGCCGTCGCATGCAGTGTAGGCCTCGTTGAACGCCTCGTCGGTCGACGAGCTCCACTCGCCGCCGAGCGGGGGCTCAGCAGTGGCCTCTGGCTCCGGGAACCCGTAGCCGAACTGTGCCGCGCGCTCGATGTTCCAGAGGCCGTAGGGCCGGTCCTCGGACGGCGCGCTGTGCGCCGACGGTGCCAGGCCATTAACACCCCTCGCGTTCAAGCAGGCCCGCAACGAGGTCTGGACCGCATTATTGACCAGCTGCTCGTCTGCATCGCTGACCTCGTACTGGTCCAGTGGAAGGACGACCTGGACCGTGTCTCGGTCGAGCTGGGCTCGAGCGGAGGTGTCGGGCTGGACCTGGTCCGTGCCGCACGCCGACAAGAGCAATGCGCTGGAAGCAACAATCATTCCTACCGCGCGACGAGAGTATTTCATGTGTTTCTCCGATGAATCTGATCAACGATAACAACCGTCGCGGCACGCTCCGGCGAACGCTACTTCTACCGAAGCGTGCCGCGCGGACATGTGACTAGTACTTGCGCCAGCTGCTGATGCGGTCGTTCATGTTCCCCAGATTCGGCATCGTATCGCCGCCGATTGCATTGCCTCGGAAGTCGGAGTGCTCCCAACCTGTTGCGGCAAAAGCCGAGGTCGCGGCCGTTCCAGCAAGCGCCAGTGCGGCCACGCCACACATGATCGTGTGCTGCACCTTCTTCATGAAATCTCCCTCTCTTTGCACCGCAGGGTGCCCGATGAGGGTGCATGTTTGCTCGACAGGATCCCCCTCTGACAATCGATTACTCGATGTGATGTAAGCATCTACCGCCCGCAGGTCTGTGTCAAGAGCTAATTCTGAAAATCTCCTGGTACTTGCGCGTGACGCCTCGTGAACTGCGGCACCTACGGCCGGATCAGCGGCAGGTGTGCGCTGAGATCCGCCCGCACCCCGGAGGCGGACACGTCTCCTGCGGCGACGGCGTCGTGCCACGTGCTGTGACCCACGGCCAGCGCCAGCCACACAGCAGGGGACATCTCCACCACATTGGGCGGGGTGCCTCGCGTGTGGCGCGGTCCGGGTACGCACTGCGCCACCCCGAACGGCGGGACGCGGACCTCCACGGAGTTGCCCGGCACGCGGGTCGCGAGCTCTTCGAGGCTGAAGCGCACCGCCATTGCGCGCACGCTGCGGGGCAGCGCGGCGGCGACGTCGGGGTCTTGTACGGCGGCGGTCGCCCACCGCAGCAGGGCGGCGTGGCCCTCCGGAACCGGGATGCGCCGTCGGGGGGTGGAGCCGGTGGTCATCGGGGCGCTCAGCCGATCAGCTCGAGCACGGGCTTGCCCAGCTGGACGGAGCCGACGGGCGTGCCCCGGCCCATCACACCCGGCACCACGGACTGCAGCACGCGGGTGAGCGCCTCCGTGTCCACATAGTCCGGGGCGAACTGGGCGATCAGCGCCAGGGCCACGAGATTGCCGGCCCGGGAACCGCCGTCGAGAGCCTTGACGGCCACGGCGGTGCCGTCCGGGGCGCCCATCACCATGACGCCGTCCGCGCCGAGCTTGGCCAGGATGCCCAGCTCCCGCATCACCACGGTGTTGGAGGCGTTGGGCGCATGGACCGCCCACGGATGATCCAGCATGGCCGAGGCCACGCGCGCGGCGTGCAGCTCCGCGTCCCGACGGCCCGGTGCCGAGGCGACTCGCCCGATCCCGCGAGCCAGCCCCGCGAGGCTGGTCACCGGTGCCGGAGCCCCGCACCCGTCCATGCCCAGGTGCGCGATCTGCTCGCCGCAGTACTCCTCGATGACCGCGTTGACCTCACGCTGCAGCGGATGCTCGGGATCCAGGTACGTGCCCGTGTCCTCTCCGGCGGCCACACAGGCGGCGAGGAACGCGGCGTGCTTGCCGGAGCAGTTGTAGGCCAGCGGCGTGCGCTCGAGATGCGCGGCGACGTCGGCGGCCTCGGCGGCGATGTCCTCCTTGTAGCCCGGCCAGTCGGCCGGGCACTGCAGATCGCGCGCGGTCAATCCGATCTGCGTCAGCACCGACTCGGCGAGATCCCGATGCCGGCGCGTCGCCTTGTGCGAACCGCAGGTCAGGGCGACCTGCTCATCGCTCAGCTCGGCCCCAAGCCGCAGCGAGGCGATCGCCTGGAAGGGCTTGAGCGTGGAGCGCGGGTAGATCAACGACTGCGACGGGCCGACCTGGGCCAGGACCTCGCCATCGGGGCCGGTCACCACCGCGGCGCCGGCATGCCGCGACTCCACGAACCCGTTGCGCACCACGTAGGCAAGCTCCTCGGCTTCTGACAGGGACAGGGTGGCACCGATGATCTGGCTCATGCGCTCCATCCTAGGGAGGCGGCGTGCTGCCCGTGCCCGCTTCCGCCACACCCGCCCCGCGGCCCCCGCACGCCTGCCTCTCGAAACTCGGGTGCGCAGATGACCCTGAAGACGCGAGAAATCGGGCCTGAGTGGGTGGTTTGCGCACCCGATTTTCACACGTCGCGTGCTGGGGGTGGAGTTGGGGGTGGTGGGGCGGCCGGTGGGCTACGCCGCGCTCAACCGCCCGTCCACCATGCGCAGGGTGGCGTCGGTGGCGCTGAGGAACTCGTGGTCGTGGGTGACCATGAGGGTGGCCACGCCGGCGTCGCGGGTCAGGGAGCCCAGCAGCGCCACCACCTCCTCGCTGCGCTCGCGGTCCAGGGCGGAGGTCGGCTCGTCCACGAGCAGCACGGCCGGCTCGCCCATGAGCGCGCGCACAATGTTCACGCGCTGCCGTTGGCCGCCCGAGAGCTGGTGAGGTCGCTTGCCAGCGTGTTCGGCCATCCCCACCCGTTCGAGCAGGTGCTGCGCGCGGTCCTTCGCCGCCCGCTTCTGCGCGCGGGAGGCAGAACGATCCAGGTGCACCATCAGCTCGAGCTGCTCGCGCGCCGTCAGCGACGCGAGAAGATTGGGCTGCTGGAAGATCACGCCGATCTGTGTGCCGCGCAGACGCGTCCGCTCGGCTCGGTTCAGCGTGTCCAGGCGGGTGCCGGCCACGCTCACCTCGCCCGACGTCGGCTCCACCAGTCCGGCAGCCACGACCAGCAGCGTGGACTTGCCGGAGCCCGAGGGGCCCACCAGGGCGGTGAAGGTGCCGGGGTGCAGTTCGGCGTCCACGGCGTCCAGTGCGCGCAGGACGCGGTCATCGCCGTCGGGGTATTCGACGGTGACGTCTCGCAGGGTCAGGACAGCGTTCATCAGTTGCCTCCCAGGGCGACGAGCGGATCAATACGGGTCACGCGGGCCACGGCCAGACCGGCGCCGAGCATGCCCAGGCCCAGCACTCCGAGTGCGGGCAGCAGCGTGGTGGTCAGGGACAGGCTGAAAGGCACGATGCCGGCCGCAATGGCGCCGAGGCCGATGGCCGCGCCCGTGCCCACGAGCACACCCAGGGCAAGGACGATGCCCGACTGAATCAGGGCATCGCGCAGCACCCAGCCGGTGGAGCCGCCGAGCGCCTTGAGCACCGCGATCTCACGGGTGCGCTGCACCGTCCAGATGGACAGGAATGCGATGACCACCAGCGCGGAGATGCCATAGAGGAAACCCTGCATGGTCATCAGCGAACCGTTCTCCGAGGAGTAGCTGGGCAGCGCCGCGTAGGAGTCGCGCACGCTGGCCGATGTGGTGTGGGCGGCCGCATCGGCGCGATCGGCCGTCGCCTCGGCGTCGGCGCCCTCGGCGAAGCGGACCAGGCCCACCGTGCCCAGCACCGCGGGATCGGCGGTGTGGGAGATGGCGCGCCAGTCGTCGGTGGCCAGCCAGATCACGGGGGAGTGAGAGTAGAACTCGTCCTCGACGATCGATCCGACCTGTACCGGCACGGCTGCGACCACGATGCTGTCGCCGACCGCCACACCCAGGTCTTCGGCGACGCCGCGGGACAGCGCTGCCTTCCCGGGGGCCAGCGCAGCGCCGCCGTTCGCGGACCCCAGGGCGGCGGCGTCGGGGCCGTCCGGGTCGATGCCGAGGAACGCGGCGGTCGCCACCCCGGTGGTGTCCAGCTGGGCGAGGTCGACGACGCCGGACTGATCGGCCTGCAGCGCCCCGGCCACGCCGACGGCACGGGACTGGCTGATGCCCAGGGGATTGACCTCGGCGACACCCTCGGTATCCGCCCAAGCCTGCCGGGCGGCGTCGGGAAACTCCGACTGCGTGAAGGACACGCTGGGGTCCTGGCCGGCCACGCCCGAGTACACGAGGCGCTGGACACCCTGGTCCTGCAGGCGATCGAGGGCGGCGGTGTTCTGATTGCCCAGGCCCGCGGTGAGGCCGGAGAGCATGACGAGCAGGACGGTGATCAGGGCGACGACGGCGCCCATGAGCCCGAAGCGGCCCGTGGCACAGCGCAGATCGCGCAGCGCGAGAAACATGCGCAGGCTCCTTTCTTCTGGTGATCGGCACGGAGGGATCGGGCGTGCGCTGGGCACGTCCCACCTCGAATGCCTCCAGCCTTCCGGGCGGCGCCGACGGGCACATCGGCCACCGCGGTGGGACCGCGATCAACCGAATGGTTGATGGGTCGCTGGCGGGGTGCGGCCTACGCTGGGAGCCATGTCCTCCCCCGTCCCGTCCGCGCGCGCTGCCGCCGGCCCAGTGCTGGCCGCCGAGTCTGCCGCAGCGCCGGGCACCGTGCAGGTCCTGGCAGGGCTGCGGGTGAGCCTGCACGTGGGGTTCGCCGTCCTCCTGGCCGTGGGACTGCTGCGCGCTGTCCTGGGCTCCTCTGCCGCGGCGGGACCAGGGGCAGACGCCGCGGCGATGCCGGGGTCCACCGCCGTGCTGCTCGTGACCCTGACGGCGGTGCTGGCGGGCGTGTACCTCGCGGGCACCCTGGTCGAACGACGCCGGTGGGCCGAGGGCCAGGAGCTCTCCGCGCCGGCCGCCTGGTGCTGGCTCTTCGCGGTGCTAGGCCTGTGGGGTGTGCTCGTGGCCCACCATGCCGACTTCTCCTGGGTGGCCTTCCCCCTGTTCTTCATTGCGTTGCATGTGGTGGCGCGCACGGTGGCCGCTCCGGTGGCTCGCCGCATGCTCGGGGTGGTGCTGGTGGCGGGGCTGGCCGGCGTCGTGATCCTGGCGCTGGGGGCCGAGGAGGGTCTGCGCCCGGCGATGGTGGTGGGCCCGCTCGTGGGTGCGGCCGTGGCGCTCGTGCTGTCCCAGGCGTACCGCAGCCTGCATGAGGAGTCGGTGCGGCAGCGGGCCGTGGCGGACGCCCTGCGCGCTACCCAGGACGACCTCGCGCGCACCGAGCACCGTGCCGGCGTGGCCGCCGAGCGGGAACGCCTCGCCCGCGACATTCACGACACCCTCACCCAGGGTCTCGCCTCGATCGTGCTCGTCAGCCGCGCCACCGAGGACGCCCTCGAGGCGGGAGACGTGCACCTCGCCGCAGAGCGGGTGCGCACCGTCCGGGACACCGCCGCCCACCACCTCGCCGAATCCCGGGCCTTCGTGCGCGGCCTGCGCGGCAGCGCCGGGACCGCGCTGCATCACGCGGTCCAGGACGAGGTGGACCGCTTCGCCGCGCAGCAGCGGGCCGCAGGCACCCCCGTGCGGGCCGAGCTCGAGGTGCACGGAGAGCCGATCGCGCTCGCCGAGGCCGTCCAGACCGCCCTGCTGCGCAGCATCCAGTCCAGCCTGGCCAACGTGGCCGCCCACGCGCGCGCCGAGCGGGCCCGGGTCACCCTCAGCTACCTGCCCACCGAACTTGCGGTGGACATCGCCGACGACGGCGTCGGGTTCGATCCCGAGCAGCCTGCGGGGGCGGCGGGCTCGGCGGTGTCCGGCGTCGGGCTGGCGAGCGTGGCCGAGCGCCTGCGCGCGGTGGGAGGACAGTCCAGCATCGAGTCCGCGCCGGGGGAGGGCACGGTGGTCAGTTTGCGCGTGCCGGTGGCCAGCGGTGGTGCAGTGCCGGTGGTGACCCCGACGATCCAGGGGGCGCAGTCGTGAGCGTGACGGTGATGTTGGTGGACGACCACCCGGTGGTGCGCGCGGGAGTGCGGGCCGTCGTCGAGCACCACGAGGACCTAACGGTCATCGCGGAGGCCGGCAGCGGGGAGGAGGCCCTGGAGCGGCTGGCTGCCCTGCAGGATTCCGAGGGTGTGCCGCATGTGGTGCTGATGGATCTGCAGATGGGTGCCGGGATGGACGGGGTCAGTGCCACCCGGGCCGTGCGGGAGCGGTGGCCGCAGGTGGCCGTTCTGATCCTCACCACGTTCGACGCGGAGGCCGACATCCTCGCCGCGATCGGCGCCGGGGCCGCTGGCTACCTGCTCAAGGACGCCGCGAGCGCGGACATCGCGCGCGCCGTGCGCCAGGCCGCTCGCGGGGAGAAGGCACTGGCCCCCCAGGTCGCGGCCACGCTGATGGATCGGCTGGGCGGGGGAGCGCAGGTGCTCTCCGAACGCGAGATCCAGCTCATCGAGCTCATCGCGCAGGGTGCTACGAATCGGGCCGCGGCCAAGCAGCTGTTCATCTCCGAGGCCACCGTCAAGACCCACCTCGTGCACATCTATCAGAAGCTCGGCGTGGACAACCGCACCGAAGCGGTCGCCCAGGCGCGGGCCCGGCGGATCATCCGCGGCTGAGGCACCCGGCCTCCCCACCGAAACTCGGGCACGCAGATGACCCACTCACCGTGCGATTCGCGGGTTTTAAGGGTCATCTGCGTGCCCGAGTTTCGACCCGGGCGCGCGTCGGAGAGGGCGCCCTGGTGGGGTGGGGGCGGCCGTGCGGCGCAGTGGCGGAGGCGATCAGCGGCGTCGGGACAGGAAGAAGGTCACCACCAGCGCTGCCACGATGCCCACCGCGAACACCACGATGGCCGGGCCCACGTCCCCGCGGCCGAAGCCCATCGCGCGGGCGGAGAACGCCGCGATCAGCGTGCACGTGAACAGGACGATCATGAACGTGAAGGCCGAGCGCAGCCACGTGGGCTGACCGGTGTAGCGGCCCGTGCGGGGATCGCGGTCCGCGCCGGAGTCGGAGTGCTGGGGTCCCATCGGAGGCAACGTCATGGACTCGAGCCTACGCCGGGTGCTCGCGGCGAAGTACTGTGGGGACTCGTGAAGATCCTCGTGCTTGGCAACGGCGGCCGCGAACACGCACTCATCCGCGCCCTCTCCCGAGACCCCCACGTCAGCGAGCTGCACGCGGCTCCCGGCAACGTCGGCATGCTCTCTCAAGCCCAGCTGCACCCGGTCACCGCCACGGACGCCGCCGACGTCGTCGCGCTCGCCGAGGAGATCGCCGCGGACCTCGTGGTGATCGGCCCCGAGGCACCCCTAGCTGCCGGCGTCTCCGATGCCCTGCGCGAGGCCGAGTTCGCCGTCTTCGGGCCGTCTCAGGCCGCCGCGCACCTCGAAGCCTCCAAGGCCTTCGCCAAGGAGATCATGGCCGCCGCCAGTGTGCCCACGGCCCGCTCGCAAGTCTGCACGGATGCCGCGCAGGCTGCTGCCGCCCTCGACGAGTTCGGTGCCCCGCACGTGGTCAAGGATGACGGGCTCGCCGCGGGCAAGGGTGTTGTCGTCACCGATGATCGCGCCGCCGCGCTCGCCCACGCCGAGGCCTGCTTCGCCGCCGGGGGCACCGTGGTCATCGAGGACTACCTCGACGGCCCCGAGGTGTCCCTCTTCGTCATCTGCGACGGCACCGACGCCGTCCCGCTCACCCCCGCCCAGGACTTCAAGCGTATCTTCAACGACGACGCCGGCCCCAACACCGGCGGCATGGGCGCCTACACCCCGCTGGAGTGGCTGCCCGCTGGCTTCGTGGACGAGGTCATGGACACCGTGGTGCGCCCCGTGCTCGCCGAGATGGCCCGCCGTGACACGCCCTTCACCGGGGTGCTGTTCTGCGGGCTCGCCGTGACCGCACGCGGCGTGGAGGTCATCGAGTTCAACGTCCGCTTCGGCGATCCCGAGACCCAGGCCGTGCTCGCCCGCCTCGAGACCCCGCTGGGCTCCCTGCTGCGCGACGCCGCGGAGGGTCGCCTCGGGGCCGACCGCACGCTGGAATGGTCCGACGACGTGGCGGTGGACGTGGTGCTCGCCTCCGCGGGCTACCCGGAGAGCTCTTCGAGCGGCGATGTGATCACCGGTCTCGACGACGCCGAGGCCCTCGACGGTGTCTCCGTCCTGCACGCCGGCACCTCGGTGGGCGACGCGCCGGACTCGGTCGTGACCGCTGGCGGACGCGTGCTGGCCGTCGTCGGGCGTGGCGCCACCCTCGATGAGGCGCGCGAGCGGGCCTACGCTGGCGTGGAGCGCATCTCCTTCGAGGGTGCCCAGCATCGGACCGACATTGCGCTCAAGGCGGCCCGCGGGGAGGTGGCCGTGCCGGATCGGCGCGGCGCGGGCGAGCAGGATGCGGAGGCCGGGGCGTGAGCGGGGTGGGGTTCCAGGGCGCCGACGCCGTGGAGGTGCCCGGCTGGCGGCACATCTACTCCGGCAAGGTCCGCGACCTGTATGAGCCCGCCGACTGCGAGCCGGGTCAGTCGTCGACGCTGCTCGTGGTGGCCTCCGACCGCATCAGCGCGTACGACTTTGTGCTCGAGCCGCCGATCCCGGACAAGGGTGCGATCCTCACGCAGTTGAGCCTGTGGTGGTTCGAGAAGCTGGCCTCCGGCTACGGCGGGGCCGACTCCGAGCCGCTCGAGAACCATGTGGTGTCCACGGACGTGCCGGCGGAGGTGGCGGGCCGGGCCATGGTGGTCAAGCGCCTGGACATGATCCCCGTGGAGTGCATTGCGCGTGGCTACCTGACGGGCTCCGGCTTGGCGGAATACCGCGAGTCCGGGACCGTCACCGGCCTGCCGCTGCCCGCCGGTCTCGTGGACGGGTCCCGGCTGGAGCCGGCGATCTTCACCCCGTCGGCGAAGGCCGAGGTGGGCGAGCACGATGAGAACATCACCTACGAGCAGGTGGTGGAGCGCATCGGTGCGCTGCAGGCCGAAAAGCTGCGGTATCTGACCCTGGACCTCTATACGCGGGCGGAGGCGCTCGCTCGCGATGCCGGCATCATCCTGGCCGACACCAAGGTCGAGTTCGGGGTGGACCCGGAGACCGGGCAGGTGGTGCTCGGCGATGAGGTCCTCACCCCGGATTCCTCCCGCTTCTGGGACGCGGAGACCTATGAGCCTGGCCGCGCGCAGGAGAGCTTCGACAAGCAGTTCGTGCGCGACTGGCTCACCTCGCCAGCCTCGGGCTGGGATCGCGGCAGCGGAGAACAGCCCCCGGCACTGCCCGAAGACATCGTGGCGAAGACCCGCGCCCGCTACGTCGACGCCTATGAACGGCTTACGGGTCAGCCCTTCCAGACCTGAGCCCTGGTTGCGCACCCCCACCCACCCCCCTGGCCACCGCCGCCCGGGACCCCACCCACCCACTCCACCCACCTGGGCTTTCGGGTCGAAT
>JAUNTT010000057.1 GCA_030538555.1 Micrococcus sp.
GACCGCCACTGCCGCTCCGGGGTGGGTAATGTCCCGCTGCCTGACCGCCACTGCCGCTCCGGGGTGGGTTATGTCCCCATGCCTCGCTCGCTGGTGGGCAATGTCCCGCCGCGCCCCGCTCCCGGGAGGGAAGCGTCCCACACCGTCGCTCCGTGGTGGGCAATGTCCCTTAAAGCGCGCTGAAGGGGACATTGCCCACCCTGGAACGCCGGCGGCAGCACCATGAGGGACATTGCCCACCCCGGAACGTGCGGCCGGTCGCCCTGTCCCACTCCGGGGTGACCAACGCACCGCAGCCCCGCTCCGCGGTGGGAAGTGCCCCTCTGCCCCGCTCGCCGGTGGGCAATGTCCTTTAAATCGCGTTGAAGGGGACATTGCCCACCCTGGAGGGCGTGGGGTGGCGCCAAGGGGACATTGCCCACCCTGGAGCGCGGCCAGCAGCGTCGAACCGGACCGAGCGTCCTCCGGAACGCTCCGAGCTCGCCCGCATTCCTGGACACGAGCTTCATAATGCCCGGGAACTCGCGTGACGCGGGGCACTCTGGAAGGCATGAGTGACTCCACGCCGCCGTCGACGCCGCCCTCGTCAACCCCGCCCGCATCGGGGGCACACGCCGCACCAAGCAAGCGCCCCACGGGCCTTCAGCGCGGCCGCCGCATGCTCAAGGAGATGAACTACCCTCACGGGATCCACCCCGCGCTGGTTCCGGGCGTCTCGGTGGAGGACCAGAAGATCCGCTACCGCGTGGACTACCTGCTGGTCTCACTGGTGGGCGTGGCCGTCATCGGGTTCGTCGCCTGGGGCATTCTCCAGCCGGACACCGTGCTGGAGTACTCCGGCAACGCGCTGACCTGGGTGATGCAGAACCTGGGCTGGGTGTTCACCATCGTGGCCTCGGGCATGTTCATCCTGCTACTCGTGCTCGCATTCTCCCGCTACGGCCGCATTCCGCTGGGCCTCGACGACGAGAAGCCCGAGTACTCCACCCTCTCCTGGGCGGCAATGCTCTTCGCCGCCGGCATCGGCATCGGCCTGATCTTCTTCGGCCCCTACGAGCCGCTGTCCTACTACCTGTCTCCGCGCCCCGGCGCCTATGAGGCCGCCACCGAGGAAGCAGTCAAGGGCGCCATGGCCCAGGCCGCGATGCACTGGGGCATCAACGCGTGGGCGATCTACGGCATCGTCGGCCTGGCGGTGGCCTATGTGTCCTTCCGCCGCGGCCGCGTCCCGCTCATGAGCTCCATCCTCGCCCCGCTCATGCGCGGCGGCACCTCCAGCCCGGGCGCCCGCATCATCGACGGCCTGGCCATCATCGCCACCCTCTTCGGCACCGCCGCCTCACTCGGCATCGGCGCGCTGCAAATCGCCCGCGGCGTCGAAATCGTCTCCGGCATCGGCCGCACCGGCAATGCGGTGGCGATCATCATCATCATGGTGCTGACCATCGGCACCATCATCTCGGCGGTGTCCGGCGTGGCGAAGGGCATCCGCATCCTCTCGAACATCAACCTCGTGTTCGCGATCGGCCTGGCGCTGTTCTTCTTCATCATCGGCCCCACCACGTTCCTGCTCAACATCATTCCCGGCGTGATCATGGAATACGTCGCCTCGATGCCGGACATGCTGGGCGCCAACATGTCCGACGGCGCCGAGACCGCCGCCTTCATCTCCGCCTGGACAGTTTTCTACTGGGCCTGGTGGGTGTCCTGGGCGCCGTTCGTGGGCGTGTTCGTCGCGAAGATCTCGCGCGGGCGCACCATTCGCCAGTTTGTGCTCGGCGTGCTGTTCATCCCCTCGAGCATCATCGTTCTGGCCTTCGCCATCATCGGCGGTACCACCATCTGGCTCCAACGCGAGACCGGCGAGATCGCCCCGGACGGCACCGCCGACTCGATGCCGGCCCCCGCGGAAATCTTCTACCGCGTCCTGGATCTGCTGCCCGGCGCCAGCATCATCGCCCCCGTGGTCATCGTGATGCTCGCGATCTTCTTCATCACGACGGCGGACTCCGCCTCGCTCGTGAACTCGCAGCTCTCCCAGCGCGGCAACCCCGAGCCCAAGCGTCTGATCACCGCCTTCTGGGCGCTGTGCATGGCGGGCATCGCGGTGGTCATGCTGCTCACCGGCGGCGACACCGCGCTGCAGGGTCTGCAGAACCTCATCACGGTCACGGCTCTGCCGTTCTCGGTGATCATCATCCTCATGGCCGTCGCCCTCGTCCGCGAGCTGCGCCATGACCCCATGGCTATCCGCGACCGCTACGAGCGCTGGGCCGTGGAGAAGGCGGTGCGCCACGGCGTGGCCGAGCACGGCGATAACTTCGCGCTCGCCGTCCAGGAGACCGCCCCGGACAGCGAGCAGGCCACCGGCGCGGACTTCGACTCGCACGCCGAGGAGGTCACCGAGTGGTACGCGCGCACCGATGAGGACGGCCAGCCCGTCGACTATGACTATGAGCGCGGCGAGTACGTCGACGACGCCGACTCACCCTCCGGCGCGGCCGCTCAGTCGGAGACCGCCTCGTCCGAGACCGCTCAAGCTGGGCCCGACGACGACGCACCCGGGGACACCAGTGCGCGCAGGTAACGCCGGGTGATCACCCGTTGGGCCCGTCTCGTCGCTGGTGCGGCGAGGCGGGCCCACCACGTGTGCGGGGTCGAGAACGCACGGACACGCAGTGTCACCGCATCGTCCGCGGCCCACTCGACGACGAAGCTTTCTTCGCCGCGCTCCGGGTGCCCGGGCAGCGTTCCATACGCGAACCCCCGACGACGTTCCTCATCCACCACCGCCACCACCCGGCACGCGAAACTCGGCCACAGGCCCCACGGCAGCGCGCGCCGCAGCCACCCCGGGCCGGGGGAGAGGTGGACCTCCACTCCGGGGGCCAGGGATCGAGCCGCGCCAGGGTCGAGGCGGACGTCAGCGCCGGACTCGACCGGCGTCGTCGTGACATGAAAACCGGCCGCGCGCTGCAGCGCGCACCGCAACACGGCCGCCCCGGCGGCCTCGAAACACGCGCGCCCGTGCCCGAGCACCACCACCTCATCGAGATGGTCGTATCCGCGCGGCAGCACACCCAGCGACGCCCCCACCTCCGCATAGGTGAGCCCCGCGCGCAGGCGAGCGCCGCCGTCGGGCCGGTCACGCCCGTGTGCCGCACTGTCCACGCACGTAGACTAGCGACACCCCCGTGCGTGCTTCTGCTGAAAGGCGTCTGTATCCCGTGAGCGCTTCTGACATCGGCCCCTCCACCGAACCCGTCGCCGAGGCGGCCGATCCCTTCGGCTTCGTGGGCCTGACCTACGACGACGTCCTCCTGCTTCCCGCTGCCACCGACGTGATCCCGGCCGATGCGGACACCTCCTCGCTGGTCACCAAGCGCATCCGCCTGAACATTCCCGTGCTCTCCGCCGCGATGGACACCGTGACCGAGGCGCCGCTGGCGATCGCGATCGCGCGCCAGGGGGGCATGGGCATCATCCACCGCAACCTCTCCATCGAGGATCAGGCCGCGCAGGTGGACACCGTCAAGCGCTCCGAGTCCGGCATGATCACCGACCCGGTGACCATCTCCCCGGACGCCACCCTCGAAGACCTCGACGAGCTGTGCGCCCAGTACCGCGTCTCCGGTCTGCCGGTGGTGGAGGACGGCAACAAGCTCATCGGCATCATCACCAACCGCGACACCCGATTCATCCCGTTCGAGGAGTGGGAGACCCGCGCCGTCCGCTCGGCCATGACGCCGATGCCGCTGGTGACCGCACGCGAGGGCATCTCGCGCGAGGAGACCGTCGCCCTGTTCTCCCGGCACCGGATTGAGAAGCTGCCGCTCGTGGACGGCGAGGGCCGGCTCAAGGGGCTCATCACCGTCAAGGACTTCGACAAGGCGGAGAAGTACCCGACTGCCGCGAAGGACGACGACGGCCGCCTCCGGGTGGGCGGCGCCGTCGGGTTCTTCGGGGACGGTTGGGAGCGGGCGATGGCGCTCGTCGACGCCGGTGTGGACGCGCTCGTGGTGGACACCGCCAACGGCCACACGCACGGCGTGCTGGACATGATCGCGCGCCTGAAGAAGGAGAAGGCCGCCGCGCACGTGGACATCATCGGCGGGCAGGCGGCCACTCGTGCCGGTGCGAAGGCGATCGTGGACGCCGGCGCGGATGCCGTGAAGGTGGGCGTGGGTCCGGGCTCGATCTGCACCACCCGCGTGGTGGCCGGCGTCGGCGTCCCGCAGATCACCGCGATCTACGAGGCTGCCAAGGCGGCGCGTGCAGCGGGGGTGCCCGTGATCGCCGACGGCGGTCTGCAGTACTCCGGTGACATCGGCAAGGCCCTCGTGGCCGGCGCGGACTCCGTGATGCTCGGCTCGCTGCTGGCGGGCACCGCCGAATCCCCGGGTGACCTGGTGTTCTACCAGGGCAAGCAGTTCAAGGCCTACCGCGGCATGGGCTCGCTGGGCGCCATGCAGACCCGCAACGGCAAGCGCTCCTACTCCAAGGACCGCTACTTCCAGGCCGATGTGCCGGATGAGGAGAAGCTGATCCCCGAGGGCATCGAAGGCCAGGTGCCCTACCGCGGGCCCGTGGCTTCCGTGGTGCACCAGCTGGTGGGCGGGTTGCGCCAGACCATGTTCTATACCGGTGCCCCGGACATCGCCACGCTCAAGCAGACCGGCCGGTTCGTGCGCGTCACCCCCGCCGGGCTCAAGGAGTCCCACCCGCACGACATCATGATGACCGTGGAGGCTCCGAACTACCGCAGCCGCTGAGGTAGGGCGTCGGATGACGGCGTCGGCGCGGCCGGTGAGCCGACCGGCGTCGTCGTGACCGTGCATCACGTCAGAAGACAGGCCCCGCACCCGTGGAGGGTGCGGGGCCTGCGTGCGTCGGTGCGAGTGACGCGGAATCAGCGACCGATCAGAAGGTCCGGCACTGGCCTTCCTTGTTGCCGGAGACCACGTTGCGGGCGCCGACCGGGGCCGGGCGGTTCTCCTTGCACTGCAGGTTGCCGCTGACGCGGTTGTCGTTGATGCGGACGAGGGCACGGTTGGTCTCGACCTGCAGGTTGCCCCGGACGGTGTTGCGGTTCAGGTTGCCCTCGCGGGACTTCTTCATCTGGAGGTCACCGCCGATGGTGGTGCCGGTGACGTCCAGGCGGCGCACATCGTCCTCGGCCTGGACATCGCCGCTGATGCGCGAGCTGACCAGGGTCACGGTGCCGCGGTTGTACTTGAACTGCGCGTCGCCGCCCACGGTGGAGCGGGTCAGCGTGGTGGTGCCGGGGCGGTCCACCTGCACGTTGCCGTTGACCACGTTGTCGGTCAGGCGCATCAGCGCGGTGTTGTTGCCCTTGACGTCACCGGTGACGCGGCCGCCCTCGATGCGCAGCGTGGAGTTGGCGCGGGCCTCGACGTTGCCGCGCACGGTCACGGCGCGCAGGGTGCAGTTGCCGCCGGTCGGCACGGTCACGTTGCCGCTGATGGTGGTGTTGCTGATGACGCCGTTGCAGACGCGGTTGGCGGAGGCCTCCGGCGCGGTGAGAGTGGCGGCGCCGCCGGCGAGCAGGGCGGTGGCGGCGGCCAGGCTGGCGGTGCGGGCGATGAGCTTCTTCATGGTGATCCTCCTGAGGATGTGGGTGAGTCGATGATGCGGAACTGCTGACGCCCCACGCAGAGGATCGAGTGATCATCCACACCCTTCGAGGCGTTGGTCATGATTCAAGACCGCAATGATGACGCCAGCGTGAGGCGGGGATGAGAGTTCGATGAGGAGGCGCGCGCAGGGTGCGTCCAGGGGCCTCGACTACCCTGGAGGGGTGACTCAGCAGATCGAGATCGGACGTGGCAAGCGCGGACGCCTGGCGTACGCCCTGGATGACGTGTCGGTGGTCCCCACCCGGCGCACGCGCGACCCCCAGGACGTGAACCTGTCCTGGCAGATCGACGCCTACAAGTTCGACATGCCGGTGATCGGCGCGCCCATGGACTCCGTCATGTCCCCAGAGACCGCCATCGCGCTGGGTCGCCTCGGCGGTCTCGGCGTCCTCAATCTCGAGGGCCTCTGGACCCGACATGAGGACCCGACGGCGTTGCTCGAGGAGATTGCGGCGATGCCCGATGAGCCCGGCAGCCCGGCCGTCACCCGCCGCCTGCAGGAGGTCTACGCCGCGCCCATCCGGGCCGAGCTGATTACCGAGCGGATCGCGCAGATCCGCGAGTCCGGCGTCGTGGTGGCGGGCTCGCTGACCCCGCAGCGCACCGCCGAGTTCTCCCGCACCGTGATCGACGCGGGCGTGGACCTCTTCGTCATTCGCGGCACCACCGTGTCCGCCGAGCACGTCTCGGAGCGCCACGAGCCGCTGGATCTCAAGCAGTTCATCTACGAGCTCGACGTGCCCGTGATCGTCGGCGGCGCGGCCGGGTACACGCCCGCGCTACACCTGATGCGCACCGGTGCCGCCGGCGTGCTCGTCGGCTTCGGCGGCGGTGCATCCACGACGACGGCCCGCGCCCTGGGCATTCGCGTTCCGATGGCCACGGCGATCGCAGACATCGCCGAGGCACGCCGCGACTACATGGACGAGTCCGGTGGCCGCTACGTCCACGTCATCGCCGACGGCGGCGTGGGCACCTCCGGCGACATCGCCAAGGCGCTGGCCATGGGGGCGGACGCCGTCGTGCTCGGTGCCGCGCTGGCCCGCGCCACGGAGGCCCCCGGCGGTGGCTGGCACTGGGGTGCCGAGGCCGCCCATGGCGATCTGCCGCGCGGTCACCGCACGCGCGTGGGCCAGGTGGCCCCGCTCGAGGAGCTGCTGTGGGGCCCCGGGCACCAGACGAATGGCACGTCAAACCTGATGGGCGCGCTCAAGCGCACCATGGCCACCACCGGCTACACCGAGCTCAAGGACTTCCAGAAGGTCGAAGTGCTCGTCAACCCCACCCCCAAGCGCTGACCCCCACCCGCTAGAGGAGCATCCCTCCCCGTGCTCAAGACTGCACTCAAGCCGTTCTGGCTGCTCATGCTGCTGCTCGCCCTGGGGGTGGCGAGCGCCTTTGTGTGGCTGTCCATGTGGCAGTTCGAGTCGGCCGAGACCATGGCCCCGCCGCCGCGGTCCCAGACCGAGACGCCGGTGGCGCTCGAGTCCCATTTCGCGCCCGTCACCGCGATGACCGCGCAGGACGCGGACCAGGTGGTCGAGTTCAGCGGCGAGTTCGTGGCTGGCAGCGATGTGCTCGTGGCCCATCGCCAGTTCCACGGCCGCGACGGCTACTGGGTGGTCAGCGCCGTGCGCGTGGCGGACAGCCCGGATGGTGAGGTCATGCCCGTGGTCCGCGGCTGGACCGCCGAGCCGAGCATCACCGGATCCGCACCGGTGGGGGAGGTGAGCGTCGTCGGGCGCCTGCTGCCCCCGGAGGGGCCCGTGCCGCGTGAGACCAACGACGCCGGCACCGGGCTGCTTTTCGGATCTTTGTCTCCGGCGCAGCTGGTGAATGTGTGGGATGAGCCCGCGTATGCCGGGTTCGTGGCCGCATTCTCCGTGACCGACGCCGCCGGGCAGGATGTGGGGGCGGGCAGCGGGACGAGCGCCCCGGGGCTCGAGGCGATCTGGGTGGCGCCGCAGCCCGAAGAGACGTCCATCGTGTGGATGAACGTGTTCTACGGGGTGGAATGGATCGTGTTTGCCGGGTTCGCCCTGTTCCTGTGGTTCCGGTTCATGAAGGATGACCACCTGCGCGAGCAGCGCGAACTGGCCCTGGATCGCGAGTGGGAAGAGCAGTGGCGCGCCGAGGAGCTCCAACGCCGCCGCGCCGCCGCCGCCCGCGCCAAGAACAACGCCCGCGCTGCCTATACCGCCTACCTGGCGCAGCAGGGCGGGGGCGCGGTCGCCACCGATGACACGCGCCCGGGCGCGGACGCCGGCGATGCCATTCGGCCGGGCGCGGACGCCGGCGATGGCGCGACGCGCCCGCGTAGCGCGTGAGCACGTCTGAGTATGACGACTGAGCAGCACGACGGAGCACGATGACTGAGCACAGCGAAGGCAGGTTCACATGAGCACGTCCTCTTCTTCTTTCCCCGGGTCTCAGCCGGGTGTTTCTGCATCCCTGCCTGGGTCGGCACCGGTGGACCCGGACACCCTGCCCGACCCGGAGGACATCACCGAGGCTGACTTGGGCGAGGCACCGCCGCGGCCCGGTCGCGAGCGACGCAACTTCGGCGGCACGCGCGAGCAGATCCGTGGGGCGACGAAGTTCTTCAAGGTGTGCGCCTACATCACGGGCGTCATGCTGATCATGCTGGTGGTCGAGATGATCCTGAAGTACGGCATGGGCCGCGAGCTGTTCGCCGGCGGCACCACGCTGGAGGGCGAGTCGAATGTGCTGTCCCTGCAGCCGATCGACTCCGTGATCGACGGCTTCAACGTCTCCACGGCGATCCTCATCACTCACGGCTGGATGTACGTGGTGTACCTGCTCGCGGGCTTCCGCCTGTGGACGCTGATGCGCTGGGAGTTCCCGCGCCTACTGGTGATCGCCGGCGGCGGCGTGGTCCCGCTGCTGTCCTTCTTCGTGGAACGCTCCATCCACCGCGAGGTCGACGAAGAACTCCACCGCTTCCCGGAGGCCACCCGCCGATACTGAGCCGGGTCCGGTAGGGGCGGGGTGCGCCCCGCAGCCACGCTCACCCCGCGGTGGGTCATGCCCCTCACGCCCGCTCCCGGGTGGGCAACGTCCCGTGTCCTCGCTCGCGGGTGAGTAATGTCCCTCATTCTTCAACTTGAGGGACATTCCCCACCAGCGACCGAGATGCTGGGAACAGTTCCCACCCCGGAGCGGACGAGGTGGGACACTTTCCACCCCGCAGTGGAAGAGCTGGGGCAGTCCCCACCCGCGAGCCGAGGCGTTCGGGACCGTTCCCACCCCTGAGCCATCACTGCACAACGGCGATCTGCCCCCTCTGCTCCTGCACAGCTGACCACTTTTGCCCCGCTATCCACGGCTCGCCGCATTGAGCGCTCGGGACGCTCCCAGTCCATCCGACTCTGGGGTTCATGAGCAGACCAATCCATATTCCCGCCTCGTTTCTCAACCGAACCTTCACCACCGCTGAGTGGGTCGCCGCGGGTCACTCTCGCAAGACCCTCGCCGCGAAGCAGTTCACTCGGCTTGGCCGCGGTGTCTACACGACGTCGACCATCGGTGACATCACTCCCGATCAGGTCACGGCGCTTGTCCGCACCATCCGTGGTGGAGTGGTCTCCCACGTGACCGCAGCACTCTTCTACGGTCTCCCTCTGCCGCGTCGACTCCGCCGAGAGGCCGCTCAACGAGTCCACGTGACCGTGCATCGGACGCGGCGAGCCTGGTCATCTGAACAACCCTTGGTGGCGAGTCACCGCCTGCTGTTGCCGGAGGACCACATCCACCTCGTGCGCGGCGTGCAGGTCACGACGCCGGCGCGCACCTGGAGGGATCTCGCGTCCCAGTTCTTGCCCCATGAGTACGCAGACTTCGTGGCGGCGGGCGACTACTTGGTGCAACCGCCGTATCGATCGGGCACGCGCGAAGAGCCGTGGTGTTCCGTGGCGGACCTGCACTCCGTCGTCGGGCAGGGACCGAGATTCGTGGGCGGACCGCTCGCGCGTCACGCGCTGGAGGATGTGCGCGTCGGCGCGGACTCCGCGATGGAAACACTGACTCGCCTGACGCTGGTGGGAGCAGGATTGCCAGAACCGCTGTTGCAGTATCGGGCCGATGAGCATGACCCCGAGTGCCTGCCCGCAGATATGGCGTATCCGCAATGGCGAATCGTCATCGAGTACGACGGCGGCACGCATCGCAGCCCCGAGCAGTATGAGCGTGATGCCGCTCGCGACCGCTGGTACGCAGAACGTGGCTGGCTGGTCCTGCGGGTGAACAAGAAGGACGCGAGCAGCGAGTTCCGTGAGCTGATCGCAGCGGTCCGTCGCCGTGCGGCCGCCGTCGGGTGAAGCTCCTGTCTCTTCCCGGGTGGGATGTGGCCTGGGTGGTCGGTCTCCGGGGTGACTTGTGGCCAACCGTGGGCACTCAGGGGTGGGCAGTGTCCCGCATTTCTCAAGTTAGGGGACGTTGCCCACCAGGGAGCGGGGGTGGGGGGCGTTGCCCACCACGGAGGGGGGCGAGCTGCTCAGGGGTGGGCAGTGTCCCGCATTTCGTGAGGTGGGGGACGTTGCCCACCAGGGAGCGGGGGGAGGGGAGGGCGTTGCCCACCACGGAGCGGGGCAGGCGGCCATTACTCACCCCGGAGCGCCCGGAGACCCGCCGCGCGGGGGCCTCACTGACCTCGACTATCCTGGAGCGTGTGACTGATCATGCCCCCACCGAGGAGAACGCCACCGCACTGGCCGAGGTCATGCCGACCGTGCTGGTGCTGGACTTCGGCGCCCAATACGCCCAGCTGATCGCGCGCCGTGTGCGCGAGGCGAACGTGTATTCGGAGGTGGTGCCCGCGTCCACCCCGGCGGCGGACATCCTGCGTCGCGAGCCGGCGGCCCTGATCCTCTCCGGCGGTCCGTCTTCTGTGTATGAGGAGGGCGCCCCGCAGCTGGACCCCGCCCTGCTCGAGGCCGGCATTCCCGTGCTGGGCCTCTGCTACGGCTTCCAGTCGATCGCCCACGCGCTCGGCGGCGTGGTCGCCCGCACCGGCACCCGCGAATACGGCTCCACCAATCTCGACTCCGTGGATGCCGACTCCGTTCTTTTCCAGGGTCAGGACGCCGATCAGGTGGTCTGGATGTCCCACGGCGACGCCGTCACCTCCGCCCCGGAGGGCTTCGCCGTCACCGCCACCACCGCCGGCGCGCCCGTCGCCGCCTTTGAGGACCCCGAGCGCCGCATCTTCGGCGTGCAGTGGCACCCGGAGGTCGGGCACTCCACGCGCGGCCAGGAGGTCATCTCGCACTTCTTGCACGACGGCGCCGGCCTCGGCTCGGACTGGACCGCCGCCAACGTCATTGACGAGCAGGTCGCCCTGATCCGCGAACAGATCGGCGAGCACCGCGCCATCTGCGGTCTCTCCGGTGGCGTGGACTCGGCCGTGGCCGCCGCGCTCGTGCAGCGCGCCATCGGCGAGCGCCTCATCTGCGTCTACGTGGATCACGGCCTCATGCGCCAGGACGAGTCCGCGCAGATCGAGAAGGCGTTCGGCGAGTCCACCGGCGGCGCACGGCTGGTCATGGTCGATGCCCGCGAGGACTTCCTGCAGGCGCTCGCCGGGGTCACCGACCCGGAGGCCAAGCGCAAGATCATCGGCGAGCGCTTCATTCGCACCTTCGAGCGCGCCCAGGCCGAGATCGTCGCGGAGTCCGCGCATGATCCCAACGCCCCCGAGGTCAAGTTCCTCGTGCAGGGCACCCTGTACCCCGACGTCGTCGAGTCCGGCGGCGGCGACGGCACGGCCAACATCAAGTCCCACCACAATGTGGGCGGGCTGCCGGAGGACATCGAGTTCGAGCTGTGCGAGCCGCTGCGCGCGCTGTTCAAGGACGAGGTCCGCGCGGTCGGCTCCGAGCTGGGCCTGCCCGAGGAGATCGTCTGGCGCCAGCCCTTCCCGGGTCCGGGCCTGGGCATCCGCATCATCGGCGAGGTCACCCAGGAGCGCCTGGATCTGCTGCGCCAAGCCGATGCGATCGTCCGCGCGGAGATGACCGCGGCCGGCCTGGACCGTCAGATCTGGCAGTGCCCCGTGGTGCTGCTCGCCGACGTCCGCTCGGTGGGCGTCCAGGGTGACGGCCGCACCTACGGCCACCCCGTGGTCCTGCGCCCGGTGACCTCCGAGGACGCCATGACTGCGGACTGGGCCCGCCTGCCCGCGGACCTGCTCGCGCGCATCTCCAACCGGATCACCAATGAGGTCGACGGCGTCAATCGCGTGGTCCTTGACGTGACCAGCAAGCCGCCGGGCACCATCGAGTGGGAGTGAGCGGCGCGGCCGCAACGCCGCTGCCCCACACCACCCCAGCACACTGAGCACAGGAAGGATCACGCAACCGTGACCGACCAGGATTTCCCGCGCATGGCTCGGGCTCGCGCCGCGGCGCAGCCGAACCAGGACGAGCGAGAAGACCCGGCCGCGTGGGTGGCGTCCCTGGGCTCCGGCGCGGAGTCGGACACGCTGCTACGCTTCGCCCCCTCGGAGCGCAACAGCATCGACGTCACGCACGCGTCGTCGTCGGGCCTGTCTCAGCTGATGCTGGGCCGGCGCACCCGCCTGTCCACGCTGCTCACCGATGAGGCGCAGCGCGAGCACGCCGGGCACGTCTCCCTGGCCCTGCGCGCCACCGTGCGCGAGCTCGCCGAGGAGCGCGGCATCGACGTCGGCGCGCTCGGCGTCGGCATGCTCTCCTGGGTTGCGCTCGAGGACGGCCGCCGCGAGCGCCGTTCCGCGCCGCTGCTGCTGGCGCCGGTCACCCTGACCACGCGCCGGGGTGCGCGCGGCCGTGATGAGATGGAGGTCCAGATCACCGAGCGGGCCAGCCTGAATCCCGCGCTCGTGCGCAATCTGCAGCGCCACCACGGTATCACCCTGGACCCAGAGCAGTACCAGCAGGCCGCCTACGTCACGGCGCGCATGGAGCCGCATCGCGCGCTGGCCTTGTTCCAGGAGCAGGCCGGCGAGCTGCATGACCTGCAGGTCGCCGAGCGCCTGCTCATCTCGACCTACGCCGATCTCGGCGACACCGCGCGCCTGCCCGAGGATCTCACCTCGCGCCCCGTGGTCCAGGCCCTCTACGAGGTGGGCACGGGCATGGTGCCCCGCCCGCCGGCCCTGCAGGAGACCACCCTGCCCCCGCGCGGGCAGCGGCATCCCGACGACGAGCGCGCCGTCCTCGAGCTCGACGCGTCCCAGCAGCGCGTGGTGGATCATGCGGTGCAGGGCGAGTCGCTCGTGGTGCACACGGCACCGGGCACGGGCCAGACCCAGACCGCCGTCGCGCTGGCCGCGCAGCTGGCCTGGGAGGGCCGGCGCACCCTGATCGTCGCCGAGCGCCACGGCGCCCTGCGCGATGTGCATGAGCGGCTCGACGCCGTCGGGCTGCGCAGCCTGGCCCTCGACGTCCCCGCCCGCCCGTCCTCGGACGCCCTGCGCGAGCAGATGGTCCGCGCCCTGCTCCGCGCCGAGCGGGCCACCGATCCCGGGGTGGAGTCCGTGCATGCCGATCTCATCGAGACCCGACGCCGGCTCACCGAGCACGTGCAGTCCCTGCATCACGTGCGCCCGCGCTGGGGCTGCTCGCCGTATCAGGCGATGCAGGCGCTCGCCGCGCTGACCGGCCTGGACACCCCGCCGTCCACCACGGTGCGGCTCAAGCGTTCCGTGCTGGACTCCACCGTGAACCGCGAGGCCGTGGGGGAGAAGTTGCACCGCGCCGGCGAGCTCGGCGCCTTCTCTGCTGTGTCCACGCAGTCGCAGTGGTTCGGCGCGCGCGTGCGCAATGTGCAGGAGACCGAGGCCGCCGCCGAGCTGGTCGAGGAGATCGCCGCCCACGTGCGCACCGTCCAGGCGGCCGCGCGCACCGCCGCCGGTCAGGCCCTGCTCCGCCCCGCCACCACAAGCGCCGAGGCCAGCGCGCAGGCCGCCCTGTTTACGCAGGTGCGCTCCTCGCTGACCACCTTCGAGCCCGAGGTCTACCGCCAGGACGTCCCCGCGATGGTCGCGGCCACCGCCTCGAGCGCGTGGCGCCGCGCCTCCATGGTGGAGATGTCCTCGGTCACCCGCTCGCGCCTGCGCCGCGCCGCCAAGGACGTGGTGCGCCCCGGCGTGCACCCCGAGGACCTGCACACCGAGTTGACCGCGGTGGACTCCCAGCGCGCCGCGTGGCTGCGCTGGAGCGGGCCCGACGCCGGTCGCTCCGCCGCCGGCTCCCGTTCCCTTTCCGACGCCGGACGTTCCGGTGAGCGTGCCAGTGCGGTGAACGTCGTCGTGCCGGAGAACACCGACGCGCTCAGCGTGGCCGCCGCCGAACTCGAGGACCGGCTGCGCCGGCTCGAGGCGATCTTGGCCCCCGAGCGCACCGCGCAGGCCTCGCTGCGCGAGATCGACCTGGACGAGCTCGCTGCCCTCGTCGACTCGCTCGTCACCGACCGCCCCACCCTGGAGTCGCTGCCGGAGCGCACGCTGGTGCTGGATGAACTGCGCGAGCACGGCCTGCAGGAGATCCTCGAGGATTTGCACCGCCGCGAGGTCCCCACCGAGGCGCTGCGCGGCGAGCTGGAGCTGGCCTGGTGGCAGTCCGCGCTGGAGGCGATGATCTCCGGTGATGACTTCCTCGCCATGATGGATGGCGCCGCTCTCACCGAGCTCGAGCGTCGCTTCCGTGCGGCCGACCGTGCGGCTCTCGACGGTGCTGGCGCCCGCCTGCGAGCGCACCTGGCCCAGCGCTGGCGCGAGGCCTACCGCACCGCGCGGGCCGATGCCGCCGTGCTGCGTCACCTGCTGACCCAGGGGACCCCGACGGCGTCCGCGCTGATGAGCCTGGACCCCGTGCTGACGCAGCCGCTGGTCCCGATCCTCACCACCTCGCCCATGGCGCTGACCCAGTTCCCGGACGACTTCGCGGTGGACACGGTGATCGTGCTCGAGGCCGACACCCTCGCGCTGGCCACGGGCCTGGACGCGCTGACCCGCGCCCCGCACGTGGTGGCCTTCGGCGATCCGGTCCTGGGCCGGCCGCAGCCCTTCGACGTGTCCGTGGATCCCACCGCCACCGTGCGTGCCCTGCGGCCGCTGGTCTCCACGCTGACGAGCCTCGAGCAGGTCCTGCCCTCGATCGCGCTGCGGACGATGCATCGCGGGCTCGAGCGCGGCCTCGTGAAGTTGCTCTCGGCCGCCGCCTACGATCACGCCGTGGACGCCCTGCCGCACGCCGGCGAGCTCACGGGCCGGGACCGTCCCGTGGTCGCGCACTACCTCGAGGATGGCACGGGCATTCCGCTGACCGGTTCCGACGCCGTGATCTCCACCCACGCGGACGTGCAGAAGACCGTCGAACTGGTCTTCGAGCACATCCAGCACCGACCGGACGCGTCGCTCGCCGTCATCACGGTCTCCGAACAGCACGCCCGCAAGGTCGCCGCTGCTGTCCAGGCGACGGCCGAGAAGGCGCCCTGGGCGCTGGAGTTCCTGCGTCGCGGCCGCGGCGAGGACGATCACCGCGAGAGCTTCGTCATCGCGCCGGTGACCAAGGCGGCCGGCCTGGTGCGCGATGAGGTCATCCTCGCCCCCGGCTACGGCCGCACCCCGCACGGGCGCGTGGTGCACCACTTCGGTGCGTTCTCCGATCCCGACGGCGTCCGGATGGTGACCTTGGCGTTCACCCGGGCGCGGCATCGGCTCCAGCTCGTCTCCGCCCTGCGGCCCTCCGACCTCGACGCCGAACGCCTCGCCGACGGGGCGCTGGAGTTCTACCGGATCCTGCAGTGGTGCTTCGACCCGGAGGGCCCCAGCGCGGGAGTGGGCATGCCGAGCCCGCTCATGCAGGACCTCCAGCAGCGCCTGCGCGAGACGGGCGTCACCGTCTTCCCGTCCTTCGCCGGGGCCATGGAGCTGGGCATCCACGCGCCACGCGCGAAGACCGGTCAGCGCGGAGCTCGCCCCATGGCGCTGGCCACCGACGGCGCAGAGGCCTACACCTCAACCAGCGTGCGGGATCGCTCCCGCGTGCTGCCCGAGCAGCTCGAGGCCCGCGGCTGGGACACCGCGACCGTGTGGACCATCGACGTGTTCGCCGACCCGGAGACCGTGGCCGAGCGCTTCTCCACCGCACTGGGCATCAACACGCAGGAGTCGCTGCACTGGGACGATGATGAGTCGGCCAAGTCGTCGGAGGCTGGCGGGCCGCGGGGTGGCGGTCACGAGGGCCGCGCGTGAGCGGTTCGCGCGAGGTGGGCCGGGTCAGTGACGTCACCGGGCCGACTGACGTGGCCGGGCCCGGTGCTGTACGACGACGGCGCGGCTCGCGTCGCGTGGACGCCCCCGGCACCGGTCCGGTCAGCGCCGATGGTCCGGAGCCGCCGCGTGAGCTGACGCCGGGCGCGCACGATGTCGCCGCCGATGACGCGCAGGGACGGTGGCTGCTGGAGCAGCGTCCGCCGCATTGGGGCTGAGCCCTCAGCGACTCGCGACCGTCAGTCGCAGCCGCTGCAGACCGTCAGTCGGA
>JAUNTT010000203.1 GCA_030538555.1 Micrococcus sp.
GAGGCCCGGGCGCGGACGGGCGAGGCACCGTAGGCTCGTGGCTCATGAGTGAGACCGCGATCCCCCGGTGCACGGTGCTGCCCGCCTCGGCGGCCACGGAAGACGGGTGGATCTCGCATGAGCTGGAGATCCGCCGCAGCCGCTTCCTGGGGTTCGCAGCCCGCGTGGAGACCGAGGATGCCGCGCGGGCGATGATCGCCACCCTGCGCCGTCGTTTCCACGACGCCCGGCACGTGTGCAGCGCGATGGTCCTGGGACCCGGCCGCGAGGTGGCCCGCTCCAACGACGACGGCGAACCGGCCGGCACCGCGGGCACGCCCCTGCTCGAGGCAATTCTGCACCGTGACGTGCTCGGCGCGCGGGACCTCACCGATGTATGCGTCGTGGTGGTGCGCTACTTCGGCGGTGTGAAGCTGGGTGCCGGTGGGCTGGTGCGGGCGTATTCGTCCGCGGCGTCGGAGACCCTCGACACTGCCGAACCGGTGCTGCGGGTCCGCGCCGTGCGGGCGGTGGTGCGGGCCGATCATGGCGATGCCGGGCGCTGGATCCACGAACTGAGCACCGTGGGGCACGCCGTGGTGAACACCGAGTACCAGCCCGACGAGGCCGTGCTGCACGTGCTGGTGCCCGACTCGGCGTCGGATCGGGCGGGGCTGGTGCACGATGTGGCGCACCTGAGCTCCGGAGCCCAGTCCCCCGTGTTCGGGGAGACCACATGGAAAGATGAGGCGTGATGGAACGTGAGAGCGCGCTGCGCACCCCGGATCTGGTCCTGGGGTCGCTGCCCGAGACCTACACTGCGGGCGTAGACGCCTCGCGGTTGCAACGCTGGCCCTTGCCGGCCTCGCGCGAGCGCGTGGCTCACACCGCCGCCGACACCTTGGTGCTGGACACGCTGGCCGGCTGGGAGGAGATGGGCCGCGCGAGCGGTGCCCTCACCGTGCTCAATGATCAGCACGGCGCGGTGGCGCTGCCGGTCCTCGCCGCGCGGGGGGCGGGCGGCGCGGACGGCGATATGTCCACGGGCAGTTACACTGTCCGCGTGGGGGTCGATGAGGCCTCGGCTGCTCGATCGATCCGGGCCAATGCCGAGCGGCTGGGTCTGGCTGAACCGGACGTGATGGGGGTGACGGCCGAGGCGCTGGCGGGAGCCCGGACGGTGTTGCTGAGCCTGCCGCGGTCCCTGGCGGCGCTGGACTTCTACGCCGGGCTGATTGCCACGCACGCCGATCCCGATGTCCTGGTGTTGGCGGCCGGGCGAGACAAGCACATGACACCGTCGATGAACGAGGTGCTGAGTCGCTGGTTCGGCGAGGTGCTCGCCGGTCGGGGTCGCAGCAAGTCTCGCGTGCTCACCGCGGTGCGGCCGCGCCGTGGCCGTGCGGTACCGGGTCAGACGCAGCGCAGTCACCGGCTCGAGGGCATCGGCGATCTGGTGCTCAGCGCGGGGCCGCTGACGTTCGGCGGGCCGGGCATCGACCCGGGCACGCGCCGGCTGGTCGGAGCGCTCGCCCAGCGCCGACCCGATCTGCCCGCCGTGGGTGAGCGGGCCGTGACCACCGCCTCGGGGTTGCGCGTCACCGTTCCGACCCCGGCGCCGGAGCTGACCGCCGACGTCCTGGATCTGGGCTGCGGCAACGGCCTGCTCACGCTGGCTGCGGCACGGTTGTGGCCGCAGGCGCGCATTCTGGCGAGCGATCACTCCGCCGACGCCGTGGCATCCACCCGGGCGACGGCCGAGCTGAATGGCGTGGGTGATCGGGTGCACGTCCAGCACGACGATGCCGCCGCCAGTGTTCCTGAGCACTCCGTGCGCGTGGTGCTGCTGAATCCGCCCTTCCATGACGGCACGGCGGTCGATGCCAGCGTGGGCCAACGCCTGATCCGCGAAGCGGGCCGGGTCCTGGTCCCCGGTGGATCGCTGTGGTGCGTGGTCAATGCGCACCTCAACCCGCGACCGCTGGTGGAGTCCGCGGTCGGCCCCACCCGCCAGGTGCTCCGCGACCGCTCCTTCGTGGTCCTCCACGCCACCGCCCGCTGACCCGTTCCGCTCACGGGTAGGCAATGTCCCCATCGCCCACTCCCGGGTGGGCAATGTCCCC
>JAUNTT010000058.1 GCA_030538555.1 Micrococcus sp.
TGGGTACGGTCCCGCATCCCCAAGACTGCGGGACCGTACCCCCCCGGGAGCGGTCGTTTCTGGCCAGTACCCACCCGGGAGCGGTGGTTTCAGGGAGGGTGTCAGCCCTTCAGCTGACCCTTGACCGCGTAAAGGCGCTTGTTGGCGAACTCGTCCATGCCCAGCGGCCCCAGCTCGCGGCCGAAGCCCGAGCGCTTGACGCCGCCGAAGGGCAGATGCGCGGCACCGGCCGAGGCCAGGTTGACGTTGGTCATGCCGACCTCGAGCTGGTCGGCCACGCGCTTGGCCTCCTCCAGATCGGTGGAGAACACGGCGCCGCCCAGCCCGTACTGCGAGTCGTTGGCCAGGGCCACGGCCTCCTCGGCGGAGGACACCTTGTAGACCACGGCGGCCATGCCGAAGAGCTCCTGCGCGTAGGCCGGGTTGTCCTGGTCCACATCGGTGATCACGGCGGGGGAGACGTAGAAGCCCTCACCCTGCGGCCCGGACTCCCGCTGACCTCCCACGTGCACGGTGGCGCCAGCCTCAGCGGCCTCACGGATCTGCTCAGCCAGGGCGTCCGCCGCGGACTCGGAGGACAACGGGCCGTAGATGTTCTCATCCCGAGACGTGGGGTCCCCGGCGCGCAGACCGGAGGCCTGCTCCACGAGCTCGGCCACGAACTCGTCATAGATGTCGGCCATGACGATCATGCGCTTGTTGGAGTTGCAGGCCTGACCCCAGTTGCCCATCCGAGTCGCCAGGGCGTCGCGGGCGGCCTTCCGGGCGTCCGGGGCGGAGAGCACGATGTAGGGGTCCGAGCCACCGAGCTCGAGCACGCACTTCTTGAGGTGCTTGCCGGCCTGGGCGGCCACGGCGGAACCGGCCCGCTCGGAGCCGGTGAGCGAGACGCCCTGCACCCGGGGGTCGGCGATGATCGTGGAGACCTGATCATGGGTCGCGTAGAGGTTCTGGTAGACCCCGGCCGGCAGACCGGCCTCCTCGAAGAGCTCCTGCAGCAGTGCGGCGACCTGCGGATTGATCTCGGCGTGCTTGAGCAGGATGGTGTTGCCGAGGATGAGATTCGGCGCGGCGAAGCGGGCCACCTGATACACGGGGAAGTTCCACGGCATGATGCCCAGCAGCGGGCCCAGGGGTAGCTTCTGGACGAACGCCTCCTCGCCCCAGAAGTCGGTGATGGGCTGATCGGCCAGCAGCTCCTCGGCATTGTCCGCGTAGTAGGCGAAGATCTGACCGCTGTAGCGGACCTCGCCGATCGCAGCACCCAGGGACTTGCCCATCTCGGTGGTGATCAGCGCGGCGATGTCCTTCGAGCGCTGGGTGAGCAGCTCGGAGATCTTCTTCACGACGCCGGCCCGCTCGGCGATGGTCCGCGCCGACCAGGCCTCGTAGGCCTCCTGGCTGGCGTCCAGGGCCTCGGCGACCTGCTGGTCCGTGGCGTCCTCGAAGCGCTCGAGCAGCTCGCCCGTGGCCGGGTTGATCGTGCGGTAGCCCTGCGATGCTGAGGTCATGGTGATGCTCCTGATGCGTGATCGGGGATGGGGTCTGTTCGCATCGTCTCATGGGCCCCACCGCTGATTCACGGTCTGAGCGGTTCAGGTCCAGATGCCGGAGCTGCCCCGCCGCCACGAGCCCACCAGGTGGGTGTCCACCATGCCGATGGCCTCCATGAGCGCGAAGCACGTGGTGGGCCCCACGAATCGGAAGCCGTGCGCCTTGAGGGTGCGCGCCAGGGCGCGGGACTCCTCCGACTCCGAGGGCACGTCTGCCGCGGTGTGCGGTGCGGGGGTGCTGAGAGGCTGATGGGCCCAGATCAGCCCGACCAGCCCGGTGTCCGGTCGCGTGCCTGTCCCGGTCCACGCGGGCCCAGCGCCGGGGGCGTCCGGGTGCACCGGCGTGAAGCGTTGCCCGCGCGTGGCGAGCACGGCGGCGGCGTTGGCGATCGCCGCGTCCACCTTGAGCCGATTGCGGATGATCCCGGGATCAGTGAGCAGCGCGGCCCGTTCGGGATCGCCGAAGGCGGCCACGCGCTCCGGATCGAAGTCCAGGAAGACCTCTCGAAACCGCGCGCGCTTGGCTAGGACCGTGCGCCAGCTCAGCCCGGACTGGAAGGCCTCGAGGCTCAGCCGTTCGAAGAGCCCGCGCTCGTCGGTGACGGGCAGTCCCCACTCGGTGTCGTAGTACTCGCGCAGCAGCGGGTCGGTGGCACCCCAGGGGGTACGCAGTCGGCCGTCCTCACCGCGGATCAGGTCCTGACGCGGCTCCAACTTCTCGCCCCCGCTCTCGCTCATTCTCGCGCCCCGCTCACAGAGTCCCCAGCAGGGTCTTCCACCAGGACTTCCACGCGGCGGCGGCCTCGGCGGAGCCGATGCGGCTGTGGCCCACCGCCACGGTGGACTTCGGTGGCTGCGTGCCAGGCTTGGTCTGGACGGTGACGTCCACACGCGTGCCGTCGGCAAGACTCACGCGCCAGTACCGCCACTTCTCCGTGGCTGAGGTGCTCGGCTGTTCCGCCAGGGCCACGCCGTTCAGCGTGCCCTCGTCCGTCGCGGACCCGAAGACCTCGCGCACCCGAGCGAGGGCCGCGTCCATGTCTCCGGCCACGGTCTTCGACGCGTTCGCATCGAAGCTGCCGTCGTTCTTCTGGCCGGGAGCGCGCCGCCCGACGTGCTGCTCATAGGCCACCGTCACGGCCTGCGCCCACCATTCCGGGTTCGACGACGCCGCTGCGTTGGACCCGCGGAGGCGGGACACCGCGAGCTCCGCGATCCCGGCGTGGTTCCGCTCGGCGGCCCCCTGCTCGCCGAGCCAGCGGCACCAGTCATCCCAGGCGTGGCCGGTGGCCTCGGCGATGGCGTTGACGTTGGCACCGCGGGCGTGGGGTGCTCGTGTGTCTGGGCTCATGCTCAGCACTGTAGCCCTCCACCGCCCCGGTCTCACCGGGGCTGTGGAGAGCACCGCCGCGGCGCCGCCACCCCTCCTGCACAGCGCCGCGTCACCCGCCCGACGTCAGCGCACGCGCAGCGTCGGCTGAGGCAGGTACACGCTGCCCCCGGCCGCCCGGAACTCCGCCGACTTCTCCGCCATCCCCGCCTGGGCGATCCGGGCCTGCTCGGCGGCGTCGCCGAACTCGTTGCGGATGTCCTGACTGATGCGCATCGAGCAGAACTTCGGCCCGCACATCGAGCAGAAGTGCGCGGTCTTTGCCGGCTCGGCGGGCAGGGTCTCATCGTGGTACTCCTCGGCCAGCTGCGGGTCCAGCGAGAGGCCGAACTGATCGCGCCACCGGAACTCGAAGCGGGCCGCGGACAGGGCGTCGTCCCGTTCGCGAGCTCCCGGGTGACCCTTGGCCACATCCGCGGCGTGGGCGGCGATCTTGTAGGTGATGACACCGGTCTTCACGTCGTCGCGGTTGGGCAGGCCCAGGTGCTCCTTGGGCGTGACGTAGCAGAGCATCGCCGTGCCGTAGCGGGCGATTTCGGTGGCACCGATGGCCGAGGTGATGTGGTCATAGGCCGGCGCGATGTCCGTGACCAGCGGGCCCAGCGTGTAGAACGGCGCCCCGTGGCAGAGCTGTTGCTGGCGCTCCACGTTCTCCCGCACCAGGTGCAGGGGAATGTGGCCCGGGCCCTCGACCATGACCTGCACGTCGTACTCCCAGGCCCGAGCCGTGAGCTCGGCGAGGGTGTCCAGCTCAGCGAACTGGGCGGCGTCGTTGGCATCCGCCACGGATCCCGGCCGCAGACCATCGCCCAGGGAGAAGGCGACGTCGTAGGCCGCGAAGATCTCGCACAGCTCATCGAAGTGCTCGTAGAGGAAGTTCTCCCGGTGATGCCCCAGGCACCAGCCGGCCATGATGGACCCGCCGCGGGAGACGATGCCGGTCACCCGGTCCGCACTGAGCGGGACGTGGCGCAGCAGCACCCCGGCGTGCACGGTCATGTAGTCCACGCCCTGCTCACACTGCTCGATCACGGTGTCCCGGAAGATCTCCCAGGTCAGCGCCTGATGGTCGCCGCCCACCTTCTCGAGAGCCTGGTAGATGGGCACGGTGCCGATCGGCACGGGGGCGTTGCGCAGGATCCATTCGCGGGTGGTGTGGATGTCATCGCCGGTGGAGAGATCCATGACGGTGTCCGCACCCCAGCGGGTGGCCCAGCGCAGCTTCGAGACCTCTTCGGCAATGGAGGAGGTCACGGCGGAGTTGCCGATGTTGGCGTTGACCTTCACGGTGAAGGCCTTGCCGATGATCATGGGCTCGGACTCGGGGTGGTTGACGTTGGCGGGGATGATGGCCCGCCCGGCGGCCACCTCGCTGCGCACCAGCTCCACCTCCACGCCCTCGCGCAGCGCCACGTAGCGCATCTCGGGGGTGATCTCGCCGCGGCGTGCGTAGTGCATCTGCGTCACCCGGCGCCCGGACGTCGCCCGCAGCGGGGCCCGGCGCTCACCGCGCCATTCCTCGGAGGCCGCACCGCGGCGCTGTGCCGAGCGGCCGTCGTCGAGCAGGTCCCGGGCGCGGCCCTCGTACTCCTCGACGTCCCCGCGGTCCCGGATCCACGCGCTGCGCTGGTCCGGCAGGCCCTCCTCCGGCTCGGCGCCGGGGCCCATGGTGCGGTAGACGGTGAGTGGGGCGTTGGGGGTGCCGTCCGGGGAATCGTCCTGGTGGACGTGGGTGACGGGAACGCGGATGCCGTGCTCGGCGTCCTCGAGGAACGCCAACCGATGGGTGGGGTAGTTCTCCTCGTGCGTGGTCTGCGTGGGGGACTGCTGTGGCGTGGACATACGTCAAACACACTCCTTCTTCCTTCGCCGGCATGATCCGGACAGGTTCAGACGGTGTTCGAGCGGCGTCAGCTCGATCTCAGCCCCCTGCCGTGGGGCTCCCGTGGGATGTGTGCGACGCTATCACGCCTGATCAGCCGGTCGTGGTCTCGCTCACGTCCCGGCGGTGCCGGGTGAACCAGGAGAAGACCAGCAGGGCCACGATCAGCAGGCCCGCGTAGCCCAGTGCGGGGTAGACCACGCCCACCAGATCGGAGAACCCGACGGCGGAGAGCGCGGTGGTGATCACGGCCAGCGCGGTGGCCACCGCCCACAGCGGTACGCGACGCAGCGCGCCCAGGCGCTGTAGGCGTGCGCTGGCGCCGTACAGGCAGGACAGCGCGGTGGTGAACTGGGCCAGCAGAAGCACCACTGTGTACACGACGGCGGCCCACAGCCCGATCTGCGCGGCCAGATCCACCATGGGCAGCTCGGCACGCCCGATGAGCTGGGCGTGCGCGGTGAGCGCCACCATGATGGCGGCGGCCATCACCACAAGCCCCATGGCGCCGAGCCCGGCGCCGGTGACGAGGCTGCGGGTGGGGGAGGAGGACTCGCGGCCCAGTGGTGCGAAGACGGCGAGGGCGAGCTGGACATTGAAGGCCACGTAGAGCACTCCGGCCATCCACCACTGATTGATCATGGGCGAGGTGTTGACGAGGCCAGCGACGTCGCCCCCGGCGTTCTCGCCCGGGTTCAGGATGCCCCACACGGACACCCCCACGGCCACCACGATGATGGCCGGCACCACCACGGCCTGGACCCTGACAAGCCCGTGGACTCCCGCGGAGACAGAGAGCACCGAAGCCAGCGCCATCACGCCGGCGCCGACCAGGACGGGCCACCCGAGGCTGCCCTGCAGGGCGGCTCCCGCGCCGGCGAGCATGATCACCAGCGTGCCGATCAGCGAGACGGTGATGGTGAGGTCCACGAGGAAGGACAGGATGCGGAACCGGGTGGGGTTGATGATGTCGTGCACCAGGGCGGTGCGCAGACGCTGGGCGAGCAGCAGGACGATCGCCGCGAGCGTGAAGAACAGGACGCCGGCGATGCCCAGGGCCAGGAAGCCGCGCAGCAGGCCGAAGCTCACGAAGTACTGGAGGATCTCCTGCCCTGAGGCGTAACCGGCGCCGATGGTGGTGCCGATGAAGGTCGCGGCAATGCCGAGGGCACCGGTGCGCCGCAGCGGCGGTGCGTGATCGTGGCCAGCAGAGCCACCGGAGGACTCGGAGGAGGACGCAGCGGACGGCGCGGGGGAGTGAGAGGGTGACATGTGTCCACGGTCTCATGAGACGGTGGCGGGGCCAGGACGCCCGCACCCTACCCGGCCCTCGCCAGCAGACCAACGGCCAGGCCGAGACACGGAGGATGACTGCCATGACCACCACCACCCACTCGCGCGCCCGCGTGCTCAGCATCGCCGGATCCGACTGCTCTGGTGGGGCCGGGATCCAGGCGGATCACAAGACCTTCGCGGCGTGGGGTGCCTATGGGATGAGCGTGATCACGGCCGTCACGGCACAGAACACGCAGGGCGTGCACGGGGTGCACGTCCTCGACGCGCAGGTGGTGACCGACCAGCTCGCGGCCATTGCCGACGACGTCACCGTGGATGCCGTCAAAGTGGGCATGCTCGGCTCCCCGGAGGTCATGCGGGCGGTGACCGCGTGGCTCCGCGAGCGTCCCGGCATCCCGATCGTGGTCGACCCGGTCATGGTGGCCACCTCCGGTCACCGCCTCAGCGGCGAGGACAGCCCGCAGATGGCCCGTGCCTGGGACGAGCTGTGTGCGGTGGCCACCGTGCTCACCCCGAACCTCCCGGAGCTTGCGGCGCTCACCGGTGCTGCGGCCACGGACTGGAGCGACGCGATCCGTGCCGGCTCGCAGCTCGCCGCCCAGCATGACGTGACCGTGGTCCTCAAGGGCGGTCACCTGGCGGGCAACGAGGCCGCGGGTGTGCAGCCCGACACTGTGCCCGACGCCGTCCTCACTCCCGACGGGGCCGTCCAGGAGGTCGTGGGTCCCTGGGTAGACACGCGAGCCACGCACGGGACCGGATGCACGCTCTCGAGCGCGCTCGCCGTGCGTCTCGCGGCCGGCGACGGCACCGCGGCGGCGCTGCGGCGGGTCCGGCCGTGGTTGACCGCGGCACTGCAGGCGGGGGACGCCTTGCACGTCGGCGACGCCTCGGCGTCGGGCTGGCACGGTCCCGTCGATCACGGTGTGCCGGCGGACGTTGCCGGGGAGGACGTGAGCGCACCGGCGTAGAGACGACGACGGCCCCCGTGGAAACGGGGGCCGGTCAGTGGGGGTGCCCCCGGCAGGATTCGAACCTGCGGCCTTCTGCTCCGGAGGCAGACGCTCTATCCCCTGAGCTACGGAGGCGGGGATCCGCTGCACGGTGGAGCGCGCAACGGACTCGACAACACTACACCATCAGGGGCGGCCTACGGCCCGGCGTCAGGGCCGATGGACGGGTGCTGAATCCAGGGCGTCGCGCAGAGTTCTCGCGGCGGCCTCGGGGTCGGCGGCTTGCGTGATGGCCCGGACTACCACGATCCGCCGGGCGCCGGTCTCGAGCACTGCGGAGAGCCGATCCGCGTCGATCCCGCCGATCGCGAAGAAGGGGCGGGCGTCGTCGTGGTCTGCGGCCCGGGCGGCGTGAGCCGGCAGGTCCAGCCCGACGGCGGCGCGGCCGGGTTTGGTCGGCGTCTCCCAGACGGGCCCGGTGCAGTAGTAGTCGAGCCCCGGTTCCGTGCGAGCGGCGTTTACTTGGGCCACGGTGTGGCACGAGCGGCCCAGCACCACGTCTTCGCCGAGCAGGGTGCGGCACTGCGCGGTGCTCAAATCCGTCTGCCCCGTGTGGAACATATCCACGCCGGTGAGCTGGGCGACGTCGGCCCGGTCATTGGCCGCGCTCAGGGCACCGTGCTCACGGGCCAGCTCGACCAGCATCGCCAGGGCGCGCAGCTCCACGGGGACGTCGACGTGCTTGTCGCGCACCTGGATGATGTCGACGCCGCCGCGGAAGCAGGCCGCGCAGAACTCTGCGAAGGCCCGCTCGTCCAGCCGATCGTCCCGGAGGAAGCGCTGCAGATCCGTGCACAGGTACAACCGCGCCGTGGCCAGCCGGGCGAGGCGGTCGGCACGGGACAGCGGGGCAGGGGAGAGCGTGGACGGGGTACGGGCGGACGGCGTCGGGGCTGGCGAGATCATGTCCCCACTGTGGCAGACTGGGCGCAGTTCCATGGGAGCCCGGGTCTGACTGGGCTGAGAGGGCCGTTTGCGCTGACACGGCCGACCATCACCACTCGATGCGGGTCATGCCGCCGTGAGGAGGACGCCCGTGCGGATCGCCGTCGTCGGGGCCGGAGTCATCGGACTCGTGAGCGCAGTGCGCCTGCGCGCCGCCGGGCACGCCGTGACCCTCATTGCCCCCGAGCTGTCGGAGTCGCTGTCGGCCGCCACGGCGGCGGAATTCGCGAACGCCGGGGCCAGCCACGCCGCAGCCGGCATGCTCGCACCTCTGGGGGAGACGCAGTTCTCCCAGGACGGGCTGGCTGCCGCGCTCGACGCCGCCGCCCTGGCCTACCCGGACCTCATCGACCTGCTGGCCACCTTCACCGATGCGCCAGCGGGCTACCGCGCCGAGGGCGCCTGGATCGTGGCGGCCGACCCCGCCGACGCCCGGACCTGGTCCCCGGTGCTGGACCATGCCGCCCTGCGCGGTCGCCGCGTGGAGCCGGTCAGCGCGCGCGCCCTGCGCCGGGCGGAACCCGCACTTGCCCCCGGGCTGCATGCCGGCTTCGATGCCCCGGATGACCATCAGGTGGACCCCCGCCGCCTGCTCGGCGCGTGTCTGTCCGCCCTGGTGAGCACGGCCGGTCCCGACGGCGCACCGCTGCCGGCCGGCTCCGGTCCGTCAGCGCAAGGGGTGCGTGCCCGCGTGGAGTCGATCGAGCAAGACGGTGAGCGCGTCGTCCTGAACGCCGTGTTACCCGACGGCGCACCGCAGCGGCTCGCGGCGGACGCCGCGGTGCTCGCCGCCGGGTTGGGCCACCCGCAGATCACCGGGGCCCCGGCCGCCCAGCCCGTGGCGCTGCGCCCGGTCCACGGCGAGGTCCTGCGACTGCGCGTTCGACCCGAGCAGCTGTTGCCCGGGGAGAGCCATCTGCTCACGCGCACGGTGCGCGCCCTCGTGCACGGTCGGCAGATCTACATCGTGCCCAGGGACGGCGGGGGTCTGGTGGTGGGCGCGTCGTCCCGGGAGGACGGCTCGGCAGCCACCCAGGCTGGTGCGGTTTTGGACCTGCTCGCCGACGCCGCCGCCGTGTTGCCCGCGGTGCGCGAGTGTGTCCTCGAGGAGGTCCTGACGCGGGCCCGTCCGGGCAGCCCCGACGACGCTCCGCGGGTTCTCGCGCTGGACGATGCGCCGCGCGTCGTCGTCGCCAACGCCTTCCACCGGCACGGGATCCTGCTCGCACCGTGGGCCGCAGAGCAGATCCTCGACCGACTTGCGGTCCATGACCATCCGACGCCTGACCGACAGGAGCAGCACGCATGAGCTCGATGTCCCTCACCCTCAACGGCACACCGCACTCGCTGAGCGAGCACGCCACCGTCCGCGACGCCGTCGCCGCGGTCACGGGCCGCCCCATCGACCAGGACGGCCGGGCCGCTGACGGCGGACGGCTCGGGGTGGCCGTGGCCGTGAACGAGACCCTCGTGCCGCGCTCGGCGTGGTCGGGGCACGCGCTGCAGTCGGGCGACGTCGTCGACGTGGTCACGGCGGTGCAGGGTGGCTGAGCCGGTGACCCTGCACCCCGTCTCGCCGCTGCAGATCGGCGACTACACCCTGAACTCGCGACTCATCATGGGCACCGGCGGGCTCACCGATCTCGCCGCGCTCGAGGCTGCCCTGCAGGCCTCCGGCACCACGCTGACCACCGTCGCGCTGCGCCGCTACGCGGCGGACACCCGCGATTCGGTGGTGGGGCTGCTGGACCGGCTGGGCATCGATGTCCTGCCCAACACCGCCGGCTGCTACACCGCCCGGGACGCCATCCTGACCGCCCAGTTGGGCCGCGATGCCCTGGAGACCCATCTGGTGAAGGTGGAGGTCATCGCGGATGAGCGAACGCTGCTGCCCGATGTCATCGAGACCCTCGAGGTCACCGAGACCCTCGCGTCAGCCGGTTTCACCGTCTTGGCCTACACCTCGGATGACCCGGCTGCGGCCCGGCGGCTGGAGCAGGCCGGAGCGGCGGCGGTCATGCCGCTGGGCTCACCCATCGGCTCGGGCCTGGGCATCCTCAACCGGCACCACCTCGAGCTGATCGTGGCACAGGCCCAGGTGCCCATCATCCTGGACGCCGGCGTGGGCACCGCCTCCGATGTCACCCTGGCCATGGAAGCCGGATGCGACGCCGTCCTGGCCGCCTCCGCGATCACCCGTGCCCAGCAGCCGGTGGCGATGGCGCATGCCTGCCGGCTGGCCCTGGAATCCGGCTTCCACGCGCGCCGGGCGGGGCGGATTCCGCGCCGCGAGCACGCGGTGGCGTCCTCGCCGGCGGCCGGGCGCGTGGGTGGGGCACGGGCATGAGCGTCTCCCCGGTGCCCGCCGAGCGGTTCCCGCACGAGGTCGCGGACCTGAATGACAGTCAGTTGGAGCGCTTCGCCCGGCACCTGAGCCTCGCGGGCTTCGGGACGGAGGCCCAGCTCGCCCTGCTGCGCTCCCGCGTGCTCGTGGTCGGTGCGGGGGGACTGGGTGCCCCAGTGCTGACCTATCTGGCGGCGGCCGGCGTCGGGGAGATCCACGTGGTGGATGACGACGTCGTCGAGCGCTCCAATCTGCACCGTCAGGTCATCCACGGGGAGTCGGATCTCGGCGAGGCCAAGACCGCCTCAGCGGCGCGGCGCATGCGCGAGCTGCACCCGGAGATCCAGGTGGTGGAACACCGGGAGCGGATGACGGCCGTCAACGCGCTCGAGCTGGTGGACGGGATGGACCTTGTGGTGGACGGGGCGGACAACTTCGCTACCCGGTACCTCGTGGCCGATGCCTGTGAGATTGCGGGTATGCCCGTGGTGTGGGGTGCGATCCTGCGCTTCGCCGGTCAGGTGGCGCTGTTCGCCCCCGGGGCGGCCCAGTACCGCGACGTGTTCCCGGAGGAGCCCGAACCCGGTGAGGTGCCCAGCTGTGCGGCGGCAGGCGTGCTCGGGGTGCTGCCCGGCATCGTCGGCTCGATCATGGCCGCCGAGGCCATCAAGTACCTCACGGGGGTAGGGGAGACGCTGGTGAACCGGCTGCTCTCCGTGGACGCCCTGACCTGGCAGTTCTCCACCCTGCGCCTGACCCCGGACCCGCAGCGCTCGCCGGTGACGGAGTTGAACGGGGACGAACCCGAGACAGCGGGGGAGGACGGCAGGGGCGAGCGGGCCGTAGCGGAGGGCGAGATCCCTGCCGCGACGCTGCGGGCGTGGCTGCAGGATCCCGACCAGCGGCGAACGCTGCGCGTGCTGGATGTGCGGGAGGGCTGGGAACGGCGCCTGCGCCGGCTTCCGGTGCCCAGCGACGTCGGGGAGTCTCACGCGCCGGTGGCGGAGGTCGCGCACGCGGCCGCCCAGCTGAGCCCCGAGCCCGGGACCACGCTGGTGGTCTATTGCGCGGCCGGCGCGCGGTCTGCGCAGGCACGCGAGGACCTGGTGGCCGCCGGCGCACGCCCGGAGTCGGTGCTGTCCCTGGCGGGTGGACTCAGCGCCTACGAGTGACGCGCTTGCCCTTCACGTGCCGCGGCAGCACCGCTAGGGCGTGATCACGAGCACAGTGCGGGTGCCTGTGCAGGACAGAAGCGGGGTGAATCATGGCGGGCAAACGTGAACTGATCGAGCAGGTGCTCCTGGTGTTCGTCCCGGGATTGCTCCTCTTCGTTTCCCAGTGGGTGCACATCTGGCGGCCGGACGACGCCGTGGGCTCGATCGCCGTGATTGCCGAGGACATCCTGTACTGGGGTGCGCTATCCCTGGCCGTGGCGTGGTTGGGGCACCACGTGTGGGCGCGTTGGTTCGGTGGCTGGGGGTTCGTGATCTCGCCGATTGCCACCTTCCTGGTGATCATCGGCCTTGAGGCTTTGCGTTGGTGGATTCTGGACCCAAGGAGGCTGGGAGAAGGCCGTTCTGTCAGCAAGGTCGACGTCAGCTCAGCCTCGATGTACAGCCCAGCAACGATGTCCTGGGGATACGCGGTGACGACGGCACTGACGGGGACAGTGATTCTGACCGTGCTGCGCCTGGTGCTGGAGATCTGGAAGCGTTCCTACCGACCGGGCACAGAGCGTTGGCCAGTGTCTGTGAGCCGCTAACTCGTGGGCTGCGTCACTAGATCCCAATTGGTTGGTGGACTGGGACAAATAAGGGTATGGCGAATCGAGCTGCACCGGCTTTGACGTTGCGAGAGGGCGACGGGCCAACGGAGGCTGTGAACGGGCGCCTGGAGCATCTGCGCGGGATCGCTCTGGGCTTGACGCAACCTGGGCAACTACATCGCTCGTTCCCTGCTCGAGGCAGGCGGATTCAGGTCACGACTACACCCTGGATTGTGAAGAGCCCATCAACCTCGATGAGCTAAGCGCCGATGTGAAGTAGTGTCCGGCCGTGCCGACGTCACGAGGGCTCGAGCATGGCAATCTTGGTCGCTTCCACAGCCCGCGTCACGTACTGCCCGCAGGCCTGAAGCTGAAATGGGACAGCGCGGCGTTCAGTCGCTAAGGCCATTCATTTCAACCGTTCGGTCGGCTACCGCTACCATCAGTGGATCGTGGGCGGCGACAAGAATCGCCGCTCCCTGGTCACGCGCACGAGAGAGTGCTGCCAGTACCAGCTGCGCAGACTCCTCATCCAAGCTCGCGGTGGGTTCGTCTAACACCATCAGCCGGGGGCGGGTGACCAGAGCCCGCACCGCCGCAGCTCGCTGACGCTCTCCACCCGAGACGGTATGGGGCGCCTGACGCAATGTGTGCTCAATGCCCACTTCCGCGGCCAGAGTTTGTGCCCGCTCCTTCAGCTCGTGCCTGGAGAGGTTTCCACGCGGCACCGTGATGTTCTCCAAGACATTGAGCTCCGCAATCATAGTGGCGCCTTGATCAACCCACCCCACGTGCAACGCTCGATGCTCCTGCAGCGTGTTGAGGGACCAAGCCGAGATGTCTTGACCACTCCACAGCACTGCACCGGCCGCGGGAGGCAGTAGTCCCGCCGCCACGCGTAGCAACGTGGTTTTTCCGGTTCCGCTACGACCCTTCAAGCACACCAGCTCGCCAGCACCAACGTTTAGATTGATGTCGGTGGCGAGCGTGCGCGATGAGCCCTCAGGGCGCAGGTCGATTCCACGCAGTGTCAGGGGGAATGGTGCGGCAGTCACGGTGTCTCCGTATGTAGGGAACGGGCGAGCAAGATGACTCCGAGAAGGAGTCCGGCGAATGCGGTACTGATGGTCACTGCCACCAGGTTGGCAGGCACTGCCCCGAGGGCGACGGCGGCCACAAGCGCTGCCGTGACCACTGCGGCGGCAAGAACTCCGGACAGTGCGAGAGCCGCCGCCAAGACGCGTGCTCTGGCTCGGGAGGTGTACCCCGCCACGTCCCGCATTACTCGCAAGGCTGGTGCCAGCCGACGTCCAGCGAGCGTGCCGGATTGCAAGGTCAGTACTGCCCCAGAAACTGCTGTGGCGACCAGGACAACCACTAGGGCGGGCCCAAAGGCGTCGGCTACCTGCGAGCCAAGCCGTGTCGTCGCCAAGCCCTCTCTTGCCCCGAACAGCGCCGTGACGGCCAGTGCCGTGGCTGTGCTCAACACGGCGGTGCCCGCCCCGCACAGCAGAAGCAGGACTCGAGTGCCACCCACGACGCGGCGTAGCACGACTCCCCTTGTCGGTGGGATTCCGTTGGCAGCCCCGTGCGCAGGGGCGCGACGTTGGCGCAGACCACGTCCTGTGCTGGCCGTGTGCAAGGCGGCGGCCACGGCGCAGCCGACCATGGTCACCACAGCGAGCGTCCCGACCGCCACAAGCGGCATACGCAAAACCGGTGCCAGTATTCCCGCCAACAAGGACGTGGCGCCCACGAGTAGCAGCGGTGCGGCGTCACGCCGCAGGTGCCACCCAAGTCGGTCTCGCGCTCTCAACCCCAGTGCGCGCAGGACCAGGTCGGCCCGGCGCCGTTCAGGCAATCCCAACAGCCAGATCAGCACCACCGCACCGGCTGTGGCTCCCAAGCTGACAATCAGCACGATGCGCTGTACATCATCGGCTTGTCCCTGAGCACTTTGCGCAGCTGACAGGGTGGTGAAGTCGGTAGTGACGTCTCGCAGCGGAGCGACCACTTGAGTGTCCGAGTCTGTCGTGCCGAAAGCATAGTCCGGAACATCCACGTCCACAGTTTGTGGTGACGAGCCGGCCACCTCCACCACGTGCAATCCCAGCGCTTCAATCTGTGAACGCACCATGGACAGGCTTTGCCGTGCCTCTGAGTCGTAACCGTCCAACCCGGCGACGCGCACCCGAATGGCGGTGGCCGGATTCTCAACACCGAACGCTTCGCGAGCACCGGCCAGTGTCACCAACGCGCTCGCCGGCTGCCCAGCAATGCCGAGGCCATGCAGAGTGGGCTCCAGAACCGAGTTTCCGGCGTGCACAAGCGAAGGGTCGTAGGCACCTAACGGTACGTAGGCGGCAGCGTTGCCGTCAGTGGCTACGGCGCCGTATGTTCCCACCGCCAGCGGAGCTGCGCCGGGACTGGTGAAGGTGCCCAAGCGCATGTGTGGCGTGACGCCAGTAGTATCTCGGTAGGCGCTCTCCTGACCGATCCCGGTCCCATCTGGGTTGGCGGGAGCCAGGGCGGGGACAGCCGGAACCATGTCAGGCTCGGTCAAAGTAATGCGTGGTCGAAGACCTTCCACGAGCGACCCGGGAGTCGCCGCAGATACGCGGAGGCTCGAAACGCCGGTGGGCACATCCGCCATGACATAGCCGCTGGGATAGGTGGTCTCCACTTCTGGCACCCATGGAAGCACGATTGACGATCCGGTAAACGGCCACCGTGCAGCGCTAATATCTGTGGAAGCGGCTATCGGCGCACCCACGGGTTGGCTATCGGAGTCAACGCGTTGGATAGCGGTGGTGAGAGTGAGCGGCGGGTACGCATCCTCGAACATCAGGTAGGGGGTGAGCGGGTTGTCCCACCCGTACATTCCGGTGAGGGCACCGCGACCCGTATCGAAGAGGTAGCGGGAGGTCCCCTCGGCGGCAGCATTCAGATCCTCAACGCTCCAGAGGCCATCCTCGGGCTCACCCGAGTCGACCACCTCACCCGCGGTGACTACGGCACCGTCTGCCATCCCGTGAAGGCGATCCTGAGCGGAGATGAGTGGATCGAGGAAGGCGCCGTCGGGACCGAGCAAGGCTCGCTCGGCTTCTGGATCGATGGCGAAGACAGTGGTGGACGCCACAGGCAAGGGAAGCAGCGAGACACTCAGGACGCCGTCGAAGACCACCGGATCGAATGCGGGCACAGAACCCGTAACCTGCAAGCCCGTCTCCTGTGCCGTGCCTTCGGACTGACCGTCCCACTGCCTCAGATCAACAGTGATGTCGATAGTATCCACCTGGGCAAGTCTGGTGCCTAAGCCGTCATTGCTGGTAACGCGCCAATCGATGGTGAAGCTCTCGGCCTCAGTCCTTGAAAGCGAAGCGAGGGGAATCTCGAGCCGCGCCCACTCCAGGGTGTTTCCGTACCGGCCCAGAAGCCCCACGGGCGCGGACACCTCCACCCGTGACAATGATGCAACGGCGTCGACCAGGTCGTGAGGGATCGGCTCTCCGGACACGTTTCCAAAATTCGAATCCACTAACGAACGCTCAAACTCATCGGTCAAAGTGGAGTCCAGCGAGGTGGCAGTAACTAGGAGGTCGTAAGACCCTCTCCATGATTCGTCAAGTTCATCCCGCGTGGCGCTTTGCGCCTGCCAGGCCATGATCGAACTGACAAGAATTGCGGTGGCTAGTAGCACCGCACTGATCAGACGACTCTTAATCATGGATACACTTTAGCTGCGTAGGAACGAGCAAGCAAGTATCCACCCTGCCGCGTCACATTCGGGCTCTTCGCGGTTCGTGGTGAACGGCCCGGTTGTGGTGGGTGTTCATGCTGC
>JAUNTT010000204.1 GCA_030538555.1 Micrococcus sp.
CGGCATCGACGGACCCAAGTCGGCCGACCTGCGTTCGGTGGCCGACCACCTGATGCGCCGCTCGGTGTGGATCGTGGGCGGCGACGGTTGGGCCTACGACATCGGCTCGGGTGGTCTCGACCACGTGCTCGCCTCAGGGCGCAACGTCAACGTGCTCGTGCTCGACACGGAGGTGTACTCGAACACCGGCGGGCAAGCGTCCAAGGCAACGCCGATGGGTGCGGTCGCGAAGTTCGCCTCGGGCGGCAAGCCGACCATCGACAAGGATCTGGCCATGCAGGCCATCGCCTACGGCAACGTCTACGTGGCCCGCGTGGCGATGGGTGCTGACCCGCAGCAGACGCTCAAGGCGTTCCGCGAGGCGGAGGCCTACGACGGCCCCTCGCTGATCCTCGCGTACAGCCACTGCATCGCGCACGGCATCGACATGCAGAAGGGCCTCGACCAGCAGTACCTCGCGGTCAACTCGGGCCACTGGCCGCTCCTGCGGTTCAACCCGGTGCTGCGCATGCAGAACAAGAACCCGTTCCTGCTCGACTCGCCGCGCCCGCGCGTGCCGCTGCGCCAGTACCAGCAGAACGAGTTGCGGTTCCGCATGCTGCGTTCGACCGATCCTGAGGCCGCCGAGCGCATGATGGAGGCGGGCCAGGAGCAGGTCGATCGTCGCTGGCGCGACTATGAGGAACTGTCCGTCCGGACTGCGGCCGAGTTCGCCGCCGACGCCAAGGAGTGAGCATGGACCTGACCACCAACTACCTCGGGCTCGAGTTGGCCCACCCCGTCGTCGCGTCGGCTGGACCGCTCTCGCAGACGGTCAACGGAGTCGAAGACCTGGTCGACGGCGGGGCGTCCGCGGTCGTGTTGTACTCGCTGTTCGAGGAGCAGTTGCGCGCCGAGGTGGCCCGCGACGAGCAGCTCATGAACGCGCAGAACAACAGCTACGCCGAGGCGCTCGACTACTTCCCGACGGCGCCGATCACCACCAAATCGGCGGCCTACACCTACCTGTCGCTGATCGAGCGGTCGGCCAAGGCCGTCGACGTGCCGATCATCGCCTCGCTCAACGGCGCCGACCTGGGCGGGTGGGTCGAGTTCTCCCGCGAACTGGTGGACGCCGGCGCTGCGGCCATCGAGCTCAACATCTATCTGGTGCCGGGTGATGTGAAGACGCCGGGCTCGCAGGTGGTGCGCAAGCACATCGAGATCGTGCAGGCCGTCACCGGGGCGGTGGACGTTCCGGTGTCGGTGAAGATGTCGCCGTACTTCAGCTCGGTGGGCGACGTGGCGCTGCAATTGGTGGACGCCGGGGCGTCCGGTCTGGTGCTGTTCAACCGGTTCCTGAACCCGGACGTCGACATCGAGACCCTGCAGACCGACTCGGCATTCGAGTTGTCGACGCCGCACGAGGGACGGCTGCCGCGCACGTGGATCGCGTCGCTGCGCAACCACACCCAGGCGTCGTTGGCGGGCTCGACCGGTGTCGACAGCTTCGAGGACGTGGTGCGCTACTTGCTCGCCGGGGCCGACGTCGTGATGACGACGGCGGCACTCATCCGGCATGGACGCGGCTACTCGCGCGAGTTGGTGGCCGGGTTGCAGTCGTGGATGGTGCGCAAGGGTTACGACTCGCTCGATCAAGTGCGCGGCATGCTCGCCGTGCCGCCGATGTGGGACGGCGAGGCCGATCTGCGCGGTGGCTACGTGCAGGCCATTCAGAAGGCGAAGGCCCGGTACGGCAGTCTCTGAATTGGCAGTCTGTCGGGCGTTGTTGAACGAGCCCGACATCGTGTTGGCGGACGAGCCGACCGGCAACCTCGACCGCGGCAACGCGCAACTGGTGTTGGACGCTTTGGTGGGGGCGGCCCGCGAGACTTCGACTAAAGCGCACCGTTCGGCGGACATTCCCTAAAACCGCGGGACCGAAAAGTATGCAACTTGGGTCAGACGAGGCGTAAGCGAAATAGGAATGCTGCCAATGGCGTCGCGGCCGCTGGGCTTGAATTTGGGTGATCAACCTCCCTTCAGTTCCGAGAGAAGATCGCCTCGACCCAAGGGGAGCA
>JAUNTT010000205.1 GCA_030538555.1 Micrococcus sp.
CTCGGCCGGGAGCGGATGCGGGTGCGCGCCCAGGTACAGGAAGGCCCCGGGAACCCGGTTCAGCACGAACGAGAAGTCCTCCGAGCCCATCCGCGGGTGCGCCAGCTCCCGAACCCGGTCGGGGCCGTGCAGATCGCGCAGGTGGGCGAGCGCGAAGGCGGCCTCCGCGGGGTCGTTGTGGGTGACCGGCAGGTCGAGGGCGAGACGCACGTCCACGGTGCAGCCATGGGCGCCGCCGATGCCCTCGGCGAGGCGCGGGATCTCGGCCAGCAGCTGATCGATCGACTCCTGGGACAGCACCCGGATCGAGGCGTCCAGGGTCGCGGTCTCGGGGATCACGTTCGCCGCGGTCCCCGCCTCGATCCGGCCGACCGTGATGACGATCGGATCGAAGGGACGACCTCGGCGGGAGACGTAGCTCTGCAGCGCCAGCACCACCTCGGCGGCCACGGGCACCGGGTCGATCGCCGCATAGGGGGTGGAGCCGTGCCCGCCCCGGCCGGTGATCGTCAGGGTCAGGTTGACCACGCCGGCCAGCAGCGGACCGCCGCGGGTCGACCATGAGCCGGCGGCCTCGGAGGTCAGCACGTGCACGCCGTAGGCGGCGTCGACGCGGCGGCCCGATGCCTCCAGCACGCCCTCGGCGATCATCGGCTCGGCGCCGCCTGGCCCCTCCTCCCCGGGTTGGAACATGAACACCACGTCGCCCGGAAGCTGGTCCACGTGAGCGCTGAGCAGCCGCGCCGCGCCGACCAGTCCCGCCGTGTGCAGATCGTGGCCGCAGGCGTGCATGGTGCCGTCGGCGGCGGCGTAGTCGAGTCCGGTGGCCTCGGTCACCGGCAGCCCGTCCATGTCGCCGCGCAGCAGCACCGTGGTGCGCTCTCCCCGTGCGGGAGCCGTCCCGCGCAGCACCGCGACCACCGAGCTCAGCTCGCGACCGGTCGAGATCTCCAGCGGCAGTCCCTCCAGCGCGGCCAGCACGGCGGCCTGGGTGCGGGGCAGGTGCAGTCCCAGCTCGGGGTCTCGGTGCAGGCGGCGGCGCAGCGCCGCCAGCTCGGGCTGGATGGCATCCGCCTCCGCCAGGAAGTCGATGGCGGTCGGGCGCGCTGAGGTCGTTGCGATGCTGGTCATGATGGTGCGCCCAGAGAGACTCGAACTCCCGACATCCACGGTGTAAGCGTGGCGCTCTAGCCGACTGAGCTATAGGCGCGCGACTTCGATTCTAGCGGTGCCCGCCGTTGCGCATCCGCGGGGCGATCAGGGCTAGGCTGAACACAGCGAGCGTTGTGCCGAGTCGACAAGACTCCCCACGTCGCATCCCGTTTTCCTTGGCATGACCTGCCAGCATGACGAAAGGCTCCACCGTGACCGTCCACGATCAGGATCCGTACTCCCAGGGCCCCCTCGACAGCGATCCGGAAGAGACCGGCGAGTGGCAGCAGTCGCTCGACGAGCTGGTGGAGGCGAAGGGTCCTGCCCGGGGGCGCGAGATCATGCTCAGCCTGCTCAAGCGCTCGAAGGAGCGTCACCTGGGCGTGCCGATGGTGCCGACCACCGACTACATCAACACGATCGCCTCCGAGAGCGAGCCGGAGTTCCCCGGCGACGAGGAGCTCGAGCGCCGCTACCGCTCGTGGATCCGCTGGAACGCCGCGATGACCGTGCACCGCGCCCAGCGCCCCGGCATCGGCGTCGGCGGCCACATCTCCACCTACGCCTCCGCCGCCTCGCTGTACGAGGTCGGCTTCAACCACTTCTTCCGCGGCCAGGACCACCCGTCCGGCGGCGACCAGATCTTCATCCAGGGCCACGCCTCCCCCGGCACCTACGCCCGCGGCTTCCTGGAGGGGCGCCTGAGCGAGCAGCAGCTCGACGGCTTCCGCCAGGAGAAGTCGGCCGCGCCGAACGGACTGCCCTCCTATCCGCACCCGCGGATGATGCCGGAGTTCTGGCAGTTCCCGACCGTGTCGATGGGCCTCGGCCCCATCAACGCGATCTACCAGGCGCA
>JAUNTT010000059.1 GCA_030538555.1 Micrococcus sp.
TGAGCACACCCGCACCGGGGGCCCCGGTGTCCTCCTGGAACCTGCCCAATGTGCTGACCACGTTGCGCATCGTCATGGTGCCGTTCTTCGTGTGGGCGCTCGTGGTGGGCGGTCCCTTCGGTGAGGAGGATCTGGCGGCGCGCTGGATCGCCTTCGGCCTCTTCGTGGCGGCCATGTACACGGACAAGCTCGACGGGGACATCGCGCGGGCGCGTGGGCTCATCACGGACTTCGGCAAGATCGCCGATCCCATCGCGGACAAGGCCCTGACCGGTGCGGCGCTCGTGACCCTGTCCATTCTGGGCGAGCTGTGGTGGTGGGTGACCATCCTGATCCTCGTGCGTGAGTGGGGCATCACCCTGATGCGCTTCATCGTGATCCGCTACGGCGTCATGCCGGCCGGGCGCGGGGGCAAGATCAAGACCGTCCTGCAGGCCGTGGGGTTGGCCATCATGCTGATGCCGCTGGGCGCGGTCGTCGGCGCCTGGTGGATCTGGCTCGGGTGGATCGTCATCGGAGCCGCCCTGGTGGTCACCGTCGTCACCGGCATCGACTACGTTCGCCAGGCCATCGTCCTGCGCGGTGCGGGACGGGCCTCCGGGGCGGGTTCCTCGGCGGCGTCCGAGCGCGGCTGAGCCATGGCGGACATCACGGACGGCAAGGACCCGGGCCTCGGCTCCACCCTGCAGCGGCTCATCGCAGCGCTCGTGCACCGAGGCATCAGCATCGCGACCGCGGAATCCCTCACGGCCGGTCAATTGGCGGCGCATCTGGCGGATGTGCCGGGGGCCTCGGCGGTGCTCGACGGCGGCGTGGTCGCCTATCAGTCGCGGATCAAGCGCGAGGTGCTCGGTGTGCCGGGGGAGCTGCTGGAGTGCCGCGGTGCCGTGGACCCCGAGGTGGCCCTCGAGATGGCCCGCGGGGCTCGCGCAGTGTTCCGCTGCGGCCTGGGCATTGCCACCACCGGGGTCGCCGGACCCGAACCCCACGAGGGCAAGGAGGTCGGGACGGTGATGATCGCCGTCGTCGGGTCACTGTCCCGGAACCCGGACGAGGCAGAGTCGGTGCGGGCGGTGCGCGAGCTGCATCTGGAGGGCGACCGCGCGGAGATTCGCCACGCCACGGTGCGCGCGTGTGTGGAGCTCGTCGGCGATGTGCTGACAGGAGTCACTCCCGCCTGACACGCTGGGTCGGGCGGGAATGGAATCTCCCCGCACCGCGTTGATTGGAATGAGTCAAGACACCGAGGCCTCGGTGGGACCCCTAGTCGGGCAAGTGCCCGGCGACGGTAGGGCGGACTTGAGGCCCACGGTCAGGAATCGTCCAGGAGGCGGTTGTAGAAATGATGAAGCATCCCGTGCACGCCAACGGCATCACCCGTTGGGTCACCGACACCCCGCTGACCACCCCGCGCCACGACGCCGCCACCTCGCTGAGCGTGGCACACCCCAAGGAGCGTTCCATGCCCATTCTTCGCCACGAAATCGGTGACGTGCTCCGCGACGTCCGCCAGCGTCAGGGCCGGACCCTGCGCGAAGTCTCCCACGATGCCCGCGTGTCCCTGGGCTACCTGTCCGAGGTGGAGCGCGGCCAGAAGGAAGCCTCCTCGGAGCTGCTGGCTTCGATCTGCGAGGCACTCGACATCCCGCTGTCCATCATGGTGCGCGAGGTCGCCGAGCGCGTGGCCGAGCACGAGGCCGTGACCATCCCGGACACCGTCCCCGCCGATCTGGCCGCGGGCGTCACCGGCGGTCAGCCCGGCATCGGCTCCCTCGCCGCCCGCTGATCACTCACTCGGTGCACGACGACGCCGGTCGCCCCTCGTACGGGGCGGCCGGCGTCGTGCTGTGCTGGGGTGCCGACCTAGCGCTGGGCGTACCGCTGCATCATGGCGGCCGTCTCACTGCGCGCGACGCCGATGGTGGGCCGGAAGGTCCCGTCGGTGTAGCCGCGGGCGATGCCCTCCCCAGCCAGCCACTGCACCGCTGCCGCCGCATAGCTGGTCGCGGACACATCGCGGAAGCGGTGTGCGCCGGACGCCGCGGGGGAACCTGCCATGCGATGCATCATGATCGCGATTTCCTGGCGGCTCACGGGTGAAGCGGCGCGGGCACTGCCATCCACGTAGCCCGTGAAGATGCCCTGGTCCACCGCCCAGGTGACCGCGTCATAGTGCGGGTCCTGAGGCCTCATGTCCCAGAAGGGAGACTGAGAAGGGCCCGTGTGGTTGTCACCGGAATAGCGGTACAGGAATGCGGCGACCTCACCGCGTGTGACGTGGTTGTTCGGGCGGAAAGAGTTGTCCCGGTAACCGGTCGTGATGCCGCGCTCCGAGATCCAGGTGATCGCGCTGTACGCCCAGTGGGTGGGCGCAACATCGGTGAAGAAGAGTCCGCCTGGCATGCGGAAGGACGGGGGATAAGCAGCGAAGTGCTGCACATGGAACTGCTGACCGGCCACGGGGCTGGGCGCCTGCGCGTAGCCGAAGTGGGTGGCATCGCTGAGAATGTTCTTTCGGTGTCCCTCAGAGGCGACCCACAGGTCAAAGGTCACGCGCACCGTGGAGGCGCGAGCTACGTTCTCGGCGACCATCCGCCACCCCTGGGGGAATCGGTCATAGTACTGGCCCGAGTATCCGCCGACCTGGCCGTTCGTGCAGTGTGCGAGGGTGCCGAAGCGCGAAATGGCCCCAGCGCACTCGGCCGCACTCGTGTTGAGCCGATGAGCCATCCGCACCGGCGCCTTGCCGTGCTGAGCTCGGTACTCATTGACGAGACGCAGCATCTGGGCCTGATCGGAGACGCTTGCCGCGGGCACCGAGGAGGTCTGGGTCACAGCCGGGATAGCGGCGGGCTGTTCCGGCGCAGCGGAGGCCAGTGGGGTGTGGGCCCCGCCGAGGGCCGCCACGAAGGCCACGGCGGAGAGGGTCGCAGAGAGTCTCGGCGTGCGATGCAGGGCTGTCAGACGCAGGTCGGTCATGTCGGTAGCGTAACCAGGGTCACATCGATGCAGGAAGGGCGGTGTCAAGAATGAGGGCGAGCGAGTTCAGTCGTCTGGTGGCGGAGGAGTTCGGGGAGGCCCGGGGAGCGGTGATGCTCTCCAGCCTGCACCTCAGTGATCTCGGGGGTACGGCCCAGGAAGCGCTGGCCCGAGGGGTCTCGCCGCGGGAGGTCTGGCGCGCGCTCTGCGACACCAACGAGGTGCCGCTCGAGCGCCGCCTGGGCCGGGACATTCCGCCGAAGCGTTGAGGGCGCGACACGCCACGTGATCCTCGAACACGTGTTCGAACCAGTGCGCTAGGCTCCTGCACAGCAGACCATTTCGGGGTGCGGATCCACAGATGTGCGGCAGATCCCGGATTGAGGTCTTAACGTCTCCGGTGCCGTGCCTAGTCTCGACAGACAGCAGGCACAACCAGCACCGCCTGACCGGCACCCGCCGGCGGGCATCGACCACCAAGGGGTGAGCAGTGAGCAACGCGACCGACCGTGAGAAGGCGCTCGACGCCGCACTGGCGCAGATCGACAAGCAGTTCGGCAAGGGCTCGGTCATGCGGCTGGGTGAGCAGACGCAGACCGCCGTGGAGACCATTCCGACCGGCTCCGTCGCCCTGGACGTGGCCCTGGGCATCGGCGGGCTGCCGCGCGGTCGCGTCGTGGAGATCTACGGCCCGGAGTCCTCGGGCAAGACCACCGTGGCCCTCCACGCGGTCGCCAGCGCGCAGCGCAATGGCGGGATCGCGGCGTTCATCGACGCGGAGCACGCGCTGGACCCGGTCTACGCCCGCAAGCTCGGCGTGGACACGGACGCCCTCATCGTCTCGCAGCCGGACACCGGTGAGCAGGCCCTCGAGATCATGGACATGCTGGTCTCCTCCGGCTCGCTCGACATCATCGTGATCGACTCCGTCGCCGCACTCGTGCCCCGCGCGGAGATCGAGGGCGAGATGGGCGACTCGCACGTCGGCCTGCAGGCCCGCCTCATGTCCCAGGCGCTGCGCAAGGTGACCGGCCGCCTGGCTCAGACCAAGACCACCGCCATCTTCATCAACCAGCTGCGCGAGAAGATCGGCGTGTTCTTCGGCTCGCCGGAGACCACCACCGGCGGCAAGGCGCTCAAGTTCTACGCCTCGGTGCGCATCGACGTGCGCCGCATCGAGACGCTGAAGGAAGCCGGCAACCCCGTCGGCAACCGCACGCGCGCCAAGATCGTCAAGAACAAGATGGCGCCGCCCTTCAAGCAGGCGGAGTTCGACATCCTCTACGGCCACGGCATCTCCCGCGAGGGCGGCCTGATCGACATGGGCGTCGAGGAGGGCATCGTCAAGAAGTCCGGTGCCTGGTTCACCTATGACGGTGATCAGCTCGGGCAGGGCAAGGAGAATGCTCGCCGGTTCCTGCGGGACAATCCGGACCTGGCCACCGAGATCGAGCAGCGCATCCTGACCAAGCTCGGCATCGGCGTCGCGGCCGAGGATGAGGAAGGCGACGAGCCCACTCTGAAGGCCGTGCCCGCCGGCTCCTGAGCTCCATGGCGGACAACCCGGAGCCGGCACCCGATCCGCTCGCCCCGGTCGGCCCTGAGGGGGGCCGCCGGGGCCGCGGGCGTCGTCGCGGAGACGCCGAGTGGGGCGATGCGCAGTGGGTCGACGTCGAAGCACTGCGCCGGCAGGTCGGCCGTCCACCGGCCGCGGCGATGCCGGATGACGACGCCGCGTCCCCGCACACGCCGCCGGCCGGCGAGCTCAGCCGCGAGGAGCAGGATCTCGAGGACTCGGCCCGCGGCATTGCATTGCGCCACCTCACGGGAGCGCCGCGGTCGCGGCGCCAACTCGAACAACGGCTCGCCGATCGTGAGATCCCGGAGGGGATCGCGCGTCGCGTCCTCGACCGGCTCGCGGCCGTGCGCCTCATTGATGACCGTGCCTTCGCCGAGGCGTGGGTGCGGTCCCGGCATCACGGCAAGAAGCTCTCCAAGATGGCCTTGCGGCGTGAACTCGTGGACAAGGGCGTGGCCGAGGACCACATCACTGCGGTCCTTGACCCTCTGACCGACGCGGACGAGCACGCCGCGGCGCGCGAGCTGATCGTGCGCAAGATCGCCCAGACGCGCATCCCGCATGGCGCAAGCCGGGAGGAGCGTGCTGAGCGGGACAAACACGTGCGCCGCCTCGTCGCCCTGCTCGGGCGCAAGGGCTACGGCCCCGGCCTCGCCTTCCGCGTCGTGAGCGAGGCCCTCGACGAGCAGGCTGGGGCGCACGGCAGCACAGGGGTCGGCTGAGCCCCAGCTCTGCAGCCCCAGGAAGGCCCCACGGCATCCGCCACGGACCAGGACTAAAATGGAGCCGATGACCACCTCCACCACCTCCGTTGAGACCCCCGCGCGACAGGACGAGGGCCGCCCGCATGAGGGCCGTACCTACGACGTGCGCACCTTCGGCTGCCAGATGAACGTGCACGACTCCGAGCGCATCTCCGGTCTGCTCGAGTCCACCGGCTACGCCCCCGTCCCCGCGGGTGCCGAGCCGGACCTTGTCGTGTTCAACACCTGCGCGGTGCGCGAGAACGCGGACAACCGCCTCTACGGACATCTGGGCAACCTGCGCTCCGTGAAGGACAACCACCCCGGCATGCAGATCGCCGTGGGCGGCTGCCTGGCCCAGAAGGACCAGAACGTCATCGTGCAGAAGGCGCCCTGGGTGGACGTGGTCTTCGGCACCCACAACATCGGCTCCCTGCCGACCCTGCTCGAACGCGCCCGCCACAACGAGCGCGCGGAGGTGGAGCTGCTGGAGGCCCTCGAGGTGTTCCCGTCCACGCTGCCCACCAAGCGCGAGTCCACGCACTCGGCGTGGGTGTCCATCTCCGTGGGCTGCAACAACACGTGCACGTTCTGCATCGTCCCGTCGCTGCGCGGCAAGGAGAAGGACCGCCGCCCCGGGGAGATCCTGGCCGAGATCGAGGCGCTTGTCGCCGAGGGCATCGTCGAGATCACGCTGCTGGGCCAGAACGTCAACACCTACGGTGTGGAGTTCGGCGATCGCGGCGCCTTCGCCAAGCTGCTGCGGGCTTGCGGCAGCATCGAGGGCCTCGAGCGCGTCCGCTTCACCAGCCCGCACCCGGCGGCCTTCACCGACGACGTCATCGACGCCATGGCCGAGACCCCCGTCGTGATGCCGCAGCTGCACATGCCCCTGCAGTCCGGCTCCGACGCCGTGCTCAAGGCCATGCGCCGCTCCTACCGCTCCACCCGCTTCCTCGGGATTCTGGACAAGGTCCGCGAGCGCATTCCGCACGCGGCCATCACCACGGACATCATCGTGGGCTTCCCCGGGGAAACCGAGGAGGACTTCCAGGAGACCCTGCGCGTGGTGGAGGCCTCGCGCTTCTCGGCCGCCTACACCTTCCAGTACTCGATCCGCCCCGGCACCCCGGCCGCCACCATGGCGGACCAGGTGCCCAAGGCCGTCGTCCAGGAGCGCTTCGAGCGCCTGGTGGCCCTGCAGGACCGCATCGCCGCGGAAGAGATGCAGCGCCTCGTCGGCACCCGCCAGGAGCTGCTCGTCACCGAGCAGACCGGTTCGAAGGCCGCCGAGACCGGCCGTCTCACCGGCCGCGCCCCGGATCACCGGCTCGTGCACTTCTCCGTGCCCGACGGCGCCGCCACGCCGCGCCCCGGAGACATGGTGTCGGTGCCCATCACCGGCGCCGCCGCGTTCTTCGCCATCTCCGATCCGAGTGCGGCGGACTACGAGCTGCGACGCACCCGCTCCGGCGATGCGTGGGACCGCGCTCAGGCCGAGTCCTGCGGCGTGCCCGCCCCGGGCGGTGCCGCAGGAGCCGGTGCCGCCACGAGCCTGGGCATGCCCACCCTGCGTCCCCGGAACTGAGCGTGACGTCCGCTACGCAGCCCGGGGAGCCCGTCGCCGCTCAGCCCGCGGACGCGCCGATGCCCGCGCCGCATGGGGTTCAGCCCCAGCGACAGGTCATCGCTCTGGTCGGCGCGACGGCCACGGGCAAGTCGGCGCTCGCGGTGGCTCTCGCCCACGCCCTGGACGGCGAAGCCGTCAATGCGGACGCCCTGCAGTTCTACCGCGGCATGGACATCGGCACGGCCAAGGCGAGCGCCGCGGAGCAACAGGGCGTGCCACATCACCTGCTCGACATCCTTGACGTGGATGAGGACGCCTCCGTCGCCGCCTTCCAGGGCTGGGCCCGCACAGCCTTTGCCGAGATCCGCTCCCGCGGGAACACCCCCATCCTCGTCGGCGGCTCCGGACTCTACGTCCGTGCCGCCCTCGACGAGCTCGAGTTCCCGCCCACGGATGAGGCGGTCCGCCAGGAAGTGGAGCGGCGCCTGCACACCCACGGTGAGGCCGCGCTGCGTGCCGAGCTGGCCGACGTCGACCCGGACTCCGCCGCCCGCATCCAGGACGCACGGCGTCTGATCCGCGCGCTCGAGGTCCACCGGATCACTGGGCGGCCCTTCAGTGCGTTCATGCCCACGCGGCGGCTGGCAGCTCAGGTGGCCCCGGCCGTGCAGATCGGGCTGCGGATCGACCGCGCCGTGCTGCACGAGCGCATCGCCGCGCGCGTGCACGCGATGATCGACGCCGGGTTCCAGGACGAGGTCGCCTCCCTGGCCAAGCGCGGGCTACGTACGGGACGCACGGCGTCGGCGGCCATCGGCTACGCCCCGATGCTCCAGGTCCTCGACGGCACACTCAGCCTCGAGGCCGCCATCGAGCAGACGGTGATCGCCACACGACGCTTCGCCCGACGCCAGGAGACCTGGTTCCGCGGCGACCCACGCGTGCACTGGATCGACGCCCCGCAGGGTCCCGCCGACCTGCCGCGCGCCGTGGCAGAGGTGCGCCGCCACCTCGACGCCTCGGCCGTGAGGTGACCAGCGCCGCGAACTCACCGACGTGCTGCAAGCTCCTAGACTGAGTCCATGACTCAGAACCGCGTGAGCCTGCACCCCGCCCTGTCCGGACTGTCCTTCACCAAGGGCCACGGCACGGGCAATGACTTCGTGCTGATCGCCGATCCGGACGGCAGCGTCGAGCTCAGCGCCGAGTCCGTGGCCGCTCTCGCCGACCGCCATCAGGGCGTGGGCGCGGACGGTGTGATCCGCGCCGTCCCCTCGTCGGCGCTGGACGAGGGTCAGGCGCTCTTGGAGCAGGCCCCGCACGCGGAGTGGTTCATGGACTACCGCAACGCGGACGGCTCCGTCTCGGAGATGTGCGGCAACGGTGTGCGCGTGTTCGTGCACTTCCTCATCGATCAGGAGCTCGTCACGCTGCCTCACGGCGAGACCCTGAGCATCGGCACCCGCGCGGGCGTCAAGCACGTCACCCGGTTGGAGCACGGCTACGCGATCGACATGGGCCCGTGGAGCTACATCGAGCCGGACCTCGCGCGGGAGACCGCCTCGGACTCGGCCGTGGCCGTGCCGGGCCTGGATGATCCGCGTCCCGCCCTGAGCATCTCGATGGGCAATCCGCACACCGTGGTGCCCGTGGGCTCCTTCGAGGAGCTGGCCGAGATCGACCTGCATCATGCCCCGCTCGTCGAGCCGACCCCGCCGCACGGCACCAATGTGGAGTTCGTGGCCGCCTTCGAGCCCATGATCCGCGAAGGTGTGGGGCGCATCCGCATGCGGGTGCACGAGCGCGGCGTGGGGGAGACCCAGTCCTGCGGCACGGGGGCGTGCGCGGCCGCCACCGCGATGCGCGCGTGGGCCGGAGCCGAGGGCTCCGATTCGTGGCTCGTGGAGGTGCCCGGTGGGGTGCTCGCCGTGGACTTCGTGAAGAACGAACAGGGCCACGAGCATGTGGTGCTCGCCGGTCCCGCCGAGCTCGGGTTCCGCGGCGTCATCTCCTGATCCCGACGACGACGCCGCCCCCGGCCCGGAGCGCCAGGGCGGGATTAGGCCGCGCGCTGCACGTGCAGGATGCGGAAGCCCTTGACGGTGTCCGCGCGGCGGGCCGCGAACGCCCCGGGCGTGTGGGCGTCGAGCATGTCCTGCATCCACGGCAGCAGCGAGTCCGCACCCAGGTTCTTCTGCACCACCAGCCTCGCCTGACCACCGGGAGCCAGCGCCGGCAGCCACCGTTCGAGCAGCGCGTGCAGCGCCGGCTTGCCGATGCGAATCGGCGGGTTAGACCAGATCAGGTCGAACTGCGCGTCCGCCTCCACCTGCTCGGGCCGCAGCACCTGCACGTTGCCCGCCCCCAGGGCGGCCGCGTTCTCTCGGCACAGGGCGGCCGCGCGATCATTGACCTCCACGGCGGTCACGTGCGCTTGCGGCGAGGCCAGAGCCAGGGTCAGCGTCATCGGCCCCCAGCCGGCGCCGACGTCGAGAAACCGGCCCGTGGCCGGCGGCGCCGGGACCGCGGAGAAGAACGCGGCGGTGCCCTTGTCCAGGCCATCGGGGGAGAAGATGCCGCTGGCGGTGGTCACCTCGCGCGGCTGACCTGCCAGCGTGACCGTGAGCCGACGGCGGCGCTCGGGCACACTCGCGTCGTCGGAGAAGTAGTGGGAACCCTGTGCACTCACGGCTTCGATGCTAGCGGCCCCGCAGCAGCATCGCGCCCGGGCGGGGTACCTGCTAGGGTTGCTGACCATGTTCCTGTACTTCCTGTGATGCCCCCGGCTTGAGCACCGCTCGCCGAGATCCACCATGGCTGGCCGACGCCGTTGAACGTCGGTGCGCGCTCTCTGCGCACCCCAGCACGCCCAGGACTGTACCGCCGCCGTGTGTGCGGGATCCACAGGGCGCTCCCCGCTGGGCTCAGCCCACCCACTACGCTTGAGAAGCACCGGCAGTCGCCGCCGGACACCCGCCGCACTCCACGTTCGGAGCACCCCTGCGGGTCCCCGCCGCCGAGACCGCCGGTCTAGAGGAGACCATGACTGAACAGCATTACCCCCACGACGATCACACCGGGCAGAACGAGGCCCAGGGCGCCACGCCGGGAGCCGAGCAGGACACCGCCGCGCACGAGGCCGCCGCCTCGGACGAGCAGATCCAGGCCGTGATCGATCGCATCCTCGCCCACGAGGACACCACGCACCGCACCGGCTCTGACGTCCTGGCCGAACGAGCGCTGGCGCTCGCCGAGGGCGGACACGGCCACACGGGTTTCGATGGCGAGCAGGATGAACTCGCGGCCCGCAACGCCCTGCGCCGCGTGGCCGGGCTCTCCACCGAGCTCGAGGACATGACCGAGGTCGAGTACCGCCAGCTGCGTCTCGAGCGCGTGGTCCTGGCCGGTGTGTGGACCGAGGGCACGGCCACGGACGCAGAGAACTCGCTGCGCGAGCTCGCCGCCCTGGCCGAGACGGCGGGCTCGGAGGTGCTCGACGGCGTCGTGCAGCGCCGCGCCACCCCGGACCCGGCCACCTATCTGGGCAAGGGCAAGGCGCAGGAGCTGCGCGAGATCGTCGCCATGACCGGCGCGGACACCGTCATCGTCGACTCGGAGCTCGCACCCTCGCAGCGCCGCGCGCTCGAGGACGTGGTGCGCGTGAAGGTCATTGACCGCACCGCGCTGATCCTGGACATTTTCGCCCAGCACGCGAAGTCTCGTGAGGGCCGGGCCCAGGTGGAGCTCGCTCAGCTCGAGTACCTGCTGCCGCGCCTGCGCGGCTGGGGTGACTCGATGTCCCGTCAGGCCGGTGGCCGTGCCGCCGGCGGCGAGGGCATCGGCTCGCGCGGCCCCGGTGAGACGAAGATCGAGTTGGACCGGCGTCGGATCCGCACCCGCATGGCCAAGCTGCGCAAGGACATCGCCGGGATGAAGCCCGCGCGCGAGGCCAAGCGCGCCAATCGGCGTCGCAACCGGGTGCCCTCGGTGGCCATCGCCGGTTACACGAACGCGGGCAAGTCCTCGCTGCTCAACCGGCTCACCCATGCCGGGGTGCTCGTGGAGAACGCCCTGTTCGCCACGCTGGATCCCACGGTCCGCAAGGCCGTCACCCCGGATGGCATCGGCTACACGCTCTCGGACACCGTGGGCTTTGTGCGCAATCTCCCCACCCAGCTGGTGGAGGCGTTCCGCTCCACGCTGGAGGAGGTCGCGGACGCGGACGTCATCCTGCACGTGGTCGACGCCGCCCACCCGGATCCGGAGGGGCAGATCGCCGCCGTGCGCGGGGTGCTCGCGGAGGTTGAGGCCCACAAGATCTCCGAGATCATCGTGCTCAACAAGGCCGACGCCGCGGACCCGCACGTCATCGCCCGGCTGCGCTCGAAGGAGCCGCACACCGCGGTGGTCTCGGCGCGCACCGGCGTCGGGATCGAGGAGCTGGAGCAGCTCATTGCGGACACCATTCCGCGCCCGAATGTGCCGCTCGAGGTGCTGATCCCGTTCACCCACGGTGACCTGGTGTCTCGGCTGCACTCCCCGGACGCGGAGATCCTCTCCGAGACGTACGAGGAGGGCGGGACGCGGCTGCGCGTGCTGGTTCGCGCGGACATTGCTGCGGAGCTGGAGCCCTTCCGGGTGACCGAGGAGACCGTGAAGGAGTCATCGGAGTCGAAGGAGTCGCAGGAGTCTCAGGAGGCGCCCCGGGGATGAGCCACGTGAGTGTGGGCCAGGGTGCGCAGCCGCGCACCGAACGGGAGAAGGAAGCCGTCCGCCTGCTGGATGTCGCGGTGACCGCCAGCGGCGGCCAGCACCGGGCCGGTCAGCACGAGATGGTGGTGGAGGTCGCGCGCTCGCTCGAGTCGCGCCGCCACCTGCTCGTGCAGGCCGGCACCGGCACCGGCAAGTCCCTGGCCTACCTCATTCCGGCCCTGCAGCACGCGATGGAGCAGAACGATCCGGTGGTGGTGGCCACGGCGACGCTGGCGCTGCAGGCTCAGATCATGCGCCGCGACGCGCCCCGTCTGGTGGAGGCCCTGCGGGAGGAGTTGCCGCGCGAACCGGTGGTCGCCCTGGTCAAGGGCCGGTCCAACTATCTGTGCCGGCACAAGATCGACGGCGGCTACCCCGGGGATGAGGACGCCGAGACCCTGTTCACCACAGCCGACGACGGCGGCGTGCTCTCGACCGCAGGCGACTCCGCGGCCGGGCCGTCCTCGCCGCTGGGCCGGGAGGTCATGGCGTTGCGCGCCTGGGCCGAGACCACGGACACCGGGGATCGGGATGACCTCGAGCTGCCCGTGACGGACCGTGCCTGGCGTCAGGTGTCCGTGTCGGCGATCGACTGCCTGGGGGCGCAGAAGTGCCCGGTGGCGGAGGAGTGCTTCTCCGAGCGAGCCCGGGCCGAGGCTGCCGAAGCAGACGTGATCGTCACCAACCACGCGATGCTGGCGCTCTCGGCGTTCGAGGGGCTCGCGGTGCTGCCCGAGTACTCCGCGGTGATCGTCGACGAGGCCCATGAACTGCAGGACCGGGTCACCGGGGCGGTGACCGGCGTGCTCTCGGGATCGATCGTGCTGGGTGCGGCCACCTCGTTGCGCCGTCATGCCGCGGTGGCCGTCGAGGATCTTGTCTCCGCCGCCGCCGGCCTGGACGTCGCCTTCACGGCCGCGCCCAGCGGCCTGCTCGCCCAGGGTGTCAATGAGGCCCAGGAGACGGCATTGAACGCCCTGCTGTCCGCGGCGCGGCAGTGTGTTTCGGATCTGGGCAATGGGGGCAAGGAAGCCGAGAACGACGGCGCCCGGCAGATGGCGCGCTCGCGGATCGTCGACGTCCTGGAGGTCACCGAACGCATCCTCGCCGCCCGCCCGGAGGCGGACTTCCCCGAGGTGGTCTGGGCGACGCGCCCCGGGCATTTCGAGCCGGGTGTGGGGTGGCAACCCGGCAACGAGGAGGACCCGCCGCAGCTCTTCGTGGCGCCACTTTCTGTGGCGGGCAAGCTGCGCGAGGGCCTCTTCGGCCGCGCCACCACGGTGATGACCTCGGCGACGCTGACGGTGGGCCATGGTGAGCGTCGCTTCGATGCGGTGGCCGGCGACGTCGGGCTGGCCGGGCCGGATGCCCCACGTTTCGCGGTGGCCGATGTGGGCAGTCCCTTCGACTATCCCCGCCAGGGCGTGCTGTATGTGGCCCGGCATCTGCCCAAGCCCGGACGCTTCGCCTCCGAGCAGTCCCTGGATGAGCTGGAGTCGCTGCTGCGCGCGTCCGGCGGTGGGGCGCTGGGGCTGTTCTCCTCGCGCCGCGCCGCCGAGGATGCGGCCACGGCCATGCGCGAGCGGCTGGGCAGCGAGCTCACCATCCTCTGCCAGGGCGATGCCACACTCTCGGCGTTGGTCACCCAGTTCCAGGACGAGCCGCAGACCTGTCTGTTCGGCACCATGAGCCTGTGGCAGGGCGTGGATGTGCCGGGGGACTCCCTGCGGCTGGTGATCATCGACCGCATCCCGTTCCCGCGGCCAGACGACCCGCTCGGTACGGCGCGGGCGCGAGCGGTCAGCCAGCGCGGTGGCAACGGCTTCATGGCGGTCTCGGCGACCCATGCGGCGATCCGCTTAGCGCAGGGGGCTGGCCGACTGATTCGCTCGGTGCAGGACCGGGGCGTGGTGGCGGTACTGGACTCGCGTCTGGCCACGGAGCGCTACGGCGCGTTTCTGACCTCTGCGCTGCCGGACTTCTGGCGGACCACGGATGCGGGTGTGGTGCGCGGGGTGCTGGAGCGTCTGGCGGCTAGAGAGAACGCAGCACGGTGACCACTCGCCCCATGATGGTGGCGTGATCGCCCAAAATGGGCTCGTAGGCGGTGTTCTGCGGCAGCAACCAGGTGTGGCCATCGCGCTGGCGGAAGGTCTTCACGGTTGCCTCGTCCTCGAGCAATGCGGCCACGATCTCACCGTTGGTTGCGGTGTTCTGGCGGCGCACCACCACCCAGTCGCCGTCGCAGATGGCGGCGTCCACCATGGAGTCGCCGGAGACGCGCAGCATGAACAGCTCGCCCTCTCCCGTGAGCCGCTTGGGCAGGGACATGGTGTCTTCCACCTGCTGGTCCGCCAGGATGGGCCCGCCGGCGGCAATACGGCCGACCCAAGGGACCATGACGGACGCACCCTCATCGTTGCCGGTGTGCCAGGTAGGCAGGGCGGTGAGCACGTCGTCGTTGGCCGGTGCCGAGGGAGCGGCCGCCTCTGCCGGAGCAGACTCGGCGAGGCGCGGCCCGTCTGAGGACTGCACGGGGGTGCCGTTGGCCTCACGCAGGACTTCCAGGGCCCGGGGCAGGCCGGGCACGCGGCGAATGTAGCCGAACTCCTCCAGCCGGGAGAGCTGATGTTTGACGGAGGACAGCGAGGTCAGGGAGACGGCCTCGCCGATCTCTCGCATCGACGGGGGATAGCCCTGCGTGGAGACGGCCTCACGGATGATCTCGAGGATCGCGGCCTGGCGCGGCGTGAGTGCTCGGGGAGCCGAGCCGGTGGGGTGCGGCGTGCCTGTTGCCATGGTGCTCCTCTAGTGATCCTGCTCATGGTGACGCCGGGGGTGGCGTCGCGCGACGTCGACGAGCCGCTTAACGTTTCCGGTCGCTCTGGTGGTGTGGGAACCACGCGATCGACGCGCCACGCAGGCCCCGACGTCTGGCTCTGACGCTAGCCGACGGGGACACCGGATTCAAAGATATGTTCGATCTGGGAGTGGCGCGTGTCGAACGGGTGTGCTAGAAAAGTGTTCGAACGTATCGAACGCATGTTCGAGTGGCTCACTTCCCCGGGCCAGAGAGGCAAGGCTGACCATGAACGCTCCGCAGATCACCACCACCGACTCCGCGCACGCCGCGGCGCGTCCCGCTCGTGCATCGTGGCAGCTCAACCGCCGTGGCCGCTTGCTGCTGCGCGGCGTGCCCGTGATCGTGGTGGCAGCCCTGGCGACGGCGGCGCTCGTCGCGTTCCTCGCACTCAACTTCTCACCCACGGCCGTGTCATCCACGGAGTCGGGGCCCCAGCTGACGGTCATCACCGTGTCTCCCGGTGACTCCCTGTGGTCCATCGCGGCCGCCATTGCCCCGGAGGCAGACCGCTACGCCACGGTGGAGTCGATCGCTCGCCTGAACAACCTGCAGGGCGGAGTGACCTTGCAGCCCGGTGACGAGCTGTTCATTCCCGCCGCGTCGAAGTAGCTGGCGGCGCCGACCACCAGTCGTCGATGCGCCAGTGTCACGACCCGGCCGAGCCTGGTGTCGCGGAGCGGCGACGCTGGTCCCGGTGGATGTCAGTCTCAAGGGTCTGCTGAAGGTTTGGTTGACTCCATGACCGCATGACTCTGGCAAGGGGTCGTGCTGAGAGGATGACATCCATGCCGACGATCACCTACACCGACGAGTTCAAGCGTGATGGTGTCGCGCTGGTCTGCTCCGGTGTCCCCCAGAAGCAGGTCGCCAAGGACCTGGGGATGGCCAAGACCACGCTGCAGGCGTGGGTCCGTGACGCGCGTTTCCA
>JAUNTT010000206.1:0-571 GCA_030538555.1 Micrococcus sp.
CCCACCGACCACCGCAAACGCCGCGCTCGCACCCCGTCCCGGACGCCACCCGCATGCTCACGCACGAGACCCCTGACCGGCACCGGGACGCCGAGGAGTTGGGCCAGGCGTCCGGGCAGCCGGGGCGTCCGGGCCATGAAGCCCGGCCAGTCGCCGTAGCCGCCGAACGCCGCTTCTTTCATCGGGACAGGTCGAGCCCGAGGTCCACCGGCGACACCGCACGACCTTCAGCCAGCGAGACATTGCCGCAGATGCCCACGGCGATGGCGCGCAGCCCGTCGATGTAATCCGACGGACGCCCCAGCGGGTCGTCGCCGGGGCCATTGAACACGTCGGACAGCAGCAGCGCGTCGCCGCCACCGTGGCTGCCCTGACCCATGGGGATCTCGACCTCGTGCGGAGCCTCGAAGTGCCGCTGGACGGTGAGCTTCTCCCCCTTCAGTCGGTCGGAGACCTCCTCAGCCAGGGCCGACGGGTCGATGACGACCTTGCCCTCGTCGTCCAACAACACCGCGACGCGCTCGACGACTTCGAGCTCGGCGCGTCCCTCGGTGCCGTTGACGGCGACGCG
>JAUNTT010000206.1:581-2001 GCA_030538555.1 Micrococcus sp.
CGTTGAGCGCGTACGACAAGGTGGCGCCGCCGGCGTAGTCGACGATCACGGCAAGGTTGTCCTCGGTGGTGACACCCGGGCCGAACACGTCCTGGTCGCGGCGGTAGCCGTCGTGGTGCTCGTTGTCGAGGTAGAGCTCCTTCAAGCGGGTGTCGTCACGCAGGTCCAGCTCGAACGGGCCGTGGTCGCCGTCGTGGGTGCCACGCTCGGCGCGCGGGCCCAGACCGCGGGCGTCCGCGTTTTCAGCGCCGTAGAACTTCACCCCACCGCTGGCGTACACGCGGGCGGGGGTGTCCGCCAGCCACCAGTTCACCAAGTCGAAGTGGTGCGAGCTCTTGTGGATCAGCAGGCCGCCGGAGTTGACCTTCTCGCGGTGCCAGCGGCGGAAGTAGTCGGCACCATGAGCCGTGTCGAGCACCCATTCGAAGGTCACCGACAGCACGCCCCCGATCTGGCCGGACGTGATGATCTCCTTCAGCGAGGAGTTCCGCGGGCTGTAGCGGTAGTTGAAGGTGACGATCACCTTCTGCCCGGTCTCGCGCACCGCGTCCGCGATGGCGTTGGCCGACTCGGCGTCGATGGTGAGGGGCTTCTCCACCACGACGTCGACCCCAGCGCGGAGCGCCCGCACGATGAGGTCGCGGTGGGTGTTGTCCGGCGACGTAACGATGACCCGGTCGAGCTCCTGCTCGCGAATCATGGTCTCCAAGTCGGCCGGGCCGTACGTCGCGATGGAGCCAGGCTCGTAGCCGTGCTCGGTCACCATGCGGTTGATGTGCCACTCCATGCGGCCGGGGTTGGTGTCGGCCAGGGCCACGAGGGTCGCGACGTCGGCGTGGTCGCCGCCGATCGCGTCGGTGTACATCTGGGCGCGGTGGCCGCTGCCGACCAGTCCATAGCGCTGCATGGGAGGTCCCACTCCTTTGAGGTCAGAGGTTGCGAAAGAAGCGGACGCCGGGGCAAGAGTCCCTGCCCCGGCGTCCTGGTGATCACTTGATGCCCGTGGTGGCGATGCCCCGGATGAGGAATCGCTGACCGAACAGGAAGGCGAAGAAGACCGGGATCAGCGACACGATGCTCATGGCGAACATCGCGCCCCAGTTCGACATGCCCGTGGAGTCCATGAACGCGCGCAGGGCGAGCGGAACGGTGAACTTGTCGGGGCTGGTAAGGAAGATCAGGGCGCTGAAGAAGTCGTTCCACGTCCAGATGAAGGTGAAGATCGTGGTCGTCGCGATGGCCGGGGTCATCAGCGGCATGATCACCCGCAGGAAGATGTTCCAGTGGCCACAGCCGTCGATGCGCGCGGCCTCGTCCAGCTCCTTGGGAAGACCACGGATGAACTGCACCATCAAGAAGACGAAGAACGCGTCGGTGGCAAGGAGCTTCGGCACGATCAGCGGCAGGAACGTGTTCACCC
>JAUNTT010000207.1 GCA_030538555.1 Micrococcus sp.
GATACCAGGCGGCCTCGTCCACAGGTTCAGCCTCCATGTCTGGATCCAGCTGTTCGGCGGCCGGAGCATCCCCCGGAGGAGCTGGCTGGCCCTCCGGCTCACCGGGCGAGCACGCGGACAGGGTGACGACCGCTGCCAACGCTGTGCAGACGCAGATACGTGCTCGCTTCACGTTCGACTCGATTCTCTGAGGCTAGAAGCACCGGCGTCTTTGCCGTGTAGTGAGCACCTTAGCGGCAGTTTCAGCGGTGCAGCTTCGGCAGCACCTCTTTGCCGAAGACCTCGATCCACTCGGCCTGGTTGCGCCCGACGTTGTGCAGGTAGACGCGGTCGAACCCCAGGTCCACGAAGCTCTGGATGTGGGCCCGGTGGACGTCCAGATCGCTGGAGATCACCATCCGGCCCTGGAAGTCCTCGGGACGCACCAGCTTGGCCATCTCGGCGAAGTCGTGCGGTGACCGGATGTCGGCCTTGGGGAACTTCATCCCTCCGTTGGGCCACTCCGTCATCGCGTTGGTCAGGGCTTCCTCGTCCGTCTCTGCCCAGGACAGGTGCAGCTGGAGCACCTTCGGCATGACCTCCGGGTCCTTGTCGGCCGAGCGTGCCCCCTCGGCGAACTTCCCGAAGAGCATCTCGATCTTGCCGTGCGGCGCCCCGACGGTGATGATCCCGTCCGCCAGCCGACCGGTGCGCCGCGCGTTGACCGGCCCTGCCGTCGCCACCAGGATCGGCGGGACGCGCTCCGGCATCGTCCACAATCGCGTCGTCTCCATCCGGAAGAACTCACCGGCCCACTTCGTGTCCTTCCCGGCGGCCGAGGCGGCGAACAGGTCGCTCATCAGCTCGATGGCCTCGAACAGGCGCCGCGAGCGCTCCCCGGCCTCCGGCCAGTAACCACCGACGACGTGCTCGTTGAGGGCCTCACCGGCGCCGAGGCCGAGCCAGGTCCGCCCGGGATACATCGCCTCCAGCGTGGCAGCAGCCTGGGCCACCATCGCCGGGTGCCAGCGGAAGCTGGGGGAGACCACCCCCGGCCCCAGGTCCCCCGCCGTGCGTTCGCCGACCGCCGACAGCACGTTCCACACGAAGGCGGACTGACCCTGCGCTGGAACCCACGGCGCGAAGTGGTCGGCGGCCATGCACCCCGAGAACCCGTGCTCCTCGGCCAGCGCGGTCAGCCGCACCGCCTCGGTGGGGTGGAACTGTTCCAGCATGGCCGCGTAACCGACGGTGAGAGCGCTCATGGCCCGAGGGTATGCCGTGCGCGCGGCACCCACCCCGGCACCGACCTACCTGGGTAGGGTGCGGCCGTGGACGAGGTGCTGGTCGAGCGGGTGCTGCGGGCGGTCGAGCAGGTGCCGCCCGGTCGGGTGGTCTCCTACGGCGACCTCGGGGCCCTGGTCGGCACCGGCCCACGGCACGTGGGTCAGATCATGCGGGCCTGGGGTGGCAACGTCGCCTGGTGGCGGGTGACCAGTCGGGACGGCGACGTCGGCGGTGACCTGCTCGCGCGTGCCCGCCCGCACTGGGACGCCGAGGGGATCGAGGTGAAGCCGAACGGCTTGGGCTGCCGCTTCACCGCATACCGCGTGGATCTGGAGCAGCTCGCGCGCGACTACGCCCGGGCGACCCGGGACCTGCCCGATGCGGCAGGATGAGGTCATGAACCGCCAGCAGGAGTACGTCCTCCGCACCATCGAGGAGAGGGACATCCGGTTCATCCGGCTCTGGTTCACCGACATCCTCGGCACCCTCAAGTCGGTCGCGGTGGCACCCGCTGAGCTGGAGCAGGCTTTCACCGAGGGCATCGGTATCGACGGCAGCGTCATCGAGGGCTTCACCCGGGTCTTCGAGGCCGACATGGTGATCCAGCCCGACGCGGACACCTTCCAGGTCCTGCCCTGGCGGGAGCACTCGGCCCGGATGTTCTGCGACATCACCATGCCGGACGGGAGCCCGGCCCCCACGGACTCCCGCCACATCCTGCGCCGGGCGC
>JAUNTT010000060.1 GCA_030538555.1 Micrococcus sp.
CCGGCGTCCTGAAACAACCCATCGCCCTGCAGCGCTCCGGTGCCCTCGGACCCGCGTGCGTCGTCGTCGAGCAGGGCGCGGTGGGCATGCTGGGCCAGCCAGGTCCTAGCCGCCGCCACCCAGTCGGTGCGGGCAGCCCGGGTGGGCGGCTCCGGGATGAAGGGCCGGATGCCGCCGTCGTCAGTGATGAGCGCAGCCATAGGGGCAGTCCACCCCTGTGGAGGCCCTCCGGGCGGCGCGCCCTCGGCGTGTTGGGGATGAGTCAGCGCAGCAAGGTGGTTGTGCAGGAGTGCTGCGGCTCAGCAGCGGGACTCCTCGACTCCCTCAGCTGCCTCAGCGCACGCGCTTCCGGGTCTCGGAGTCGAGCACCACGGAGGTGTCCCAGGCCTGGTCCCACCGCAGCAGGCGCAGCACCCGGTTCAGCAGCGCAGCGGTGAAGCCCCAGATGAACCGGCCGTCCACCTCGAAGCCGGGGGTGACGTGCTCGGGACGTCCCGGCGGGGTCACGCGGAAGCGATTCTCGGGGGCCACCAGATCTGCGACCGGCACCCGAAACACGGCGGAGGCCTCGGCCTGATCCACCACGGCCACCTGGCTGGGATCACGCCACCACCCGATGACCGGGTGGACCACGTAGCCGGACACGCTGACCGGGACGGGCGGCAGCACACCGAGCACGTCCACGCCTGCCGGGTCCAGCCCCGTCTCTTCCTGGGCCTCGCGCAGGGCCGTGGCGATCACGTCCCCGTCGCCGGCGTCGAGCCGCCCTCCGGGGAACGCCACCTGCCCGGCGTGGGTGCGCAAGGTGGCCGCTCGCTGCGTCAGCAGTACGTCCACCGCGGCGTGCACCTGCGCGCACGGGTGCGTGGCCTCCACCTCGTCCAGGGCGCCGAACAGGATGAGCACGGCGGAGGGAGAAGCGTCGGGGTCGCTGGGCCACTCGAAGCCCCAGACCCGGGAGCTGTGCTGCGGCACCGTGGTGAGCGTCGACGGCGCGGCCTCCGAGGGCACCCCCTCGGCACCCGGGGTGAGACCGTGGCGGGCGATCAGCTCCTCGAGGGCCATGCGCGCGTCCTGCAGGGTGGGGGTAGCGGTGGGGCCGGTCATGGTCTCCACCGTAGTGCCCGGCTACGCTCGCCCCATGCGCGGCCGAGACCAGGGGCACCGGACGCCCGGTTCTGCCGCGGGGGCCGCGGCGCGCGCGGCGGCCGACTCGGCGCGTGCCGCGGTGGACGTGGCGATCGTGGGTGGTGGCCAGTCCGGGCTTGCTGCTGGCTATTTCCTGGCCCGCTGGGCCCGAGACGTGCGCACCGGTCGGCGCGCGGGGCCGGCGCCGCGCTTCATGATCCTCGACGAGCAGCCCGCACCCGGCGGCGCGTGGCGGCACGGCTGGGACTCGCTGCGCCTGTTCTCCCCGGCGGCCCACTCCTCGCTGCCCGGTCGCCGCATGCCCGCCGTCCCGATGCCTCAGACGCCCGACGCCGCCCACGTGCGCGAGTACCTGGCCGACTATGCCCAGCGCTACGAGCTGCCCGTCCGGCACGGGGTGCGGGTCCGCGGGATCCGCGCGGGCGACGCCACCACCGCTGCGCAGCGCTGCCCCGACGACGCCGCCGCCGGCTTCCAGCTGGAGCTGAGCTCCACCGACGCCGCAGCGTCGGTCCAGCCCGACACCCCCGCACCCGCGTCCCTGCACGCGGGCGCCGTCATCATGGCCACCGGCACGTGGGGTCGCCCGTTCCGGCCGCATCTGCGCGGGCTGAGCGCCTTTCGGGGCCAGCAGCTGCACACGCGGGACTACGGAGGACCCCACGACTTCGCCGGCCAGCGGGTGCTCGTGATCGGCGGGGGCAATTCGGGGGCCCAGATCGCCGCGGACCTGCTGCCCGAGGCCACCGTGTGGTGGGCGTGCCGGCGGCCCCCGCTGTTGATGCCCGACGACGTCGACGGTCGCGTCCTGTTCCAGGTGGCCTCCGCCCAGGTGCGCGGCGAGGACCTGTCCGGCGTCGGCGATCTCGGCGACATTGTGGCCGTGCCCTCGCTCCGCCGTGCCCGGGACGAGCACGGCCTGCAGGCCGTGCCCCTGCCCACGGACTTCACTGCCGAGGCGGCGCGATGGGCCGAGGAGGCCGGCGTCGGGAACGGCTGGTCGGCCTCCAGCCGCGCGGCCGCGAGGGTGCGGGGCACGCAGCAGCCCCTCGACGCCATCATCTGGTGCACCGGTTTCCGCCCCGATCTGCGGATCCTGCGCGGGGTTGACCTGCAGACCGACGACGCCGGCCGACCCCGCACGCACGCGCAGCTGCCCACCCGCAGCGTCGATCACCCCGACCTCTACCTGCTCGGGTACGGGGACTGGTGCGGTCCGGCCTCGGCCACCCTCGTCGGCGTCGGGGTGTTCGCCCGGCTCACGGTGCAGGCCATCGACGCGGGACGGACGCGCCGGTCTCAGGCCTCGAGTGAGTAGCCGGCCTCGCGCAGCTGACGCCGCGTCTGCCCCGCTCGCATGCGGGCAAGCAGGTCCTCGCGACCGGGCTTGAGCTCGTAGGAGAGCAAGGCCGTGGCCGCCGCCGGATCCGTCTCGCCCTCTCCATACGAGGGGCACCACCGGGCGATGGGGCATGCCCCACACGCGGGCCGTCGGGCATGGCAGACGCGCCGCCCGTGGAAGATCAGGTGATGGGACAGGGCGGTCCAGTCGCGCTTCTCGAACAGGGCGGCCACCTCGTGCTCCACCTTCACCGGATCGGTCTGCTCGGTGAAGCTGAGTCGGCGCGCGAGCCGCCCAAAGTGCGTGTCCACCGTGATCCCGGGCTGCCCAAAGGCGTTGCCGAGCACCACGAACGCGGTCTTGCGGCCGACCCCGGGCAGGGTGACGAGATCGGCCAGGCGCGCGGGGACCTCGCCGTCGAAGCGCTCCACGAGCGCCTGCGAGAGCCGCAGCACCGCGCTGGCCTTGTTCCGGTAGAAGCCGGTGGGGCGGATGAGCTCCTGCAGGGTGGCCTCGTCCGCGGCGGCCATCGCGGCGGCGTCGGGAAAGCGAGCGAAGAGAGCCGGAGTCACCGCGTTGACGCGCACATCGGTGGTCTGAGCAGAGAGCACCGTGGCCACCAGCAGCTCGAAGGCGTCGCGGAAGTCCAGCTCGGCCACGGCGTAGGGATAGGTCTCCCCCAGGACGCGGTGGATCTTGCGGGCCCGGCGGGTGCGGGCCAGGGGCGTCTCCGTGGCGGTGGTGCTGCGGGGGATGGTCGTGCTCACGTCTCCAGCCTACGATCCGATCCGGCACGCCACACTCTCATCTGCGTCTCACGCTGGCCTCACGCCCGTGTCACACCGCGTGGTTAACGTCCGGTGAATGAACATTGACATTCTGATGGTCCGCCACCCCGCCGACCGGCACAGTCCCGTCATTCCGGCCATGATCGCCGAGCTCGAACGCCACGGTGCCACGGTGCGCCGGCACTACCCGGACGAGGCCCCGGTGCTGGACCTGACCCCAGAGACCACGGACCTCCTCGTGCTCAAGGCCAAGACGCCGGCAGCCCTGGAGGCGGCGCGTGCGGCGAGCGAGGCCGGCGTCGCCTGCTTCCCGCCGTATGCCACCACGCAGGTGTGCCGGGACAAGGTCGCCACCACCCAGGCGCTGCACGAGCACGGCGTCCCCGTGCCCGAGACCTGGACCGTCACCGACCCCGCCGCCCTCGCCGCGCAGCTCGCGCACGGTCCGCTCATCCTCAAGCCAATCCGAGGCTCGCAAGGCCGCGGCATCGAGGTCATCCACACCGCCGACGAACTGGAGGCCTGGGCATCTCAGGCCCAGGCCGCACGCGCCCACGACGACGGCGCCCCCGACGACAACACCCCCGGCGACGCCATCATGGCCCAGCGCTATCACGCCCCTGATGGGCGCGATCGCAAGATCTACCGCATCGGCGAGGAGGTGTTCTGCGTGGAGCGCGTGTGGCCGCCCCGCAGCTATGCAGACAAGCTGGGCCGCCTCGTGGAGCTTCCCGCCGAGGTGGCGGACGTCGCGCGCCGCTGCGGCGAGGCCCTGGGCATCGACACCTACGGGGTGGACATCATCGAGCACGCCGGCCGCCCCTACGTGGTGGACCTTTCCAGCTTCCCCGGCTTCAAGGGCGTTCCCGACGCCGGGCCCCGCCTGGCCGCTCGAGTGCTGGCTGCGGCCCATGTTGCCGCTGCACCGCAGGACGAGGCCCGCGCATGAGCCCGCGGGTCGCGGTGCTCGTCGAGCAGCGCTATCAGAGCCAGGCCCAGCCGGCGGGACTGATCCGCGCGCTGGGCGAGCTCGGCGCCACGGTGCAGGTCCACACCGACGCCGAGCTGCCCACCCGCTTCCACGGGGTGGACGTGGTGGTCGGCCGCGGACGCAGCGACGCCCTGCTGGCGGGACTCTCCGCCGCTCAGAGCGCCGGGGTGCCCACGGTGGACCCGGCCTCGGCCATTGCCGCGGTGCGGGACAAGACGCTCATGGGCACCCTGCTGGACAGCGCCGATCTCCTCGTGCCCCGCACGTGGGCCGGCACCCCGGCGCACCTGAGCGCACAGTTCGCCGCCCCGGGGCAGTGGCCCGGTCCCGGACAGCTCATCGCCAAGCCCGCGTGGGGAGACAACAGCCGCGGCGTCGCCGTGCTGGAGCGGCACGAGCAGCTCGCGGCCCTCTGCGCCGATCAGCCGTGGCTGGTCCAGGAGCTCATCCCCTTCACCGGCGCCGATCTGAAGCTCTACGTGATCGGCGAGGACATCTGGGCGGTGCGCAAACCCTCGCCGGTGCTCGCCTGCCGGGCCGCGGAGCTGGGATCCATCGCGGTCACGCCGGCCATGCGCCGGATCGCGGCAGTGTGCGGCGAGCTCTTCGGACTCAGCCTCTACGGCGTCGACTGCGTCCTGCGCCTGGATGCCGACGGCGCGGAGCAGGAGATCGTGGTCATCGAGGTCAACGACTTCCCCACCTACACGGCGGTGTCTGACGCCGATCACCGCCTGGCCGTGCACGTGCTGAGCAGGATCGCGTCATGAAGGTCGTGATGTTCTGCTCCCATCAGGTCCCGACGGCGGGCACCGTCACCGCCGACTGCCTCGATCTGCTGCGCGGCTGGGGCGTGGAGGTGGAGCTGGTGATGCCGGAGACCCTCGTGGATCTGTCCACGCTGCGCTCACGTGCGGACCTGTACCTGCTGAAGTCCGTGGACGATCACGTCGTGGGCCTGGCCGCGGGACTCGAGGCCCGGGGAGCGCGGTGTCTGAACCCCACCTCCGTGGTGCGGCTGTGCCGGGACCGCGTGGCCGCCACGGCGGTCCTCGTCGCCGCCGGGGTGCCCGTGCCCCAGTCCTGGACCACCTCGGATCTGCCCTCCTTGGCGCCGCTGCTGGAGGACGGGCCCGTCATCGTCAAGACCGGCAAGGTGCGTGGCGGCATGGGTCCCCGCGTGATCTGGGATGCGGAGGAGCTCTCCGAGATCTCGTTGCCCGGCCGTCAGTGGCTGGTCCAGCGTCTGGCTCAGACCGAGGTCCGCGACCGCAAGATCTACCGCATCGGCGAGCAGGCCTTCGGGGTCAAGCGCCGCTGGCCCGCCGCCTCGCTCGCGGACAAGCACGGCGAGCCCTTCACCGTCACGGCCGAGCATCGGGCCCTGTCCGACGCCGTCGCCGAAGCGTTGGGCACGGACCTGTTCGGCATGGACGTCGTCGAGAGCGCCCAGGGACCGCTCGTCGTGGATGTCCATCCCTTCCCTTCATTCAAGGGGGTGCCGCAGGGAGCGCTGCGGCTGGCCGACTACATCTACGACCGACTCACTCAGGAGGGATCATGAAGGCCGTCGTCATCGGGGCAGGCCGAGTGGGACTCGGCTGCGCCGCCGTCATCGCCCACCAGGCCGGCTGCGAGGTGGTAGTCCTGGCCCGTGGTGCCGTGTGTGCGCGGCTCGCCGAGCACGGCGCCGCCGTCGTCCACACCGTCCAGGGCCCCCGCTCCGCCGCCGTCCGGGTGCCGGTGCGGGCCGTCGATCTGCAGGCGCGGCGCCGGGAAGCCGTGCAGGAGATCGCGAGCGCCGACGTCGTGTTCACGGCCGTGGGCCCGCGCCAACTGCCGAGCCTGGCCCGGCTGCTCGCCGAAGGACTCGGCGCAGCACAGCGCAGTGTCGACGTGATCGCCCTGGAGAACGCGGAGGACGCCGGAGCCCTGCTGCGCTGCGGCGTCGCCGATGTGTGGGCCGAGCTGCCCGCCCTGCAGCGCCACCCCCACGTTCGGCACGGCTTCTCCGGGGCGGTCGTGGACCGCGTGGTCGCCCAGCGCCTGCTCAGTGACGCGCAGTCCCCCGTGAGCGTGGTGACCGAGGAGGAGTGCCGGGTCATCGTGGACCGCACCGCGCTGGTGCATGACTGGAGCTGGATGCCGGGCGTGCACGCGGTGGCGGATTTCGCCGCCTACTTCCGCGCCAAGCTGCACTGCTACAGCGCCGGGCACGCCACGGCCGCCTACCTCGGCATGCTCAAGGGCTACCGCTTCGTCCACGCCGCCGTCGCGGACCCGGAGATCGCCGAGGCCGTGCGCGGGGTGATGGAGGAGGGTCGGCAAGGGCTGCTGCACCGCTACGGACCGCACGTGGCCGGAACGGAGGCGGACATCGACCGCATCCTGCACCGCTTCGCCAACGCCGCCCTGCGGGACACCACCCGTCGCGTCGGCCAGGACGTCCCCCGCAAGCTCGCCCGGCATGACCGGCTCACCGGCCCGGCCCGCGGCGCCCTGCGCGCCGGCGTCAGCCCGGAGAACCTGGCCTTCACCATCGCCGCAGCACTGCACGTGCACGTGCCGGTGGCCCCGCGCGCACCGCGCCAGCGCCGCCGCACCATCGCCTCGCTGATGGGCGTGAAGCCCTCCGCGCCCCTGGTGGAGATGGTCCACCGCCACTGGACCCACCTGGTCCACCCCGCCGCCCTGCTCTCCCTCCGCGTGGGTCTGCCCGCGTGGGAAGACACCACCGTGAGGATCTGAACACCCATGCACATCACCTTCCTGCTCACCCGTCGCGTCCCGGACCGTCCCAGCCCCGTGCTGCTCGAGGTCGAGTCCCTGCTCTGCCAAGCGGGTCACACCGTCACCGGCTGGATTCCCGAGGACCGGCTGCTGCGCGCCGACACCGTGGACGTCGAGGCGGATCTCTACGTCCTCAAGAGCCACACCGAGCACGCCCTGAGCTATGCCGCGGCCCTGCACGACGCCGGCGCGCGCGTCTTCAATGACTTCCGCGCCTGCCTCCTGGCCCAAGACAAGGTCACCGCGGCGCGGCGCCTGCGCGAGATCGGGGTCCCCACCCCGGACACCTGGGTGCTCCAGGACCCGCGCCACGCCGTTGAGCTGCTCGAGGAAGGTCCGCTCATCGTCAAGCCGGTGCGCGGACATCGCGGCGCCGGCGTTCACGTGGTGCGCACCTCCGAAGAACTCGCGGCGATTCCCGCCGGCACCTCCCCGCTGATCGTCCAGCGCCACGTCCCCGGCCCCGGCGAGGACCTCAAGGTCTATGTGGCCGGAGACGAGGTCTGGGCGGTGCGCAAGCCCTTCGACGCGATGTCCTTCACCCGCCACGGGCGGCCCGTGCCCGTGACCGATGAGGTCCGCGAGATCGCTCAGCGCGTGCGGGGCGGCGTCGGGCTCGAGCTCTTCGGCGTGGACATCATCGAATCCCCCGAGGGTCCGGAGGTGGTGGATCTGAACTACTTCCCCGGCTACAAGGGCTGCCCCGATCCGGCCGGCGGCATCGCCCAGGTGCTCCTCACGGCGCTGAGCGCGCATGAAGGCTGAACCCCGGGCGAGCCAGCCCCCCGCACCGTCCGCGCGGGCCCGCCGGCCGTTGACGAGCGTCGTCGTCGAGGGCTTCTCCTCGCGACTAGCCTTCGGCATTCTCTCCTTCGCCGTCCCGCTCTACGCCTACAGCCTGGGACTGGATCTCGCGCAGATCGGGCTGCTGCTGGCCACCAACATGGCGGTCGCGATGCTCCTCAAGCCGCTGATGGGTCGGCTCATCGACCGGATCGGGGTGCGCACCGCCTATGTGCTTGCCGTGCTGCTGCGCACCATTGTGGTGCTCGGCCTGCTGCTGGCGACGACAGCCGCCGCGCTGTTCGCCGCGCGCGCCCTGCACGGCGTGGCCATCGCGCTGCGCGATCCCGCTTCGTCCACGGTGCTCGCGGCCCTGGGCGGGAAGAAGGCCGTGGCCCAGCGCTTCGCGTGGTTCCAAACCGCGAAGTCCGTGGCCGGCTCGGCGGGGCAGTTCGGCGCGGGCGTGGCGCTGACAATCTGGGTGGACGACTACGCCACGGTGTTCACGATCGCCGCGATCCTCTCCGCCGTGCCGCTGGGCGTGGTGCTGTGGGGGCTGCGCGGCGAGCTCGTGGAGGGACTGCGCCTGCCGCGCGAACAGCGCGCCCCGCACATGAGCCCGGACCTGCGCCGCGCCCTGGTGCCCTATATGGGTCTGGGCGCGATGATCACCGGCACCGCCTACCTCATGGCGAATCTGCTGCCCGTGCTGGCGGTGGAGCACATGGGGCTCGCCCCGGCCGCCGCCGGCTCGCTCTACCTGGTCAAGTCCCTCGTGAGCCTGACCGGGCCTGGCTGGGGCTGGGTGGCGGACCGGGTCAGCCACCGGCTGGTGTTAGGCGTGCGCGGACTGGGCAACGGACTGTCCTCCCTGATCTGGCTGTTCTTCCCCAGCTACGCGGGACTGCTCGCCGGCAAGATCCTCGACGACCTCGGCAAGGCCGCCTACGCCCCCGCGTGGGGCCGCGTCATGGCAGACGTGAGCGAGCTGGACCCGGCGCGGCGCTCTCAGACGCTGGCCTGGATGAGCTCCGCCGAGGATGCCGGGGAGATGGCGGGCCCCGTGGTGGCCGGCGTCGTGTGGTCACTGTGGGGCCTGCCAGCCCTGCTGTTGATCCGCGCGGGCGCGGCGCTGGCCACGGAAGGCTACGCCTTCTGGCTCGGCCGGCGGCTGCGCGAGCCCGACGCCACGGCAGGAGAAGGGCGCAGCACGCGTCCGCGCGAAGCATGACGCAACACTGGCGACAAAGAGTGACGTGGACTGACCAGACACGGCATGCTGGACGCGACGAAACGATGTGTGCCGCGTCACAGCCAACGACGCGGTGCCCGTGCACGGGAAAGGAAACACTGATGGACCAGCAGAACGCGGCCACCTATCCGCCGCCGGAGCAGTTCGCGGCCGACGCCGTCGCCACCGCGGAGCTCTACACCGAGGCCAGCGAGGATCGCCTCGCCTACTGGAAGCGCCGCGCCACGGAACTGCTGCACTGGGAGCAGGAGTTCACGCAGGTCCTCGACTGGTCCGACGCTCCGTTCGCGAAGTGGTTCGCCGATGGCACCACCAACGCGGCCTACAACGCCCTGGACCGCCATGTGGAGGCCGGCCGCGGTGATCGCGTCGCCATCTACTTCGAGGGTGAGCCGGGAGACACTCGCACCTACACCTATGCCGAGCTGGCCACCCAGGTCCGTCAGGCCGCCAACGCCTTCGAGTCCCTCGGCGTCACCAAGGGCGACCGCGTGGCCGTCTACCTGCCGATGATCCCCGAGGCCGTGATCACCATGCTGGCGTGCGCGCGCATCGGTGCCGTGCACTCCGTGGTCTTCGGCGGTTTCTCCTCGGACGCGTTGCGCTCCCGCGTGGACGACGCCGAGGCCAAGCTTGTGGTCACCGCGGACGGCTCCTTCCGCCGCGGCAAGCCCTCGATGCTCAAGCCCGCCGTGGACGCCGCTCTCTCGCAGGACGGCCACACCGTGGGCCACGTCGTGGTGGTGCGCCGCAACGAGGCCGAGGTCGAGATGACTGAAGGCCGCGATGTCTGGTGGCACGACGTCGTCGACTCCGCCTCCGACGAGCATGAGCTGGTGTGGCATGACGCTGAGCACCCGCTGTTCATCCTCTACACCTCCGGCACCACCGGAAAGCCCAAGGGCATCCTCCACACCACGGGCGGCTACCTCGTCCAGGGTGCGGCCACCCATCACGACACCTTCGACCTGCACCCGGAGACCGACGTGTACTGGTGCACCGCCGACGTCGGCTGGGTCACCGGGCACTCCTACGTCACCTACGCGCCGCTCATCAACGGCGCGACCCAGGTGGTCTACGAGGGCACCCCAGACTCCCCGCACCAGGGCCGCTGGTGGGAGATCGTGCAGAAGTACGGCGTCACTATCCTCTACACCGCGCCCACCGCGGTGCGCACGTTCATGAAGTGGGGCCGCGAGATCCCCGACGGCTACGACCTCTCCAGCCTGCGCGTGCTCGGATCCGTGGGCGAGGCCATCAACCCCGAGGCCTGGCGCTGGTACCACGAGGTCATCGGCGGCGGCCGCTGCCCCATCGTGGACACGTGGTGGCAGACCGAGACCGGTGCGCACATGCTCACCCCGCTGCCGGGCGTGACCACGCTCAAGCCGGGCTCGGCCCAGACCCCCACCCCGGGTGTGGAGCTGCAGGTGGTGGACGAGACCGGTGAGCCCATGGAGGGCACCGGCGCCGGCTTCCTCGTGGCCCGTGAGCCGTGGCCGGCCATGCTGCGCGGCATCTGGGGCAACCCGGAGCGGTTCAAGGACACCTACTGGTCCCGCTTCCCCGGCATGTACTTCGCCGGCGACGGCGCCCGGTATGACGAGGACGGTGACATCTGGCTGCTGGGCCGCGTGGACGACGTCATGAACGTCTCCGGCCACCGCCTCTCCACCACGGAGATCGAGTCCTCGCTGGTCGGTCACGAGATGGTCGCCGAGTCGGCCGTCGTGGGTGCCGCGGACGAGACCACCGGCGAGGCCGTCGTCGCGTTCGTGCTGCTCACCGAGGAGGCGGCCGCGAAGGAGCAGGACGTGGCGGAGGTCGAGGAGATGCTGCGCCAGCACGTCGGCAAGGACATCGGTCCCATCGCCAAGCCCAAGCGCGTGCTCGTGGTCCCGGAGCTGCCCAAGACCCGCTCCGGCAAGATCATGCGCCGTCTGCTCAAGGACGTGGCCGAGGGCCGCGATCCGGGCGACGCCACCACGCTGGCAGATCCCACGGTGATGGATCGCATCACCGAGACGCTCAAGAAGTGATCTGACCGCGCGGAGTTCCGCACGAGCAAGGCCCCCACCGCGTGCGGTGGGGGCCTTGATCGTGGTGCTCAGCCGGCCGGATCAGAGCGTCTGCGCAGACGATCTGCTCCGACCGGCGGCCGCTCAGGCGCGGCGTGCGTGGTGGTCCTGGTGGACGTCCTCGTTGAGCTCCTCGGCGGCCACGTTGAACGCATCCGGAGCGTCGTCGTAGGGAACGTCGCCGGAGGTCTCATCCGGGTGGCGCACCAAGTGCACCATGGCCCAGGCGAGGCCGCCCCAGACGGTGACCATCGCGACGATCATCATGATGATGGGGGTGGTTTCCATGGCTCAGTTCTCCTTCACCGGTGACGATGCGGCCGGGGCTGCACCATCGCGAGCGACGACGGGCATCTGGGAGGTGGGCGGCGGCACGGGAGTGCCGTCCTCGTAGACCTGAACGGCCGCGAGATCCTCGTTGTAGATCTCCTCGGTGTGCAGGTTGGACCGCTGCGACCAGGGCAGCAGGGACAGCACCACGGAGATCAGGATGACCGCGCCGAACATGCCCCAACCGAAGATGTTGAGGAAGTCCTGCGAGTAGCCGCCGTAGCCGTTGTTGAGCTTGTTCGCCAGATCGGAGAGCCAGATGTAGGCCAGCACGATCGGCAGGATCACGCTCACCATGACGGTGAACAGCTTGCCCAGCCGGAACGAGGACACCGCGTTGAGGTGGCGGCGCAGCAGATCCAGCTTGGAGAGCACACCCGTGACCACGAGCACCGCGATCAGTGCGGCACCCACGATGCCCAGGTTGTTGATGAACGCGTCGGACACGTCCAGCAGCTGCAGGCCCGAGGTGGTGCCGAAGAGGAACACGGAGAGCAGCCCGCTGCCGCCGACCACAATGATCACGGCGGTCCAGCGGTTCAGGCCGAGCTTGTCCTTCACAGCGGAGGTGACGACCTCGAGGATAGAGATCAGCGAGGTGAAGCCGGCCAGCACGAGCGACCCAAAGAACAGCACGCCGATCAGCTCGCCCACGGGGGCCTCGTTGATCAGCGTGGGGAACGCGACGAACGCCAGGCCGATGCCCGCGCCCACCACCTCGGTGACGCCCACGCCCTGCGCCTGGGCCATGAAGCCCAGAGCGGAAAACACACCGATGCCGGCGAGGACCTCGAAGCCCGAGTTCGAGAAGCCCACCACCAGGCCGGAGCCGGTGAGGTTGGTGCGCTTCTTGAGGTAGGACGAGTAGGTGATCATGATGCCGAAGCCGACGGACAGCGAGAAGAAGATCTGACCGTAGGCCGCGATCCACACCGCCGGATCCGTGAGCACGGACCAGTTCGGGGTGAAGAAGGTGTTCAGGCCCTCGGTGGCGCCCGGCAGGGTGACGGCGATGCCCACGAGGATCAGGAACATGACCACGAGCAGCGGCATGCCGATCATGGAGGCCATGGCCACACCGCGGCGCACGCCGAAGCCCATGATGATCAGGGTCAGCACCCACACGGCCACCATCGGCCAGAACACACTCGCAACGATGTCGAAGGTGGGCATCGGATCGTCGGAGACCTGGAGGTAGTCCTCGAACATGAAGCCCTCGGGGTCATCGCCCCACCGCTTGCTCACCGAGAACCAGGTGTACATGACGGCCCAGCCGATGATCGCGGCGTAGTAGACGCCGATCACGAAGCAGATCATCACCTGGAACCAGCCGATCCACTCGGTGCGCTTGCTCAGACGGCGCCAGGCTAGCGGCGGGGCACCGCGGAAGCGGTGGCCGATCGCGTAGTCGAAGAACAGCAGGGGGATGCCTGCGGTGAGCAGGGCGATGAGGTAGGGCAGGATGAAGGCGCCGCCGCCGTTCTCATAAGCGACGTAGGGGAAGCGCCAGATGTTGCCGAGGCCCACGGCCGAGCCGATGGCCGCGAGAATGAACGCCCACCGACCGGTGAACTCTTCCCGCGAGCGCTTCGGCGCGCCGGTAGCGGCAGTGCGCGAAGTGGACATGAAGGTGCCTTTCGAGGATGACGCGCACCTGCTGCGGTCGATGACGATGCCGCAGGCGAGTGCGTTGGGTGCCATCACTGTAAGCCACGCGCGGGAGATTTTGTGACACCGGTCACCCATGATTCCGCGGAGTCGGGCCAGGAGGTGGGGCGCGGTGCGGGTGCGGGTGTGGGGTGCGGTGGCTCAGCCCGCGGGCTCGGTGACGCAGGCGTCCATCGGAATGGAGCTGGTCAGGCCCGGTGCGGCGGCCACGAGCGGCGCGAACACGTCGGCGGAGATGGCGTAGCCCAGTGTGGACGAGCCCGGGGCCCGAGCGAACACGAGACCGGCCACGTCGCCGTCGTCGGTCACGAGCGGACCGCCCGAATTGCCGGGCAGGATCTCCGCATTGATCTGGTAGATGTCGAGGGCCGCAGCGTCGCCACCGTAGATGTCCGCGATGAGGAACTCCCCGCGCGTCTGGACCTGCGCCGGGCTCACGGTGAACGGGCCGCCTGCCGGATAGCCCAGGGCAAAGGCGGCCTCCCCGTCGGCCAGGCTGGCCCCCGTGCGCGCCACGGGCAGGTTCGCGCCGTCGACGGCCACGATCGCGAGATCGCGCCGGGTGTCCGAGTAGACGACCCGGCCATCATGGACCTGACGGCTGCGCGTCTCCACGGTGGGGACCTCGACGCCGGCCACCACGTGCGCGTTGGTGAGCACGCGGTCCGGGGCGATGACCACGCCCGTGCCGTTCTGAGTCTGCCCGCACTGGGTGGCCAGACCGGAGATGCGCACTACCGATTCCTCGACCTGCGAGTCCGCGGGCGTGCTCGCCTCCGGGGTGGGCGCCGCCGTCGGGGCCTCGCCGATGATCGGCACCTCGAGCTCGGGCAACGCGTCCAGGCCGGCGAGGGCCGCCCGCGAGTTGGACAGCCAGCGCTGGCCGCCGTCGGGCAGGACGTGGTGGATGCCGGTGATGACCGCGGAGCGGTTGATCTCGCGCGTCACCGAGCTGACGCCCAGCGAGTTCAGGGCCAGGCCGAGCACGCCCATGACGAGGGCCACGACGACGATCGAGACGAGACCCCCGAGCCAGCGGTCCACCGTGCGCAGCACGGGCAGGTTCACGTGCAGGCGCAACCACGCACCGATCGCGGCTCCGATGCTCTGTCCGATGGCGACCAGCGCGATCGCGACCACCACGATGACGGCCCAGCGCAGGGCCGTGCCCGCCGCCCACCCGGCCACGAAGGGCACCGCGTAGAAGGCGGCGATGGCGCCGGCGATGAAGCCGATGAGCGTGCCGCCGACCACCCACAGACCGCGGCGATAGCCCCGCGCGAGCACGAAGATCAGGATGAGCACGAGGACGACATCGAGCCAGGTGATCCCGAGAAACATGGCCGGCCCTCCCCTGCTCTGCCCTGCATGTGGTCTGACCCCAGTCGACGTCATCGTCGGGTGCCACTTGCCCGAAGTATCAGGATAACGGCAGGATCAGGGGTGATGGGCACTCTTCGACGGGTGCCCCACCACACCGTCACCACCCGACCCAAGCGGGTGGTCACAGAGAGGACGCACACCCATGGACCTCGACGTTCTGCGGAAGGCCCCGCTGTTCGCCCACCTGGACGATGACGTCTTCACGACGCTGACCTCCGAACTCACCGCGGTGGACCTCCCCCGTGGCGCCTCCGCGTTCCTCGAGGGCGACCAGGGTGATCAGCTGTACGTGATCATGTCCGGCAAGATCAAGCTCGGCCGCACCGCGAGCGATGGCCGCGAGAACCTCGTCGCCGTCCTCGGCCCCGGCGAGATCTTCGGCGAGATGGCCCTGTTCAACCCGGCGCCGCGCTCCGCGAGCGCCACCGCCGTCTCCGCCACCCGGCTGGCCGGACTGCGCCATGACAATCTGCGCCGCGCCATCGCCTCCTCCCCCGATGTCTCGCTGCAGCTGCTGCAGGCCCTGGCCCAGCGCCTGTCCAAGACCAACGAGTCCCTCGCGGACCTCGTGTTCTCCGATGTCCCCGGCCGCGTGGCCAAGGCCCTGCTGGACCTGGCCGACCGCTTCGGCCGCCCCGCCTCCGACGGCCTGCTCGTGGCCCACGACCTCACCCAGGAGGAACTGGCCCAGCTGGTCGGCGCCTCCCGCGAGACCGTGAACAAGGCCCTGGCCGAGTTCGT
>JAUNTT010000208.1 GCA_030538555.1 Micrococcus sp.
AGTGACGGTGCCGGTGTTGTCGATGCGCCCCTCCGGACCGGGATCATGCGTGAGCACCCGTCCCGGGGCGGCGGCATTGGACTCGCGGCGCTGCACGCGCACCGTGACCTCCGGCAGCCTCGCCGCCAGGGTGTCCATCGCGGCCTGCTCGGTCATGCCCACCAGATTCGGCACCGTGGTCCGGCCCGAGGACAGCAGCAGCTCCACCGAGGATCCTGCGGCCACGCGTGTGCCGGACTCGGGGCGCGTGCCCACAATCCGATCGCGCTGCACCGTGTCCGAGTCCACCGTGGTGACGCTCGAGACGCTCAGCCCGAGCCGGGAGAGCTGATCGCGCACGGTCGCCTCCGAGGCACCCCGCACATCCTCCGGGATCATCACGGCCACCGGACCCTCGGAAATCTGCAGGCGCACCTCGGATCCGGAGTCCACCTCCGTGCCGCCCTCCGGGTCCGTACCGATCGCGACGCCGGACGGGACGGCGTCGTCGTAGACCTCGGAGGTGATCGGCCGCAGGCCGAGACTCGTCAGGGAGCTCTGCGCGGCGGCCTCGTCCATCCCGGACACCTCCGGGACGGTGACCCGTGCGGGGCCACCGTTGTTGTTCAGCATCGAGGAGGCCAGGACCACGCCGCCGACGACGAGCAGCACGGCTGCCAGCGCCACGAGCAGTCCCAGCAGGGTCCGGCGTCGGGACCGGGAGGCCTCGGAGCGCACCGCAGCACTCGAGCCCTGCCCCGCGGCGGCATCGGCCGACAGCGGCGTTCCGCGCCCGCCCGCGACGGTGGCGAGCTGCCCCGTGGCCGGGCTCGCGCCCGATCCCGTCGCGGCGGTGGGCACCGCAGCGGTCGGTGCCGTCGGGGGTGCGGCGTCCGCGGAGGCCGGCGACAGCTGGGCCGTGGCCTCCCCGGAGACGGGATGCACGGCCTGCGTGGCATCCAGGTCCGCTGCGGCGCCCGACGACGCCGCCCCCGCTCCCGCGGCGGCTGCTCCGGCCACCACGGCCCCGTGGGCATCCCGGCGCGTCAGATCCTCGGTGATGATGGGCAGCGCACCGGTGGGCAGGGAGTCCGGGTCGGCCTGGGCCTCATCGAGCGCCTGAATGAAGTCATCCGCGGTGGGGAAGCGATCCTCGCGGTCCTTGGCCAGCGCCGTGAGCACGACGGCGTCCAGGGCGGCGGGCACGTCCGGGTTCAGAGCCGAGGGGGCCGGCGGCTGCTCCCGCACGTGCTGATAGGCCACCGCCACGGGCGAGTCCCCGATGAAGGGCGGGCGTCCCGTGAGCAGCTCAAAGGCCACACAGCCGGCCGAGTACAGGTCCGAGCGGGCGTCCACGGTCTCGCCCTTGGCCTGCTCGGGAGAGAGGTACTGGGCGGTGCCGACCACCGTCTGGGTCTGCGTCATGGTGGCCGAGGTGTCCGCCAGCGCCCGGGCGATCCCGAAGTCCATGACCTTGACCTGCCCGGCTGGGGTCACCATGACATTGGCCAACTTGATGTCCCGGTGCACGATGCCCTGGGCGTGCGAATACGCGAGCGCCTCGAGCAGGCCGCGGGTCCAGGCGATCGCGTCCTCGACGTCGACGGCGTCCTCGCGCAGGCGATCGCGCAGCGTGATGCCCTCCACGTACTCCATCACCAGGAACGGGCAGGCGACCTCATGCTCGGCGCGATCCTCGCGGTCCTCCTCGCCCGTGTCGAACACGGCCACGATGTTGGGGTGCTGCAGTGCCGCTGAGCTCAGGGCCTCGCGCCGGAACCGCGACTGGAACTGTGGATCCCGCGCGAGGTCCGGGCGCATCATCTTGATCGCCACCGTCCGATGCAGCCGCTCGTCCAGGCCTCGGTAGACATCGGCCATGCCGCCGCGTCCGATGAGCTCCTGCACGCGGTAGCGCTCACACAGGATGCGTTCCTGCGGCATGGTCCTCACCTCCTGAACGGTCGGTCGGGGCTAGTCGGTCTGGTGGCTGTGGCTGCG
>JAUNTT010000209.1 GCA_030538555.1 Micrococcus sp.
GGCTCCGGCAGCCAGGGCGAGGGCCACGTCGCGGGGGTACTTCACGCCACCATCGGCCCACACATGAGCGCCGGCCTCGCGAGCCGCGGCGGCACACTCCAGCACGGCCGAGAACTGCGGCCGGCCCACCCCGGTCATCATCCGTGTGGTGCACATGGCACCAGGACCCACACCCACCTTGATGACGTCCGCGCCCGCCTCGAGCAGATCATCCACCCCGCGGCGGGCCACGATGTTGCCGCCCACGACCGGGACGCGCACGCCGCTGTCAGCCTCGTGCGCGTCGCGCGCGGCGACCACGTGCGGCAGGGCCTCGATCATCTTCTCCTGGTGGCCGTGGGCGGTGTCCACGACGAGCACGTCCGCGCCGAGGGAGAGCAGCTCGGCCGCCTTGCCCGCGACGTCACCGTTAATCCCTACTGCCGCTCCGACGAGCAACTGGCCGTCGGCGTCGACCGCCGGGCTGTAGATCGCCGAGCGCAGCAGGCCCTTGCGGGTGACGACCCCGCGCAGCAGCTCACCGGCCACGACCGGGGCGATCTCGGCGCGGGCCTCCTCCAGGCGGTCGAAGGCCTCCCGCAGGTCGGTCCCCTCCTCGATGAGCAGGCGCGGCTCGCGCATCACGTCACCGACGGCGGCGAACCGGTCGACCTCCTCGCAGTCGTGCTCGGTGACGACGCCGATCGGCCGGCCGGCCTCCACAACGACGGCGGCGTGGTGGGCGCGCTTGCTCATGACCGACAGCAGCTGGGCCACCGGGGCGGTCCGCTCGATGACGATGGGGGTCTCATAGACCGGGTGGCTGGCCTTGACCCGCTCCACCGTCTTGCGCACCTCGGGAAGCGGAATGTCCTGGGGCAGGATCGCGATGCCACCGCGACGGGCCACCGTCTCGGCCATCCGGCGGCCAGCGACGGCGGTCATGTTCGCGACCACCACGGGGATCGTCGTGCCCACCCCGTCCTGGGTGCGCAGATCGACGTCCAGTCGGGAGGTCACCCCCGACCGGGACGGGACCATGAAGACGTCATTGTAGGTCAGGTCGTGCGCAGGATCGATGCCGTTGAGGAACTCCACGGGAGAGCAGCGTATCGGCTCGACGAGCGCCGGGCGGCCGCGGGAGGAGGTCTGGACGGTGTGCACGTGGGGGTGGGAGGGCCTACCGTGCCGGTATGGAGCTCACCCACCTCGGCCACGCCTGTCTCCTCGTCGAGGTCGGCGACCAGCGCATCCTCATCGACCCGGGCAACTTCTCCGACCTGGACGACCTGCACGACCTCACCGCGGTCGTCATCACGCACCTGCACCGGGACCATTGCGACCCCGAACGCCTGCCGGGGCTGCTCGAGGACAACCCGGACGCGGTCGTGCTCGTCGAGCCGCAGACCGCCGAGGAGTTGACCGGCGCGGGGCTGCAGCGCTCCCTGGAGCGGATGGCCAGCGGCACACCGGTCCGCGTCGGCAACCTCGAGATCATGCCCGTCGGGGAACTGCACGCGCCCAACCAGCCCTATGTGCCCCGGGTCGGCAACCTGGGCGTGGTGCTGCGCGCCGAAGGAGAGCCCACCCTCTACCACCCCGGGGATGCGCTGGACGGCGAGCCGGGCGAGGTGGACCTGCTGGCCGTGCCGGTCAACGCTCCCTGGGGCAAGGTCGCCGAGATGATCGAGTTCGTCCGCCGGGTGCGTCCCGAGACCGGGATCATCCCGATCCACGACGCGCTCCTGTCCGAGGCGGGTCGATCGATGTACCTGACCCACATCGGCGGCCATGGCCTGGACGGTGGCGTCGAGGTCCTCGACCTCAAGGACGCTGGCACGAGGGAGCTCTGACGCGCGACGGCATACCTGAGCGGTGGGCGGCGTTATCCTTCATGGTTGTGGATGAGTCGGCCAGGCGGCCGCGTCGGACCTTCGGGTCCGCCGAGGAACGTCCGGGCTCCACAGAGCAAGGTGGTGGGTAACGCCCACCCGGGGTG
>JAUNTT010000061.1:0-5937 GCA_030538555.1 Micrococcus sp.
AGGAGAGCGGCAGCGGTGAGGGCCAGGAGAACGGCAGCGGCGAAGGCTCCGGCGGCACCGGCGACCCGGGCCAGAATGCGGCCAATGGCGAGGGCTCGACCGCCACGCTCGCGATGCCCGAGATCGCCGTCCCCGGTGACGTCCAAGGCCCTGAGACTCCCGGCGCGGACGAGAGCCGGGATACCGCTGCGGTGAACATCCTGCTGCTGGGCGCCGACTCCGGCAATCTCGACGCGGACTCCGAGATCTCCTCGATCCGCCAGGTGGGGCGCTCCGACACCATGATGTGGGTGCACATCCCCGGCAATCGTCAGAACATCCGCGTGATGTCCATCATGCGTGACACCTGGGTCCCCGTGCCGGGCTACGGCGACCGCAAGGTCAACGCTGCCTTCGCCCTCGGCGGCGTGCCCCTGGCCGTGCGCACGGTCGAGAACATGTTCCAGGCGCGCATCGACCACGTGGTGGCCGTGGACATGGTCGGCTTCCGCGACCTCGTGAACTCGCTGGGCGGCGTGACGGTCAACAACCCGCGCACCTTCACCTCCGGGCACCAGGGTGGGACGACCTTCGAGGCCGGCCAGATCACCCTGACCGGCGAGCAGGCCCTCGCCTTCGCCCGAGAGCGCTACGCCTTCAACGACGGCGACTACTCCCGCGTGGCCAACCAGCAGCGCCTCGTGAAGGCCATCATCGACAAGGCACTCTCCCGCACCACGCTGAGCAACCCGGCGGGCGTGCAGGAGTCCATCAACAGCTTCGCACCGTATCTGACGTTCGACTCGACGCTGGACTCCGGGCGCCTGTTTGAGCTGGGCTGGTCGATGCGCAATGTCCGTGGCAGCGACATCAACGTCTCCACGGTGCCCACGAACGGCACCGGGTGGGCGGGGGATCAGTCCGTCGTCTGGCCTGACTGGGGCAGTATTCGCGCCATCGGACGCAGCATCCGCACCGGCGACATGAGCCAGGCGGCCGGCGGATGAGCACGCCGCACGCCGAACCGGACTCGAGGGGTCAGCGCGTGGCCCGAGCCCCGCGCGTCGTGCGGTGGCTGCGGCTGTCCGAGGAACTGCTGACCGAGTCCTGTGAGGTGCTGAACTCGCTCAACGTGTTCCCAGTCCCGGACGCGGATACGGGCACCAATCTGCTCGCCACGGTGCGCGTGGCCGCGCAGGCGATCGCCCAGGATTCGGGCGACGACGCCGGGGCCACCCTCGAGAAGGCGGCCACCGCCGCGCTGGGCTCGGCCCGCGGCAACTCCGGCACGCTGTTCGCCGTGGCCCTGGCGGGCATGGCGGTTCCGCTCAAAGGCACGCCGCACCTCACGATGCACACGCTCGTGGAGGCGCTGCAGCGCGCCGAGAGTGCCGCGCGCAATGCGCTGTCCGATCCGACCGAGGGCACGATGCTGACGGTGCTGCGCGTGGCATCGCAGAGTGCGCAGGGTTCGTGGGCCCAGGCGCAGCGTGAGGCGGCCGAAGACGGTCAGCCGACCGAGCGCCGGGTCGTCCTGCACGGGGCGCTCGAGGACCTCGTCACCGCCGCCCACGCGGCGGTGGCGATGACCGAACACCAGCTCGAGTCCCTGCACCGCGCCGGCGTGGTGGACGCCGGTGCCGTGGGCCTGCTGTGGATCTTCGAGTCGTTGCGCAGCGTGGTCACGGACAGCGAGCCGCGCCGCGACCTCATGGATGAGCTGCACGGCTACACGACCGGCGGGGCCCCCGCGCAGAGCCAGCCAGCCCAGGACGGCGTCGAGGTCATGTGCACCATCGAGCTGGAGCCGCTGGGCGCGGCCACCCTACGCCATGAGCTGACGCAGATCGGCGACTCGGTGATCGTCGCCCCCACCCGCCGCGGCGATGACCCCCTGGCTCGCGTGCCCTGGCGCGTCCACGTCCACGTGCAGGAGCAGGACCATGCTCTGGCCCTGCTGCAGGCCGCGGGCGAGCCCGAGGAGGTCACGGTCACCTCGCTGTGCGCCCAGGAACACCCGGAGGGTCACGATCACCAGCACTGAACCTCAGGCGCGGTCCCTGCCGCTGCCCGACCGTGCCCTGGCCGGCGTGGTGGGTGCCAAGACCGCCGCGCGCCTGGCTCAGGAGCTGGACCTGCACACCGTGGGGGAGCTGCTCGACCACGTCCCGCGGCGCTATGTCGAGCGCGGCGAGCTGACCCCGATCGCGGGCCTTGCTCTAGATCAGGAGGTCACCGTGGTGGCCGAGGTCCTCACCGCCAGCACGCGACGGATGCACCGGCGCAGCGGCTTCATCGTCGACGTGACCGTGGCCGATCGCAGCGTGGAGGGCACGGCGGCGGCCACGCTGTCCATGGCCTTCTTCAACGGCCATGAGGCTCGGCGGCGTCTGCAGCCGGGAGTGCGGGCCATGTTCCAGGGCAAGACCAGCGACTATCGCGGCGCGCTGACGCTGACCAACCCCGACTTCACGGTGCTCGACGACGACGCCGCGGCCGACGACGCCGACACCCGTCCCGTGCCGCTCTACCGGGCGACTTCTCGTCTGCCCAGCTGGGCGGTGCGCGCCAGCGTGGCCACCATGCTGGAGTTCGTGGATCTCGGCGCGATCGACGAGGTGCTCACCGAGGAGCTCCGCTCCCGGGCCGCCGCCGAGCTCGATCTCACCGCGCCGCTGCCGGGCACGGCCGAGGCCTACCGCAGGCTCCATGCGCCCACGGATCTGACGGAGGTGCCCGAGGCGCGGCTCGCACTCGCCCTGCGCGAGGCGCTTGTGGTCCAGGCCAGCCTCGCGGTCCGCCGGGCGCGCGCCCGCACGGTGGCCGCCCGGCCCCGGCCGCCGCGACCCGACGGCCTGGCCGCGGCCCTCGATGCGCGCCTGCCCTACACCCTGACCCCTGGGCAGCGCAGCGTGGGGGACCAGCTGCGCGACGATCTCGCCTCCTCGACGCCCATGAGTCGGCTCCTGCAGGGCGACGTCGGGGCGGGCAAGACCCTCGTGGCCCTGCGGGCCATGGCTCAAGTGGTCGACGCCGGAGCCCAGGCTGCGCTGGTGGCGCCCACCGAGGTCCTGGCCCAGCAGCACTGGCGCAGCCTGCGCGCGCTGCTCGGCCCCCTGGCCGCGGCGGGCACCCTCGAGGCCGCGGGGCTGCCTGCCACCGACGTCGTCCTGCTCACGGGCTCGCAGAAGACCCGTCAGCGGCGCGAGGCGCTGCTCAAGATCGTCTCCGGGGAGGCCGGCATCGTGGTGGGCACGCACGCCCTGTTCTCTGAGGCGGTGCACTTCGCCGAGCTGGGTCTGGCCGTGGTGGACGAACAGCACCGCTTCGGTGTGGACCAACGCCAGGCCCTGCGCGAGGCCAATCCTGGCACGCATCTGCTGGTCATGTCCGCCACGCCCATCCCGCGCTCCGTGGCGATGACGGTGTTCGGCGATCTCGATCTCACCGTTCTCGAGGGTCTGCCGGCGGGACGCCAACCGGTGCGCACGCATGTGGCGCTCATGGACCAGGGACCGCGGATCATCGCCCGCGTATGGGAGGTGGTGGCCGAGCAGGTGCGAGCCGGGCACCAGGTGTTCGTGGTGTGCCCCCGCATCGACGATGACGAGCAGGACCCGGCCCACGCCGCGGTGCTGTCGATGCGGGAGCGCGTCGCTGCCCTACCGGGGCTGCAGGGGCGCACGGTGGCGGCCGTGCACGGCCGCCTCGAACAGAGCGAGCAGGACGCCGTGATGCGGGCCTTCGCCGCCGGGCAGATCGACGTGCTCGTGGCCACCACGGTCATCGAGGTCGGCGTGGACGTGCCCACCGCCACGCTCATGGTGGTGCTGGATGCCGAGGACTTCGGCCTGTCCACCCTGCACCAGCTGCGTGGCCGGGTGGGACGCGGCACCGACCCCGCCACGTGCCTGCTGGTCACCCGCCTGCCGCAGGGCCACCCGTCAGTGCACCGCCTGCGCGTGCTCGAAGAGACCGAGGACGGGATGCGCATCGCGCATGAAGACCTGCGCCAGCGGGGTGTCGGCGATGTCCTCGGCGCCGCCCAGTCCGGACTGCGCTCCACCCTGGCCCACCTGGATGTCCTGCGCGATGCGCCCGCCGTGCGCTTCGCCGCCGAGACGGTGGAGGCCCTGCTGGCCACGAGCGCGGAACTGGATCCGGACACCGCCCTGGCCCGGGAGGTCCAGCGCTGGGAACGGGCCCAGGCCGAGGCCGCCGACTACGTGGAGAGAGGCTGATCAGCACCATGGGACGGATCATTGCCGGCGCCGCCGTCGGGACGCGGCTGCGTTCGGTGCCGGGCACCGGAACGCGACCCACCACGGACCGGACGAAGGAGGCTCTGTTCTCCTGGCTCGACGCCCGCGACTGGCTGGCGGACACCGTCGTGGCCGATCTGTTCGCCGGGTCCGGGGCGCTGGGTCTCGAGGCGGCCAGCCGTGGCGCCCGCGAGGTCACCTTGGTGGAGCGGGAGCGCCGCGCCGTCGAGGTGTGCCGCGCCAATGCCGCCCTGGTGAACCGTAGCCTGGGACGCAGCGCCGTGCGCGTGCAGCCGGGGCCGGTCGAGCGGTTTCTCGAGGCGGCGGGGGCCGACACCGTCGATCTGATCCTCGCCGACCCCCCGTATCCGCTCGAGGGACCGGGGCTGGACCGGGTGCTCGCCGCGGCGGCGATCACCCTGACTGCGGGCGGGCTGCTGATGCTCGAGCGCGCCACCCGCTCCGTAGCACCCGCACGGCCGGAGTCCCTCGAGGAGGTCGACGTCAAGACCTACGGGGAGACCCGCCTCTACTTCTGGCAGGACACGCGCTGACGCCCAGCGCCTCGGCCGTCAGGAGCCCTCAGGATGCGGCGTGGGTCTCGCGCCATTGCTGCAGCCGGCGCAGGGCTTCGTCGATGACCTCCGGGTCCTTGCAGTAGGCCAAGCGTGCCCACGAGTCGAGGCTACCGTCGTCGCGTGCGCTCAGGGCGCTGACGGGGATCATCGCCACACCGGCCCGCTCGATCAGCTCGTCCAGCGCGGCGGCGACATTGTCGATGCCCCAGGGGCGCAGGTCCACCAGCGTGAAGTAGCCCGCGGGGGAGGGCAACGGCTGCAGCCCCAGCTCGCGCAGACCCGCGCTGAGCCGGTCACGCCCGGCACGGTAGCGCTCGCGCTGCTGCTCCAGCGCCGTCTCGCAGCGCGGCAGGAACCCGGCGACGGCCTCCTGATACGCGGGGCCGGAGGAGAAGCTCAGGTACTGCTTGACGGCCCGGACGCGGGCGATCAGCGCGGCCGAGCCGACGAGCCAGCCGATCTTCCAGCCCGTGACCGCGAAGCTCTTGCCGGCGCTCGAGGCCGTGAGCACGCAGTCCTGCGCACCCGGCAGCGCGCGCATCGTGACGTGCTCACCCTCGTAGACGAGGTGCTCATAGACCTCATCCGTGAGGATCAGGATGCCGCGTTGCGTGCATGCGGCCAGGATGGCCCCGAGCAGCGGGCGCGGGTACACCGCGCCCGTGGGATTGTGCGGGGTGTTGAGGATCAGCAGGCGCGTGCGGGCGGTGAACGCCGCCTCGAGATCCTCGAAGCGGGGCAGGAAGTGCGGCGGGTGCACGGGCACCCGCACGTGCACCCCGCCGGCCATGCCGGTGGCCGCCGCGTGGGAGTCGTAGAACGGGTCGACGGTGACCACCTCGTCACCGGGCTGGACGAGGGCGAGGACCGCGGCGGTGATCGCCTCGGTGGCGCCCGTCGTGATGAGGATCTGGCTCGCCGGGTCCTCGCGCACGCCGTGCAGGCGCGCGCGGTGGTCGGCGATGGCTTCGCGCAGATCGGGGCGGCCCGAACCCGGCGCGTACTGATTGGGTCCGCGCAGCGTGGCGTGCGCGGCGGCCTCGAGCAGCTCCGCGGGCCCGTCGGCGTCGGGGTAGCCCTGGCCGAGATTCACCGCCTGGTGCCGAGCTGCGGCCGCG
>JAUNTT010000061.1:6037-15247 GCA_030538555.1 Micrococcus sp.
GCGGCCGCGGTGGCGTGCCACCGGCCCGGTCCGGCGTCGGGACGCTCGAAGGACGAGGGGAACGCGGGGCTCGGGGCGGGGTCGGGCTGGGCGTGGTCCATGCGCTCGAGGGTAGCGTGAGGGCATGACCCGCATCGTGTGCCCCGGCTCCTTCGATCCGATCCATCTCGGCCACCTGGACGTCATCCGACGCGCCGCGCGCCTCTTCGACGAGGTCATCGTGGCGGTGACCGTGAACCCCTCGAAGACCCCGATGTTCAGCCTCGATCAGCGCCTCGAGCTGATTCGGCTCAGCTGTGCTGAGCTCGGCGCGGTCCGCCCGGAGGCCTTCGGCGGCGGACTGATCGCCGAGTTCTGCCGCGAGCAGGGCGCGACGGCGCTGGTGAAGGGACTGCGCCACGGCGGCGATCTCGACTACGAGACCCCCATGGCGGTCATGAATCGCGAGCTCACGGGCGTGGACACCGTCTACCTCGGTGCCGACCCGGCCCATGTGCACCTCTCGTCCTCGCTGGTCAAGGAGGTCTTCTCCCTGGGGGCGGAGATCGAGAACTTCGTGCCCGCTCCCGTCGCCGAGGCGCTCGCCGCGCGGCGCTGACGCCACCCACGGATGCCCTCGTCACTGCCGGTTTCCGTGGCGCTGGTACCCTGCGAAGACGCCACCACTGCACGACGACGCCGCCCCGAGTCTGGGGCCCGTCCTCGCCTCGACACGACCCCGTCAGGAGTGACCGAATGACCCGCACACCGGGCCGCGCTCGTAAGGCCGTCATCCCCGCCGCCGGATTGGGAACCCGTTTCCTGCCGGCCACCAAGGCGATGCCCAAGGAGATGTTGCCGGTGGTGGACCGCCCGGCCATCGAGTACGTCGTCCAGGAGGCCCGCGACGCCGGGCTCGACGATCTGCTGATCATCACGGGCCGCAACAAGCGCGCCCTCGAGGACCACTTCGACCGTCACCCGGCGCTCGAGTCGACCCTTGAGGCCAAGGGCGACCACGCCCGCATTGATGCCATGCGTGCCTCGGATCTGGTGGGGGCGATGCACTACGTCCGGCAGGGTCAGGCCCTCGGCCTGGGCCACGCGGTGGGCTGCGCCCGCCGCCACGTCGGCCATGAGCCCTTCGCGGTCCTGCTCGGCGATGACATCATCCACACCCAGGACCCACTGCTCGAGCGGATGATCGAGGTCCAAGCCGAGTGCGGCGGCTCGGTCATCGCGCTGATGGAGGTCCCCGAGGAGTCGGTCTCTGCCTATGGTGTGGCCGCCATCGAGCGCCGAGAGGACTTCGACGACGTCGTCGACGTCACGGGGCTCGTGGAGAAGCCAGCGCGCGAGCAGGCTCCCTCGAACTACGCCATCATCGGCCGCTACGTGCTGCACCCGGAAGTGTTCGACGTGCTCGAGCGCACCGCGCCCGGCCGTGGCGGCGAGATTCAGCTCACCGACGCCCTGCAGGAACTGGCCACCGGGGAGGGCGAGGGCTACGGCGTGCACGCCGTGGTGTTCGATGGCCGCCGCTATGACACGGGCGACAAACTGGGATATCTGCAGGCGGTGGTTGAGTTCGCCACCGCGCATCCGGACCTCGGTGGTGAGATGAGCGCCTGGCTCAAGGAGTACACCGCGGGCCTGTGACCGCTCAGGCGTGCGCGCGCCGCGTTGCCGCTGACGCGTCGCAACGGTTATGCTGGACAGTCGGTTCACGTGGGCACAGCCCTGCCCACGGTGCGCTAGGACCGCAGTGATCACCCCACCGTTGACGAGAGGAGCGCGAGCATGTCCGATCAGCACCGCAGGACGCGGCCCGATGACTCCTCCCCGTGGGTGATCGCGGTCAAGGACCTCGCGCACAGCGCGGGCCTGCAGCGCGAGATCACCGACACGTGGCCGGCTCCTCAGGGGCTGAGCACACCGGTGCTCGGCGTCGAGCCCGGTGCGCCGGTGGACGTTGAGCTGCGGCTGGAGTCCGTGCACGAGGGCGTCCTCGTCACCGGCACCGCCGATCTTGACCTCACGGGCGAGTGCAGCCGCTGCCTCGACCCGTTGCAGGTAGGCCTCACTGCCGATCTGCAGGAGCTGTTCCTCACGGACGTGCCCGCGCACGCCGACGAGCAGGAGCAGGCCCTGGTGGTGCTCGACACCATCGACCTGGAGCCCGTGCTCCGCGACGCCGTCGTGACGGCGCTGCCCTTCCAGCCGGTCTGCAAAGACGACTGCGCAGGGCTGTGCGCCGACTGCGGCATCCGGCTCGAGGACGCGCCCGCCGGGCACGCCCACGAGCGGGTGGATCCCCGCTGGGCGGCACTCGCCGAGATCATGGGAACCGAGAACAATACCTCCATCACCGAGACAGAAGAGAGATAGTCGTGGCAGTCCCGAAGCGGAAGATGTCCCGTGCCAACACCCGTGCCCGCCGTTCCCAGTGGAAGGCGGAGGCCCCCACCCTGGTCAAGACCATGGAGAACGGTCGTGTCTCCTACCGTCTGCCGCACCAGGCTGAGCTGAAGACCGACTCGGCCGGCACCCCCCTGTTCTACGAGTACAAGGGCCGCAGGGTCGCCGACGCCTGACGTGGCTGCGGATCCCGCACGGCGCGACCCTGCGCCGCACCACCACGCTGACGCCCTGTTCGAGCGTCTCGGAGTGCACATCACTTCCGAGACGCTCGAACGTGCTTTGACGCACCGTTCCTTCTCCTACGAGAACGGCAACGTCCCCACCAACGAGCGCCTCGAGTTTCTCGGCGACGCCATTCTCGGCTTCGTGGTGGCGGACCACCTCTTCGGGGCCTACCCGGACCTCGCCGAGGGCGATCTTGCCCGTCGCCGGGCCTCCGTCGTGTCCACCCGCGCGCTCGCGCACGTCGCGCGCGAGCTCGGCGTCGGCCAGTACATCCGGCTCGGGGCTGGAGAGCGCGCCACCGGCGGGGCGGACAAGGACTCGATCCTCGCGGACACCTTCGAGGCCCTGCTCGGGTCCGTCTACGTCGACCACGGCTCCGTGGCCGCGGCCGGGCTGGTGCACCGGCACATCATTCCCCTGCTCGCCGACGAGCGCGTGGCCCGCGAGGGCACCGACTTCAAGACGATCGTGGCCGAGGCGGCGTCGCGGCACGACCTGGGTGAGGTGCGCTATGACATCGTCGGCCAGGGGCCTGCACATGCGCCGCGCTTCGAGGCCACCCTGTGGGTCGGTCAGAGGGCCTACCGCTCCGCTGTGGCGAGCTCCAAGAAGCAGGCCGAGCGCGACGCCGCCGCCGCCTCGTGGCCGGACATGGAGGCCTCCCTGCCCACCTCCACGCCCTCGTAAGCACCCGTGACTGCTGCCTGATTTTCCCCATGCCTGAACTTCCCGAAGTCGAAGTGGTGCGCCGCGGGATGGAGCCGTTCGTGCGAGGCGCCCTCGGTGGTGTGCTCGCCGTGCTCGATCCCCGCAGTCTGCGCCGCAGTCCCGGCGGTCCCACGGCGATGACCACCGCGCTGGCCGGACGCCGATTGGGGGTGCCCCAGCGGCGCGGCAAGTTCCTGTGGCTCACCTTCGACGACGACCCGGACGCCGCCGTGGTCATTCACCTCGGCATGAGCGGGCAGGTGCGGGTCGACGACCGCGAGCAGACCCTGCCCCGCCACACGCGCCTGCGCTGGCCCGTGGAGACCGTGGACCACGGTGCCAAGGAACTGCGGTTCGTGGATCAACGCATCTTCGGCGGCTGGTGGGTCGACACCCTGGTGGTGGATCCGCACACCGGGGAACGCCTGCCGAGCACCGCCGCCCACATCGGCCTGGACCCGCTGCACCCGCAGTTCTCACCCGACGCCGTCCACGAGAGCTGGGTGCAGCGGCGCAGCGCGCTGAAGCGTGCTCTGCTGGATCAGTCGCTGGTCTCCGGCATCGGCAACATCTACGCGGATGAGGCGCTGTGGCAGGCGCGGCTGCATCCGCTGACGCCGCTGGCCTCCATGACGCCGGCGCAGAGCCGGGACGTCCTCGCCTCGGCCGCGGCCGTCATGCGCCGCGCCCTGGCCGTGGGCGGCACCAGCTTCGACGCCCTCTACGTCAACGTCGACGGCCGCTCCGGCTACTTCGCGCGCTCGCTGTCGGCCTATGGCCGCACGGGCCAGCCCTGCCCACGGTGCAACACGCCGATCGTGCGCGAGCAGTTCATGAACCGCTCGTCCTTCTTCTGCCCGCGCTGCCAACCCCTCCCGTGAAACTCGGGCACGCAGATGACCCACTCGAGGGCCGTTTCAGGCCGTTCAGTGGGTCATCTGCGTGCCCGAGTTTCCAGGAGGGTGGCTCTTCGTCAGCGGTGACGGTGCCGGGTCGCGGACCGGCGGCGCCGTCAGCCCCGTCGGTGGTCAGCACCACGGTGGGCAACTCCGTAGACTGACGTGCACACCCGCGCGCGGACGGCATCACGACGCGCGGGATCGTCGCGAGCGCGGCACAGACAACGGCAGGGAAGGAGACGGTGGTGGATCCAGCCGAGCACACCTCTCCCGATCTTCGCGGTCTGCGCGCGCGACGCCGCCAGGCGGAGCGTCGCCGTCGGCGCTGGCGCCGCGCCCTGATCGTGGTGCTCTCCGTGATCCTCGTGGTGCTGCTGCTGGCGGGCACGTATCTGTTCGTCCTCGCTCGCAGTTTCGATGACAATCGCCGCACGGTGGACGCAGGGATCTCGGAGACCGTTCGGGCCGGTGAGCCGATCAACATCCTGCTGCTGGGCTCGGACTCGCGCGACGGCGTCGAGGCCACCGAGGCCACGGACCCGAGCGCCGAACCGGACTCGCGCCGCTCCGACACGATGATGCTGGTGCACATTCCCGCCGACCGCGGTCAGGTCTACGTCATGTCCCTGCTGCGCGATCTCTATGTGGAGATCCCCGGCTGGGGCGAGGACAAGATCAATGCCGCCTTCGGTGAGGGCGGGCACAGCATGGCGATCAAGACGGTCGAGCAGTTGCTGGACATCCCGGTCCACCACATTGTCGAAGTCGACTTCGAGGGCTTCCGCGGCGTCACCGAGGCCCTGGGCGGGGTCACCGTGTGCAACCCGACCGCGTTCTCCGCCGGCGTGCGCAATCCCAGCTACTACCCGCGCGGCGAGATTCTGCTCGAGGACACCGCGGCCCTGCGTTACGTGCGCGAGCGCTACGCCTTCGCCGACGGCGATTACACGCGCGTGCAGAATCAGCAGCGCGTGGTGGCCGCGGCCGTCAATCGCTTCCTCAGCGTGGAGATCCTCGCCAACCCCGCGCGCACGACCTCCGTGATCTCCACGCTGTCCTCCTACATCTCCACAGACGAGGCACTCAACTCGGGCTCGCTGGCCGCCATGGGCTGGGATCTGCGGAACCTGCGCAGCGGGGACATCACGATGTTCACCGTCCCCAATGCCGGCCCGGATCGCACGGAGACGGGCATGTCGATCATTAGGCAAGACCCCGCCGCCATGCGTCAGCTGCGCCGGGCCCTGCGTGAGGACAGCGTGGGGGAGTACCTCAACCCCGAGCCGAGCCCGAGCCCCTCCCCCCGGAGCGCATCGCCCACGGCCGAGCCCAGCACGGAGCCGACGCCCTCGCCGACCGCGACGGACGGCGTCGATGCCAGCCCCAGCCCCAGCGAGCCCGCAGCGCCGACTCCGCTGCGCACGGAGGTGTGCTCGTGACACACGAAGCCTCCCGACGTGCCGAATCGCTGCGGGCCTGCCTGCTCATCCACACCTACCTGCCGACCCACTCGCCGCCGCAACGCCGCTGGAGCACCTTCGTGTCGGAGCTGCGTGCCGCCGGGTGGGATGTCGACGTCGTGACGCCGCGCGCCGGTGACGACGGCGGAGCGCGCCGCGGACCTGCCGGGGAGCGGGTGGTCCGCACGTGGCGGGTGGCGCGCATCGGTGGTCGCAACGGCCGCTTCCTCTCGGCTGCCGTGCATGCGGTGTTGGCCATTCCCGCGGCGGCGCGGCTGCCCCGGCCCGACGTCGTCGTGGCCACGGTGCCCGCTCTGCCCATGGTCGTGCCGGCATGGGTCCTCTCCCGCCTGTGGCGTCGCCCCCTGGTGCTCGAGATGCGCGATGCCTGGCCGGATTTGGGCCGTGAAGCCGGCGTGAGCGTCGGACCCTTGGGGTTGGCCATGGAGTGGCTGGTGGCGGGGGTGCAACGGCGGGCTGACCATGTGGTGACCGTGACGGCGGGCTTTGCGCGCCAACTTGCACAGCGAGGACTGAGAGCGGTCACCCACATCTCGAACGGCATTGACACGAGAGCCCTGCCGCCGATCGCGCGAGGCCCACGCGAGCCGGGGGAGCCGCTGCACGTCCTCTACCTCGGCAACCACGGGGAGAGCCAGGGTCTCGAGCGGTTGATTCGGGCCGCCGCCCTGATCCGGGACTCTCACGACGCCGCCGTGCACGTCCGCCTGGTGGGTGAGGGCACTCGCAAAGACGAACTCATCGCCCTCAATATCCGGCTCGGCGAGCCGGTGCAGTTTCTGGACGAAGTCGGCCCCGAGGAAGCACGCGAGCACTACGCCTGGGCAGACACCTGCCTGATCATGTTGCGCCCTGACTGGCCGAGCTTCGCCTGGACGGTGCCGTCGAAGACCTACGAACTGCTCGCACTGGACCTGCACGTCACACCGGTGGTGGAGGGCGAAGCGGCCGGGATCCTGCGCGACGCTGTCGGCGCCGAGCCGGTGGCGGCCGAGCCTGAGGCCATCGCAGCCCACCTCGTGGCCCTGGCCGCGGACCCGCGCTCCACCGAGACCGACGGGCATGGTCCCCGCTGGGCCTCGACGCATGCCGACCTCCGGTCCATGGCTCGGCGCATGGACCTGCTGCTCACGAGTGTCGCCGAGGCGAGGCGGACCGCCTCCGCTCTCTGCCGACCCACACACGCTTGATCGACGCAAGGGAGAGTGAACGAATGCGCCGCAGGATCACCCGAGCCCTGCAACGCCGCGTGCGTGCGGTGACGCCGCGCGCGGCCCAACGCCTGCTGCCGCTCGTGGAACGCCTTCCCGCACCGGTGAGCTCTCCGATCGCGCCGCGACTCACGCGACTCACGCGTCTGACGTCGGCGTCACGCCATGGTGCACCGACGCCCGGCAGTGCGGCGCAGCAGCCGCGCGACCCGAGGGGCCTCGCCGCCGGTCCGGCCGGGCGCCTGGTCCCTCGTGCCAGTGCTGGCCGCGGGGCAGCCGCCGTGGCCAGCGACCCGGAGTCGCAGACGCGCCTGCGGCGCGCGCTCGGACTGGTGGCGACGTCACCTCACGACCGGGAGCAACGGGTGATCGCCGGAATCCTGGGTGCGGATCTGCGCGGCGCGCTCGAGGCCGCCGGATACCGCACCGCTGTCATGACTCCCGGAACCGCCGTCGCTCAGGCCCAGGACGCGGACGTGATGGTGCTCGACCTGGCCGGATTCGAGGGGCTCTGGGCCGGGGCGCTGGACGCCTCAGGGGTCGCCCTGTTCCTGGAGGTGCTCGACGCTGCGGAGGCCGCGAGCGAGCGGGGGGCCACGTGCTGGCTGGTCGAGCGCGGACCCCACCGCCACCACTACGGTGCCCTGGCCCTGCGCCAGTCCCCGCATGTCGTGCGCGCGCAGGAACACCGGCAGGGCGAATCCCGCCACCTGACCGAGGACCCCGGTGAGGTGCGCTGGGGTGTGCTCGACGTGCTCTCTGACGTGCAGGAGGCCCAGGCATGACCAGCGCTCACCCGATCGCCACCGACGCGCCACGGATCCTGCTCTACGGCGACGTCGATCTCAACGTGGTCGACGGTTCGGCCATCTGGCTGCAGTCCATGGCGGAGACACTGTCTCGCCTCGGCGCGTGCGTGGACGTGCAGCTGAAGGCGCTGGAGCGCCGCGACCTGCTCACCGCGCCGCTCAGAGGACTGCCCGGCGTGCGGGTGCTGCCCGCGCGGCCGCGGCGCCGTGCGACGTCGATGACACCGGGGGTCGCCGTGTCGGTGCTGGGCGAGCTGATCGAGAGCGAGGTGTACGACGTCGTCATCGTCCGCGGGATCCACGCGTGCACCGCCGCGGCCCAGGGGCGTCTGGCACCGGGCCGCCTGTGGTCCTACGTCACCGAGTTCGGCTATCCCCACGCGGGTCGCGACGCGGATCTTCAGATCCGCCTCAGTCAGATTGCGGACGCCAGCAGACTCATGCTGGCCCAGACGGAGGATGCGCGAGCGGTCCTCGAAGCGCTCGTTCCCGCGGCCGCCGGCAAGACGGTCGTCCTCTCGCCCATGATTCCCGACGTCGCCACCGTGCGTGACACCGCCGCCGCCCTCGGAGGTCCGACTCCGCCGCAGACCGACGGCTCCGCGCTGCAGCTGATCTACACGGGCAAGTTCGCCTACGACTGGCGGACCGACCGCATGCCTCAGCTGCTGCCCGCCCTCCACGCCCTGGGCGTGCGGGCGGAACTGACCATGATCGGTGACAAGGTCCACCGCGAGCCCGCCCATCGCGGCTGGAGCGAGGCCATGGCGGCCGTGCTGTCCGACCCGCCGGCAGGGCTGCGGGCACCCGGTGCCGTGTCACGCGAGGAGGCGCTGCGCCACACGGCGCAGGCGGATGTGTCCCTGGGGTGGCGCGATCCGCGGCTCGACCTCTCGCTGGAGATCTCGACGAAGGTCCTCGAATCCTGTGCTCTCGGCGTTCCGCCGGTGCTCAACCGGACCGTCCTGCACGAAGCTCTCCTGGGGCAGTCCTACCCCCTGTTCATCGAAGCAGACCGGGACACTGCGTCGGATATCGCCGAGCGGATTGCCGCGGCCCGCCCCGCCTTGCCGGCGCTCGCGGACCACGTGCGCCACGCGGCGGCGCCGTACTCCGTGGCCGCCCGGGCCAAGGTCGTCGGCCGATGGCTGGAGAGGGTCGGCGTCAGCGCGGGGGATGCCGCGCCACTGACCTCCGCCGCGACCGCAACGCCGAGCCCACGACGGCGAGTGCTCCTGGCCGGCCACGACTTCAAGTTCGCGGGAGAGCTGGTGGATCTCCTGCGCGATGACCCCCGCGTCGAGCTGCGGTGGGATGTCTGGGACAGCCTGCACCACCACGACGCCGACGCGTCGCAACGATTGCTGGACTGGGCCGACGTCGTCGTCTGTGAGTGGGCAGGACCGAACGCCGTGTGGTACTCGCGTCGCAAGCGTCCGGGGCAGCGGCTCATCGTGCGCCTGCACATGTTCGAGCT
>JAUNTT010000210.1 GCA_030538555.1 Micrococcus sp.
GAAGAAGCCACCCCCTCCGTCCGCGAAAAAGCCACCCCTCCGTTGGTCGAGGAGGAGCGAAGCGACGTCTCGAGACCATCGAGACTCTGCGTGATGACCTGGGCAGTGGTCTCGAGACGCTTCGCTCCTCGACCAACGGGGGGAGACCTCACCAGTGGTCTCGAGACGCTGCGCTCCTCGACCAACGGAGGGAGGCAGAGGCCGTCAGCCTCGGGTGGGAGCGGTAGCCACCGCGTCATGACCTGTGACGTCGCCGGTCACGCCCGCACGCGCCGCTCGCCGGCCCACCACGAACACGTACACCAGGAACGCGACCTCGGCGAGCACCCCGATGCCGATGCGGGCAGGGGTCGACAAGTCGGAGGGGGTGACGAACCCCTCGATGAGCCCGGCGACCGCGAACACGGCCACGAGCCCCAACGCGACCCCGACCGCTGTCCGTGCCGCACGGCCGAGGGACTCCAACCGCGTGCGCGGCCCCGGGTCCACCCACGACCAGAACACCCGCAGGCCGACACCGGCCGCCACGAACACTGCGGTGAGCTCGAGAAGCCCGTGCGGGGTGATGAGCCCGAAGAACAGCGCGCCGGCGCCGTGCTGGATCATGAGTGCGCCCGAGAAGGCGACGTTGAGCATGTTCATGTGCAGCACATACAGGACGGGGACACCGGCGATACCCATCGCGATGGCCTGCGCCCCGACCCACGCGTTGTTGGTGAAGACGCGGAACGAGAAGCTCGTGGCCGCGTACTCGCTGTAGTAGTTCTCGAAGTCGTGCTCGACGAGTTGGCGGGCGGCCTCCTCGTCGATCATCGCGCTCGTGAAGCCGGGGTTGTCGAGGAACCACCAGCCGAGCACCACCGCGTACAGGGTCGAGAGCACGAGTGTGGTGATCCACCACCACCGCAACCGGTACAGCGCCGCAGGGAAGGTGTGGGTGAAGAAGCGGACGAAGCCCGCGACGCTCGCTCCCGACCGGCCCCGCACGACCGAACGGCTGCGGGCCCGCGACACGAGCCACGACAGGTAGGGCACGAGGTAGGGGTCAGGCGTCGTGGACCGCACCTGAGAGAGGTGAGTCGCCGCCCGCTGATAGAGGTCGAGCATCTCATCGGCCTCGGCCGCGGTGAGGGAAGACCGGTCACACAGGTCCTCCAGCCGGGCCCAGTCCCGCCCGTGCGCCTCGGTGAAAGCATCGACGTCCACCGCTCCACTGTAGAGGGGGTGGCCGCGTGGCCCGCCCCCTCATCACGGTCGTGGGGCGGCGCCGGCGACGTGGCCGGGGTGGGCGGCCGTAGTCTGGAGGACATGCGATCGCACCTGGCCCACGACGACCTCGTCACCGGTGAAGCGGTCGTCGTCATGCTGCCCGCGGCCGGGCCGGGGATCCGGTTGGCCTCGGGGCTCATCGACGCGGTGGTCGCCATCATCCTCCTCGTCCTGCTCAACTTCGCCGTGGCCCGCACCGCGATCGGTCTCGACGAGGCGCTCATCGCCTCTCTGCACCTGCTCGTGTCGGTCGGGGTGCTCGTGGCCTTTCCCGCGGCCTGCGAGACGTGGACCGGGCGCACCGTCGGCAAGGTCGTGACCGGCCTGCGGACGGTCCGCAACGACGGCGGTCCCGCCGACGCCCGTCGCATCATCACCCGCCATCTGCTGGCGGTGCCCGAAGTGTGGCTGACCAGCGGATCCGTGGCGCTCATCGCGTGGCTGCTCACCGACCCCACGCGCCGCCTGGGCGACATGGCAGCCGGCACCTACGTGGCGCGCGACCGCATCCGCCTCGCACTGCCGCCGCGCGCGCCGATGCCCCCCGCCCTGGAGACGTGGGCGCGGTCGGCCGACCTCGGGCGGCTGCCCGACGACCTCGTCACCCTCGTGCGCACGACCCTCGCCCAGGACGGCCAGTTCACCCAGGGCGCCGCCGCCCGCGTCGACGGGCATCTCGTGGACCGCGTCCTGCGCCACGTCGC
>JAUNTT010000211.1 GCA_030538555.1 Micrococcus sp.
TCAAGCGCGAGGACCTCAACCACACCGGCTCGCACAAGATCAACAACGTGCTGGGTCAGGCGCTGCTCACCGTCCGGATGGGCAAGCACCGGGTGATCGCCGAGACCGGGGCCGGGCAGCACGGGGTGGCGACGGCCACGGCGGCCGCGCTGCTGGGGTTGGAGTGCACTGTCTACATGGGCGAGGTCGACACCAGGAGGCAGGCCCTCAACGTGGCCCGGATGCGCCTCCTCGGCGCCGAGGTGATCCCTGTCCCGACCGGCAGCGCGACGCTCAAGGACGCCATCAACGAAGCGATGCGCGACTGGGTCACGAACGTGGGGGACACGCACTACCTCCTGGGCACGGTCACCGGACCGCACCCCTTCCCGACGATGGTCCGGGACTTCCACGCCGTCATCGGGGCCGAGGCCCGCGACCAGGTGCTCGAGCGCTTCGGCCGCCTCCCCGACGCGGTCTGCGCCTGCGTCGGCGGTGGATCGAACGCGATGGGGATCTTCCACGCCTTCCGCAACGACAGCCAGGTCGAGCTGCACGGTTTCGAGGCCGGCGGCGAAGGCGTGGCGAGCGGCCGGCACGCCTCCCGGTTCTCCGGTGGCACCCCCGGGGTGCTGCACGGCGCCGCCTCCTACGTCCTGCAGGACGAGGACGGCCAGACCCTCGAGACCCACTCGGTCTCCGCCGGTCTCGACTACCCGTCCGTCGGGCCCGAGCACGCCTTCCTGCACGACACCGGCCGGGCCCACTACGCACCCGTCACTGATGACGAGGCCATGGAGGCGTTCCGGCTCCTGTGCCGCACCGAGGGCATCATCCCGGCGATCGAGAGCGCGCACGCGCTGGCGGGTGCGCTGCGGGTCGGCCGAGTTCTCGGCGAGCGGGCGGACGGTGACGAGGCACCGGTCGTGCTGGTCAACCTCTCCGGTCGCGGAGACAAGGATGTGGACACCGCCGCACGCTGGTTCGGGCTGATCGATGGTGAGGACCTCGTGGAGGCGGAGCAGATGAAGGCGGATGAGCCGGTGGCCGAGTCCGACGGGAGCGGCTGGTGACCTCGCTCCAGGAGCTGTTCGCGCGCTGTCGGGCCGAGGATCGAGCCGCGCTGGTGGCCTATCTGCCCGCCGGTTATCCAGATCTGCAGACCTCCGTGGCCGCCGCCCGCGCCGTGGTGGAGGAGGGCGCCGACATCGTGGAGGTCGGGGTGCCCTACACCGACCCCCTCATGGACGGCCCGGTGATCGAGCAGGCGGCGGCTGCCGCCCTCGCCCAGGGCTTCCGGTTCACCGACCTGTTCCAGGTCGTGCAGGCCGTGCGTGCGGCTGGCGCTGTGCCCGTGGTCATGTCCTACTACAACCCTGTGCTGCGGCACGGTCCGCGGCGGTTCGCCGCCGCGCTCTCGGCTGCCGGCGGTGCCGGGCTGATCACCCCCGACCTCATCCCTGACGAGGCCCAGGAATGGCTTTCAGGTGCGCGGGAGCATGATCTCGCACCGATCTTCCTCGTGGCACCCAGTTCCACCGACGCCCGGCTGCGCTCGACCACGGCGGCGTGCAGCGGCTTTGTCTACGTCGCCTCCACCATGGGCGTCACCGGCGCACGGTCACAGGTGGGCGACTCGGCCCGATCACTCGTGGAGCGCACCCGGGCGGTGACCGACCTGCCCCTCTGCGTCGGGCTCGGCGTCAGCGACGGGGCGCAGGCTGCCCAGGTCGCGGCCTTCTCCGACGGGGTCATCGTGGGATCGGCCCTCGTGCGCGCCCTGGGCGCCGATCCGTCGCTGGCGACCCTGCGTGCCCTGACCCGGGAGTTGGCGGCAGGAGTTCGCCGATGACCGTTCCCCGGGACCGGGCGCTGGACGCCGTGGGCCTCCTGGCCCGGCTGGTGCTGGGCGGAGTGCTGCTGGTTGCCGGGCTGCTCAAGATTCAGGACCTGACCGGTTCCACCCAGAGCGTCCTCGCCT
>JAUNTT010000212.1 GCA_030538555.1 Micrococcus sp.
GGGGCCGAGCTGCACACGGGCGAGGCCGCGGGCTCGCCCGTGCTCACGGTCCAGCGCGCTCGCTGGAACAAGTCGATCCTCGTGGTCGCCTTCCGCGAGTCAGCGGATCGCAATGCCGCCGAGGCCCTGCGCGGGACCCAGCTCTTTGGCTCGCCCGAGGACCGCGAGGATGACGATGAGTGGTACGAAGAGGACCTTGTGGGCCTCGCCGTGCACGTGCAGGGCCGGCACATCGGCGCCGTGACCGGACTGAGCACCGGCGCCGTCCAGGACCTGCTGGAGATCGAGGTGGAGGGCCAGAGCGAGACGGTGCTGGTGCCCTTCGTCGCAGAGATCGTCCCGGAGATCGACACCGAGCAGGGCGTGGTGACGCTGACCCCACCGCCCGGCCTGCTCACCGTGAACGAAGCCGAGGCGTCAGCCGACGCGGACAGCGCCCCGGACACGCAGGCGTCCGCACCGCAGGAGAGCTGAGCCGTGCGCATTGACGTCATCTCGATCTTCCCGGAGTACCTCGACGCCCTGGAGATCTCCCTGATCGGCAAGGCCCGACGCGAGCAGCTCTTGGATGTGCGGGTGCACGATCTGCGCGAGCAGGCCACGGACCGCCACCGGACCGTGGACGACACCCCCTATGGCGGGGGAGCGGGCATGGTCATGAAGCCCGAGCCCTGGGCGCTGGCGCTCGAGGGCATCGCCGACGACTCACCGGTCACCATGCCAGCCCGACCCGTGCTGCTGGTGCCCACCCCCTCCGGGCAGGTCTTCCGTCAGTCCGTGGCCGCCGAACTCGCCGAGGCCGAGCATCTGGTCATCGCGTGCGGACGCTATGAGGGCATCGACGAGCGCGTCTTCGAGTGGGCCGCCGAGCACTTCGAGGTCCGTCTCGTCAGCCTCGGGGACTACGTGCTCAACGGCGGCGAGGTGGCCGCGCTGGCCATGGTCGAGGCCATCGGCCGACTCATTCCGGGCGTGGTGGGCAACCCCCATTCGCTGGTCGAGGAGTCGCACTCCGACGGTCTGCTCGAGTACCCGGTCTACACCAAGCCTGCCCAGTGGCGGGACCGGCCGGTGCCGGAGATCTTGCTCTCGGGCGATCACGGCCGCATCGCAGCGTGGCGCCGCGAGCAGCAGCTCGAGCGGACTCGGGCCCGGCGTCCGGATCTGCTCGGCGATCACTGACGTCGACTCAACGCTCACTGACATTCCCGGGGCACCGGGTATGGCATACTAGATCCTTGCGTCTGCTGGACGTGCGCGCCTGCCACAGGGGGGGGCACGTCAGACAGCGAGACCACCGGGTGTCGGAGATCCCTCCGCCCCGGATTCACCGCTCACGTCTCAGCCCGGTGGCCGCCCCATGCTTGACCTCATGGCGGCCGCGCTACCCGCTGCGACGCGAAGAACCAGCGTGGGTGACCTGTGGCATCGATGCTGAGGAGTATGTGACATGCACATTCTTGATTCCGTTGACGCCGGCTCCCTGCGCACCGACATCCCGGAGTTCGCCGCAGGCGACACCGTGAAGGTCCACGTGAACATCATCGAGGGCAAGACCGCCCGCGTTCAGGTGTTCCAGGGCTTCGTCATGGGCCGTTCCGGCCACGGCGTGCGCGAGACCTTCCGCGTGCGCAAGGTGTCCTTCGGTGTGGGCGTGGAGCGCGTGTTCCCCGTGCACTCCCCGGTCATCGACAAGATCGAGGTCGTCACCAAGGGCGACGTGCGCCGCGCCAAGCTGTACTACATGCGCGATCGCCACGGCAAGGCTGCTCGCATCCGCGAGAAGCGCGTCGACGCCAAGTGATCCTGGTCCGGTTCGGCCCCGCCCTGCGGCGGGGCCGAGTCGGGCAGTGATAATGACCAGCGCAGAGCCCCGTGACCCCCGGTCACGGGGCTCTGTTGCGTCCGACGACGACGCCGCCCCGGATGTGCGCGACGA
>JAUNTT010000062.1 GCA_030538555.1 Micrococcus sp.
TCAAGTCAGCTTGACACTCGACACCGAGACGCCGGCCCCGATCCACGGGAGCTGCCCACGCCTCACGAGCCCAGGAGGGACCGTCATGAACGCCACCGAGCACCCCGCGGATACGTCCGCACACCCCACCGCGTCACACCCCACCGGTTCCGAGGCCACACCCCCCTCCGCTTGGGGTCGCTCAAGGCGCCTCGGCGGCGGCACCGCCCGCCTGCTCCTGGTGTCCAGTGCCCTGGGCCTCGTGGCCGCGGCAGCCCTGTGGGGCATCACGGTCGTCCTCGCCACCGCGAACGGGCACCCCCACCCGGCCCTGCTCGCCACGCTCGTGGCCGCCGGCATGGTCGGGACGCTGAGCGGCGTCGCGTGGGTGTTCCTCGTGGACGCGGACAGTTTGCCCGGTGCCCTGCGCCGCCCGGAGGACTCGGTCGAATCTGGGTGGCTGACCCGCGCACAGGCCGGCGCGCATGGCAGCCTGCTCATGGTCCTGGGCGTGGGCACGTTCCTGGTCGCCGTGACCGGCTGGCGGCCGGATCTGACCCTCGTCGGCGTGGGACTGACCATCTTCACCGCTCTCGACACGACCGTGCGTTACCTGATCCTGAAGAAGCGCGGCTAAGCGGAATGGAGAACCACATCCACGCGCGTCGAACTCAGCTGGGCTGGTCGCAGCAGCGCCTGGCCGATGCACTGGGGGTCTCGCGGCAGACCATCATCTCGATCGAGAAGGGCCGTCATGACCCCTCGTTGGCGCTCGCCTTCGGTCTTGCGCGGCTGCTGGAGCGGGACATCGAGCAGCTCTTCGTTCCCGACGACGACGCCTGACTTGCCGCGCCAGTTACAGGAACAGCGTGGAGAGTCCGGAGAGCGCGGCCAGGGCGAGTGCGGCGATGCAGAGCATGGCCACCAGGGTCACGAGGGGACGACGACGTCGGGGGGCGTCGTCGTCGTTCTCGAAGCGGGCGCCACGCAGCTCGGGAGGGGTCTGGTCCATGCTCATGGATCCATCCTCGCAGGTCGCGATGTCAGCCATCCGTCGATCTCCGCGAGCAGCCGGGCCCGCAGGGCCTGACCGCGGCGGGCGAACTCGCTCTGGGCGCGCACGTACTCGGCCCGGCCAGCGGGGGTCTCGATGCGGATGGGCTCGAAGCCCCAGTCGGCGAGGTCATAGGGCGAGGCCTTCATGTCCATCTCCCGCACCTGCCAGGCTAGCTCGAAGCAGTCCGCGGTCAGCGACGACGTCACGGCGGGCAGCAGCTTGACGCACCACTTGTAGAGGTCCATGGTGGCGTGCAGGCACCCGGGTTGCTCCTGGCTGCGCATGCCGGCCCGCGTGGGCTGCTCGGTGTTGAGCTCGCGGGCCTCGGGGGCGAAGAAGCGGAAGGCGTCGACGTGGGTGCACTGGATCGTGGCGGCCTCCACCACCGCATTGGTGCCCGCCGCACCCAGGCGCAGGGGCACCGACGAGTGGCGCACGCCGTGGAGCTCGGAACGGTAGGCCATCGCCCATTCGTGCAGCCCGAAGCAGCCCAGCCGCGGCTGCCGCGCCGCGGTCCGGGCCACGAGATCGCGGATGAAGGCCACACCGTCGCCGCGTTCGGCCAGGAACGCCGCCAGATCCACCGTCCACCCGCCGTGCGGGGCGTCCGGATGCTCCCCGGGGGCCACCCACCGGTAGTGCCGCCACGTGCTGCGGTCCGCCGCCGGGGCGCTACCGGCCGCCGGGGCGTCGTCGGGGTGGATCGCCGGCGCGTCGTCGGGGTGGGCTGCCAGCACGACGCCGGGCCCCGGATGCCAGCGCTGCAGGGCCGCGGGGGAGTGCGAGTAGTAGGTGAAGAGGAAGTCGTAGACCGGGTGCCGCGTGCCGGCATGGTGCAGCGCGATGATCGGGTCGGTGCGCTGGGCGATGCGTCGCTGATGGCGGGCGGCCTCGGCGGTCCACACGGGGGCGGGCAGCACGGTGGTCTCGGACAGGGACAGGACGGGGGAGCGCATGAGGTCTCCAGTGTCTCAGGTGACCTCCCGCGGCACGTGCCTGAGTTGCACTTGTGTAACGGTTGTGCCGACGACTGTCTCCGCCTTCGCCCGGGGCCTATCTTCAGGTCAAGAGCTTGCCTGCCGGCACAGAAGGGACAGTCGCATGGCCGCCGCATCCGCACCCCCGTCCTCCACCGTCACCCCGCTCAGCGCCCGATGGGCCGCCACGCTGCGGCCCATGCTGGCCATCCTGGCCGCCGTCGCGCTGGTCGCCGCTCCCGCCCAGGCGCTCCCCACCGCGCCCACGCCGGCCCCGGCACCCGCTCCCACGACCCCGGCCGTTGCGCCCTCTCCGGTGCCCGGGCTGGCACCGGTCGAACCCACCGAGCCCGGTGGTCTCGGCGCCCGGCCCGCCTCGGGGCGCTACATCGTGGTCCTCGCCGAGGAGCCCTCCGTCACCTACGACGGCGGCCGGCCCGGCCTGGGCCCGACCGCGGCGGTTGACGGTGAGTTCGATGCGGAGTCCACGGCCGTTGCGCGGTATGAGACCGCGCTGCGTCGCGAGCAGGAGTCGGTGGCGGCCAGCGTGGGCGTGGAGCCCGATCAGCAGTTCACGCGGGCGCTCAACGGCTTCGCGGCGCAGCTCAGCACCACGCAGGTCGGTCTGCTCGAGGATGATCCCCGCGTGGCCGGCGTGTTCGCCGATGAGCCGCGGCCGCTCAACGCCGGGCCGGCAGAGACCATGGGCATGACGGGTGCCACCGGCACGTGGGCCACCACGTATGGCGGCCAGGCGGCCGCGGGCAAGGGTGCGGTCATCGCGGTCATCGACACGGGCATCGACCCGCGGCAGCCCTTCTTCGCCGCCGCAGCCCCCGCCCCGGTCGGCACGACTCCGCGGATGGGCGAGCCCTACCGTCGGGCCGACGGACAGGTAGCCGTCCTGAAGGCCGATGGGACCACGGCGTCGGCGCGCTGCGCCGCAGGCCCCGACTTTCCGGCCTCCTCGTGCACGGCCAAGCTGATCGGGGCGGGTGCGTTCTCTCAGGGCTTCGTCTCGGCGGTGCCGGTGGACGTCATTGACCCGGCCGAGCGCATGTCGCCGGCGGACGTCGACGGCCACGGCACGCACGTCGCCTCGACGGCGGCCGGCCGAGTCGGGGTGCCACTGGTGGTGGACGGGGCACCCGCCGGCACCGGATCCGGCATGGCGCCGGGCGCCGCCCTGGTCTCCTACAAGGCCTGTTGGCTGGACATCTACGGCATCGGATGCTGGCCCTCGGACACCATCTCCGCCGTAGAACAGGCCATCACGGACAACGTGGACGTGATCAACTACTCGGTCGGCGGCAGGACGGACCAGATCGGCGATCCGGTGTCCGTGGCCTTCCGCTCCGCTGCGCGGGCGGGCATCTTCGTCGCCGCCGCCGCGGGCAACAGCGGCCCGGGGTACTCCACCGTCGAGCATGGCGCGCCGTGGATCACCTCGGTCGCCGCCGCCGAGGTCACCGGCGCCTCGGGGGCGAGCGTCACGGGCCGCATCGCCGACTTCTCGGCGCGCGGACCCAGTGGGGCGGCGTCGGGAGAGATTCTGGCACCGCAGGTGGCCGCGCCCGGCGTCGGGGTCGTGGCCGGGCTGTCCTCGCTCACCATCCCCGGGGGTGGGACCCGGTTCGGCGCCATGGAGGGAACCTCGATGGCCTCGCCGCATGTGGCCGGCATGGCCGCCCTGCTGGCCGCGCGCAACCCGCAGTGGTCGCCGATGGCGATCAAGTCCGCCATGATGACCACCGCGACGGCCGTGCAGGAGTCCGACGGGTCCGAGGACCCGGACAACTACGCCACCGGGGCCGGCATGATCGCTCCGCGGGCCATGGCCGATCCCGGCCTGGTGTTCACGACGACGGACACCCAGTGGGGTGCCCTGCTGCGCGGTGAGCTCGCCCCGCGTCAGGTCAATCAGCCCGCCGTGGCACTGTCCTCGCTCTCCGGGCCGGTCACGGTGACCCGCACGGCCACTGCGGTCCGGGCGGGCACGTGGAATGTCGCCGGCTCCGTGCCGGGCTTCCGCGTCACCGCGAATCCGGCACGCGTGAGCCTGGCCGCGGGCCAGAGCGTGGCCGTCCAGCTGACCTTCACCCCGGTCGATGCCGCCCACGGCGTCGCCACCCACGGAGCCGTGACCTTCTCCGGCACGGGGGTCCCGACGGCGTCGCTGCCGGTCAGCATCCGCGTTCCGGCGGCCACGATCACCGAGTCCGTCTCTGGCTCGACCGCCAGCGGCAGCGGAACCGTCCAGCTCACGGGCCGCGTGCCCGGCAGCGCTCAAGCCACGGTGGTGGGACTGAGCCCCGCGCAGGAGCGCACGGTGACCAAGGTGCCAGTCGACTACACCGATCCGAATTTCGGGGAGGAGGGTCCCGGCACCGCACGGTTCGAGATCACCGTGGGGGCCGGGGTGGACCGGCTCGAGGTGCATCTGACCAGCGCCGCACGCGGGACGGCGTACTGGATGCTGGATATCGAAGGCCCGGGCGGGGTCGCGGTCTATGACAACACCGAGCTCTCGGCCACGGGCGAGCGCAACGTGGTCCTCGAGACCCCGGTGCCCGGCACGTACCGGGTGCGGGCCATGTTGCTCAACGTGACCACGGCCGCCTCGGACACCGCCATCATCGAGACGGTCCAGCACCGCGCGGGGACCAGCAACGTCAGTGTGACGCCGGCCACGGTGACCTTGGCGCCGGGTGCGGCCCGCACCGCCACGCTGGCCTGGTCCGGATTGACGCCGGGCTCCTGGCGCGGCCGTGTCGAGTGGCGTCCGTGGGCGGGCGGCCCCGTGATTGCGACGACGCAGGTCCACGTGCGAGTCCCCGGTACGTCCACCTGTACGGCACGGGACTTCACGGACAACCCGCGGGGCTCGGTGTACTACGCGCCCGTGCGGTGGATGCAGTGCGCGGGGATCACCACCGGCTACGCCGATGGCACCTATCGCAAATCCGCGGCCATCTCGCGCGGCGAGTCCGTAACGTTCCTCTACCGGCTGCTGCAGCCCGCCCACACGGTGCCCGCGCGCTCGCCCTTCCGCGACGTGGCGGTGGGCAGCACGTTCTTCCCGTCGATCACGTGGGCCGCCTCCACCGGGGTCACTCGCGGGTACGCGGACGGGACCTTCCGACCGGGACGCAATGTCACGCGAGCCGAGTTCTCGGCCTTCGTACAGCGGATCCTGGCGCCGACGGGTTACACGCCACCACGGGTGTCCCCGTTCGCCGATGTGTCCACCAGCCACCCGCACTACGCGGCGATCTCGTGGCTCACGAGTCAGGGTCTGCTCACCGGGTACCGCGACGGCACGTTCCGACCCGGAGCGAACATCACCCGCGGCGAGACGGCGGTGATCATGCAGCGTACGGACACCTGGCGACGCGGGACCGGGTGAGGCGGTGACCGGCGTCGGGTGAAGCGCATTCAGGGAGCGTTCAGACTGGGCCTTTTCTTCGAGCACATTCACAGCTAGGTTGGATCCTGGTGTCTGTGAGGCGCGTCACGCAACGGAGCGGGTGGCCTGACGGGCGCCGAGTCCGGCATCGAGTTCCCGGTGCTGAGGCTTTCACCCTGTGAGGAAAGGCGAGGTTATGTCCCATAACCCCCAACGGCCCGGACGCTTCCGGGCCGTGGCCGCCACACTCGCTGGGGCCGGTCTGCTCGCGGCACCGCTTGTCGGCGCCCCGGCCATGGCCAGCCCAGTCAGCGGCAGTGACGCCACATCCACCACATCGGACGTGCAGATCACGGACGACTACACCAACGGCCGCTACTTCGTGGTGCTCAAGGATGACCCCTCGGTCACCTACGGCGGCGGCACGGACGGGCTGGCCGCCACGGCCGCCGAAGGCGGTCAGTTCGAGGTCAACCGTCCCGAGGTCGGTCGCTACGAGCAGTACCTGAAGGTGCAGCAGTCCCGCGTGGCCCAGACCGTCGGCGCGAGCACGCAGATGCAGTTCGCCAGGGCCGTCAATGCTTTCGTCGCGGACCTCACCGCGGACCAGGCTCGCACCCTCGCCAAGGACGAGCGTGTGCTCTCCGTGGGCAAGGACGAGCGCCTGTCCACGGACTACTCCTCCACCGACTTCCTCAATCTTCCCGGGGCCAATGGCGCGTGGAACACCGTCTACGGGGGCGAGGAGAACGCCGGCAAGGGCGTCGTCGTGGGCGTCATCGACACCGGCATCCACCCGGACAACCCCTTCATCCAGGGCGAGCCCGTGGCTCCGCTGTCCGGGCAGCCGCAGGTGGGTCAGCCCTACCGCACCGCCGACGGACGCATCGCCGTGCTCAAGGCCGACGGCACCACCGCCTACGGTGACTGCCAGGAGGGCCCGGACTTCCCGGCGTCCTCGTGCGACTCGAAGCTCATCGGCGCGTACGCCTTCGCCGATGACTTCCTGCGCTCCGTGCCCGCGGCCAATCGCCACCCCGCCGAGCGGATCTCCCCGCTGGGCGTGTTCTCCCACGGCACGCACGTCGCCACCACCGTGCTCGGCAACACCGACGTCGAGCAGTCGATCAACGGCTACAGCTACGGCACGGGCGCGGGCGTGGCTCCGGCCGCTCACCTGATCTCGTACAAGATCTGCTGGGAGGACAACGATCCGGACACCGGCGGCTGCTACACCTCCGCCTCGATCGCCGCGATCGAGAAGGCCATCGAGAACAACGTCGATGTCCTGAACTACTCGATCTCCGGCAACAACAACTCGATCACCGACGCGGTGGCCCTGGCCTTCCGCTCCGCGGCCGAGGCCGGGATCTTCGTGGCGGCCTCCGCCGGCAACTCCGGCCCCTCCGCCAACACGGTGAACCACTCCTCGCCGTGGCTGACCACGGTGGCCGCTTCGACGTTCTCGAATGAGCTCACCGCGACCATCGAGTTCGCCGACGGCACGCGCGTGCGTGGCGCCTCGTCCACCCGCGTGGGTGTCGAGGAGGCCGAGGTCATCCACGCCTCCGAGGTGGGACGCGCTGGCGCCGACGCCAACCAGGTCCGCCTCTGCTACCCGGGCACCCTCGACGCCGCCGCCGCGGCGGACAAGATCGTGCTCTGCGAGCGCGGCGTGATCGCCCGCGTGGACAAGTCCAAGGCCGTGGCCGAGGCCGACGGTGTGGGCATGATCCTCGTGAACGTGCCCTCCGGCTCGCTGGATGCCGACGTGCACTCCGTGCCCTCGGTCCACGTGGACGACAACGGCATCATCGCCAAGGTCCGTGCCGGGGGTGAGCGCGCCGCCATCGTGGTGGGCGACACCACCGGGCGAGCTCCGGATCCGCTGCCCCAGGTGGCCGGGTTCTCCTCGCGCGGTCCTTCCAACGCGGTCAACCAGGAGTTCCTGAACCCCGACGTCGCCGCCCCGGGCGTCAACGTCATCGCGGGTGTCTCGCCCCTGGATCCGGGCTACGACGGCAACGAGTTCGGCCTGATGTCCGGCACCTCGATGGCCGCCCCGAACGTGGCCGGCATGGCCGCGCTCATGGTCGGCAAGAACCCGAGCTGGTCGCCCATGGCCCTGAAGTCGGCCATGATGACTACGGCGACGGATCTCTACAACGCCGATGGCTCCGTGAACGTGGACAACTTCGCCACCGGCGCCGGCAATGCCGACCCGCGGGCGATGGCCGCCCCGGGCCTGGTCTACGAGGCCGACGCCCGTCAGTGGGACTCCCTGTTGCTGGGTGACATCGCCGGTCGCGACGTCAACCTGCCCTCCGTGGCGATCCCCGACGTCGTCGGTTCCGCCACCGTCAAGCGCACCCTGACCGCCAAGCAGGCAGGCACGTGGACCTTCAGCGGTTCCGTGCCGGGCTTCGCGGTGACCGCGCAGCCGTCCACGCTGAGCCTGGCCGCCGGTCAGTCCGCCGAGGTGACGCTGACCTTCACGCGCACCGACGCTCCGCTGAGCGAGTGGCGTCACGGCTCGATGAGCTGGAATCGCCCGGCCGCCGCCTCGGTGACCTCCCCGGTAACCCTGAAGGCCATGGCCGCCACGGTGACCTCCAACGTCGAGGGCGAGGGCGCCAACGGCTCCGAGACCGTCGAGATCCTGCCCGGCGTGACCGGTCAGCTCGAGGCCTCGGTGCTGGGTCTGGGCCGCGCCGAGACCGCTCAGATCACCAAGACTCCGGGCGCCGGCGCCTCCACCGTGGCCAACGCCTCGAGCCACGTGGAGACCGTGGACGTCGCCGAGGGCACTCGTGCCCTCAGCCTCGCCGTCAACGCGGGCCGGGTCGGCGCCGACTGGGACATGTACGTCATCACCCCGTCCGGTCAGCTGATCCGTGTGACGACCGCGGCAGACTCGGAGCAGCTCACGCTGAACAACCCGGCGGCCGGTCGCTACACGGTGGTCTACCACCTGTACTCGACGCCGGATGGCGCAGCGGACACCGCGACCACCGAGGTGCTGCGGCTCACCGGTGACGCCGGCAACCTGACGGTCACCCCGAACCCGGTCCCCGTGACCAGCGGCACCCCGACTCAGGCCACGCTGGCCTGGAGCGGGCTGACCGAGGGCACGTGGCGCGGTCTGGTCACGTGGGCCCCGGGCGTCACGACGACGGTGACCGTCGTCGTCGGTGCGGGTGAGGCTCCGGTGGAGCCGGAGGTGTGTGAGGCTCCCGACTTCCGGGACAACGCACCGGGTTCCACCTATTACGAGCCCGTGCGCTGGATGCAGTGCAACGGCATCACCACCGGTTACGCCGATGGCACGTACCGGAAGTACAACGACATCACCCGTGGTGAGTCGCTGACCTTCCTGTTCCGTTACATCGATCCGGAGCACACCGCCCCGGAGACCTCGCCGTTCCCTGACGTGCGGGCGGGTAGCACCTTCTACCCGGCCATCACGTGGGCCGCGGCGCAGGGTGTGACCACCGGCTACACGGACGGCACGTTCAAGCCGGGTCGCGATGTGACCCGCGGCGAGTTCGCGGCGTTCGTCTACCGGGCGTTGGCCGTGGATCCGTTCACGGCGCCGGCCCAGTCCCCGTACGCGGACGTGCCGGCGGGCTCTGCGCACTACGAGGCGATCGCCTGGCTGCATGCACAGGGCCTGATTCGGGGTTACTCGAATGGCACCTACGCGCCGCACCAGCAGATCACCCGCGGTGAGGTGGCCGTCATCATGGAGCGGATCGACGCCATGATGAACGAGGGCTGATCCTCGGACACCACAACGATGCCCCGCACCGGTTTCCGGTGCGGGGCATCGTTGCGTTCAGCGGCGGGGCGCTGGGTGCGAGTGGTGTGGGACGCCGAGTGTGAGCTGTCGGCGCGGGCGCCGGGCGTGCCCGGCAGGCTCAGCGGCCGGTGCCGCCGTAGACGGTCGCCTCGACCTCGGAGTCCAGGCCGAAGGCGGTGTGCACGGCGCGCACGGCGTCGTCGAGCCGCTCCTGAGCGGTCACCACGGAGATGCGGATCTCGGAGGTAGAGATCATGTCCACGTTGACCCCGGCCTGGTGCAGGGCCTCGAAGAAGGTGGCGGAGATGCCGGGATTGGAGCGCATGCCCGCCCCCACCAGCGAGAGCTTGCCGATGGCCTCCTCGTAGTCGATTCCCTCGAAGCCGATGCGTTCCTGGGCCTCGCGCAGCGCGGCGAGACCCGCCTTGCCCTCCACGATCGGCAGCGTGAAGGAGATGTCCGTGCGGCCGGTGCCGGCCCGGGAGACGTTCTGCACGATCATGTCCACGTTCGCGTTGGACTGTGCAATGACATGGAAGATCTCGGCGGCCTTGCCGGGGATGTCCGGCACACCGACCACGGTGACCTTGGCCTCGGAGCGGTCGTGAGCGACGCCGGCGACGATCGGCTGTTCCATGGGTTCGCCTTCCTTGATGGTGATGGTCTCGGCGGGGTCCGGGATCACCCAGGTGCCCTCGTGGTCGGAGAAGGAGGAGCGCACGTGCAGCTTCACACCGAAGCGCCGCGCGTATTCGACGGCCCGCAGGTGCAACACCTTTGAGCCGGAGGCCGCCATCTCGAGCATCTCCTGCGAAGAGATCTCCTCGAGCTTGCGGGCCGTGGGCACCACGCGCGGGTCGGCGGAGAAGATGCCGTCCACATCGGTGTAGATCTCGCACGAGTCCGCGCCGAGAGCCGCAGCCAGGGCGACGGCGGTGGTGTCCGAGCCGCCGCGGCCCATCGTGGTGATGTCCCGCGATTCGGGGCTCATGCCCTGGAAGCCGGCAACGATGGCGACCATGCCCTCGTCGAGGGAAGCGCGCACCCGGTGCGGGTTGACCTCCACGATGCGCGCCAGACCGTGCGCGGTGTCCGTCATCATGCCGGCCTGGGAGCCGGTGTAGGAGCGGGCGGGCACGCCAGCGGCATGGATGGCCATGGCGAGCAGCGACATGGAGATGCGCTCGCCAGCGGAAAGAAGAATGTCCATTTCTCGGGCGGGGGCGGCGTCGGTGAGCTGCGCGGCGAGATCCAGCAGCTCGTCCGTGGTGTCGCCCATCGCAGAGACCACCACACACACCTGGTGGCCGGCCTGCTGGGTCGCGACGACGCGGCGCGCTACACGCTGGATCCCGGCGGCATCCGCCACGGAGGAGCCACCGTACTTCTGGACGATCAGACTCATGCGAAAGGAACACCTCAGGGTCGGCGCGGAGCAAGATGACGGCCGCACGGGTCACGGCGGTCAGTGTCTCAGTCTAGGCGCGGGCCCGCGCGGGCACCCATCCGCTCGGCCTCGAGCCCGGGAGGGAAAGGTCACAGAACGGTTGCCGTTGGGTCTCAACCTCCCGGCCCGCTGTACTTGCCGCTGCCCGGATGGCGAGAATGGCCGTTATGACACACGGCAATGAGGGTTCGACGTCGTCCGCGAGACCCGGCGGGGGAGGCTCGGCCGGGGGGATCCTGCGGCGGCCCGAGCTGGCGATCGACGCCCAGGGCCTGCGGCGCAGCTTCGGCAAGGTGGCCGCGGTGCGGGACATCAGCGTGCAGGTGAAGCCGGGTGAGGTGACCGCGTTGGTGGGCCCCAACGGCTCCGGCAAGACCACGCTCATGCTCATTCTGGCGACCCTGCTGCGCCCCGATGAGGGCTCGGTGTGCATCGGCGGCGTCGATGCGCTGAGCGATCCGCTGGCCGCCCGCCAGCAGCTGGGGTGGATGCCGGACACCCTCGGGGTGTGGGATTCGCTGAGCTGCCTCGACATCCTCACCACGATGGGCCGCCTGTACGGCATGAGCCCCGCCGAGGCGAAGGCCCGTGCCGAGGAACAGCTCGAGTGGGTGCACCTGACCGACTTCGCGCACCGACCAGCCCGCGTGCTCTCGCGCGGTCAGCAGCAGCGGATCTCGCTGGCCCGCGCCACGATTCATCGCCCCTCCGTGCTGCTGCTCGATGAGCCGGCCAACGGGCTGGACCCGGACTCCCGGATTCGCCTGCGCGAGGATCTGCGCGCGATGGCGGCCAGGGGGACCGCCGTCCTCGTGTCCTCCCATGTGCTCGCCGAACTCGAGGAGATGTCCGACGCGGCGATCGTGGTGCGCGAGGGCGTCACGGTGGGCGTCTCTGATCTCTCCGGTGCAGGCGAAGGGGCCCTGCGGTACCGGGTGTCGGGGCCGGTGCCCGGTCAGGCGGCTGGATTGCTCGCCGCCCTCGAGCGCCGCGGTGTGGGCGCAACCGCCGTTGGGGGACGGAGCAGCGATGCCTTCCACATCACGGTCCCGGATGCCCAGGCCGCCGCGCGCCTGCTCGCCGAGCTGGTGGGCGAGGGTGTCGAGATCTCCCACTTTGCCGCCGATCGCTCCCGCCTGGAGGATGCGTATCTGGCCCAGCCACAGCCGCGACCCGTTCCGGCCACCACCACGACGGAGGCCTGATCATGACCCTCACCCAGCACCAATCCGCCACCGGCTCTTCCTCCGCCGCCGGGACGTCCGCGGCCGCGACCGGATCCGGGGCCGCCCTGCGCACCCTGATCGGCATGGAGCTGCGGCAGCGGTTCCGCTCGCGCGGCTGGTACATCATGCTCGCGGTGTTCTTCGTGGTGGTCGGCCTCGTGACGCTGGCCTCGATCGGACTGGCGCGATCGATGACCTACGACAGCGACCTGCAGGCCTCGGCGCGGATCATGTTCGACCTGATCGTCATGTTCGTGCTCCTGCTGGCCTTGTTGGTGTCCCCCGCGCTGTCCGCGAATGCGATCTCGGGTGACCGGGCCAACGGCACCCTGGCGATTCTGCAGGTCACGCCTATCCGCACGTGGCATCTCATGCTGGGCAAGTGGGTGGCGGGCTGGCTTTCGGCCGTGGCCTTCCTGATTGCCGCCCTGCCGTGGATGATCGTCTCGGCGGTGATCGGTCAGGTGAACCCCGTGACCTTCCTGGTCATGACCCTGCTGGTGCTGGTCCAGTTCGCGGTGGTCACCGGAATCGGCGTGGCCATCTCCGCCATCACGGGGCGCACGCTGTTCGCCGTCGTCATCACGTATCTGTTGGTGGCCGCGTTGAGCGTGGGTTCCCTGATCAGCTTCGGTCTCGGCTCGCAGTTCACCAACACCACCGTGCAGGCGAACTCGCTGTCCTACTCCGCCACCAGCACGAACGGGGACAATGACTGGATGGTCGACTACGGGCGACCCACCGGGTGCACGGGCGCACTGCGGACGCAGACGGTCGCGGATCTGCGGCGCACGAGCTGGCTGCTGGCACCCAACCCGTTCGTCGTCGTTGCGGACGGCACCCCGCGGCCCTCGGGGGAGTCGGACCTGCTCGGCTTCACCCCGCTGAGCGCGATCTCGCTGGGTGTGCGCTACGCGCAGCTTTCCCCACAGGAGACCACGGCGTGTGTGAACGGCGAATTCCGCGAGGAGGCCGTGAGCATGGGTGAGGCCAATGTGGCCGACACGCGGCCCGTGTGGCCGTTCGGCCTGCTGCTGCAAGGCCTGCTGGTGGCAGGTCTGGCCGTGTGGGGCCACCGCCGCCTGCACACGCCGGCGGGCCGGCTGAGCCAGGGCACGCGCATCGCCTGAGTCGGCGCTGCCGCGAGTTGACCTGACCGTCGAAAAGCGTCATGACCGCCCGAATTTTCGGGCGGTCATGAGGTTTTATGCAGGTCGAAGCAGCCAGGGTGCGGAGCCGGGACGGTTGCTCAGCCGTGGAGCAGTCTGCGACCTTCGAAGGCGCGCCCCAGGGTCACCTCGTCGGCGAACTCGAGGTCGCCGCCCACGGGCAGTCCGGAGGCCAGGCGCGTGACGCGGATGCCGGTCGCGGCCAGCATGCGGCCGAGGTACGTGGCGGTGGCCTCGCCTTCCAGATTGGGGTCGGTGGCGAGGATGACCTCGTCGATGCTCGCGTCCTGTAGGCGGGTCAGCAGCTCGCGGATGTGCAGCTGCTCCGGACCGATGCCCGCGATCGGATTGATGGAGCCGCCGAGCACGTGGTAGCGCCCCGTGAACGCGCGGGTGCGCTCGATCGCCATGACGTCCTGGGACTCCTCGACGACGCACAGCAGGCTGGCATCACGCCGATCGTCACGGCAGATTCCGCAGAGCTCCTGCTCGGACACGTTGAAGCAGCGGCGGCACAGGTGCACCTTCTCCTTCACGGTGCGGATGGCATCGGCCAGGCGCAGCATGTCCTCCCCGTCGGCCTCGAGGATGTGAAACGCGATGCGCTGCGCGGACTTCGGTCCGATGCCCGGCAGCCGGCCCAGCTCATCAATGAGCTCCTGAACAGCACCCTCGTACACGTGTCACCTCATGGTCGTTGCGGGATCGCCGATGGCGGGGGGGAGGGGAGGGGGATCAGTGACGCGGCTGCTCGTTGAGCAGACGGGCTCCGAGCACGCGTTCCACCACGGTGCGGCCCACCAGACCGGACTCCTCGAGCTTGACATCGTCGTCGCTGGCCACCTCGTCTTCCCAGTCTACGGACGACGCCGACTGCTGGGCCCGCTCCGGCGGCCGGGCGGGGCCCCGTCCGCGGGCCGCCTCGCGCGCCGCTTCGACGGCGGCTGTGCGCGCGGAGGACAGGGTGCTCGGGTCGGGGCGCGATGACGCGTTCGACGGGGAGACCTCTGCGGAGGGTGCCGACGACGGCGACGGCGCGGACGATGCCGACGGTGTCGATGCCGCGGAAGGTGGCGCCGACGTAGACGGCGTTGTGGGTGTGCCGGGCTGGTCGGCGCTGCTCTGCTCTGCTGCGCCGGGTGCCTGGTTCCGCGACGTGAGGGTGCCACGGTTCACGGGCTGATCGGCTGGGCCGCCGTCGAGCATGCGCTGCATCAGGGCGCCGAAAGCACTGTCCGGATGTCCGGAGCCGTGCCGCGCCAGAGCGGCGGGGTCGTTGCGCTGATCGTCCGGATGCGTCGAGCCCTCGGCGGGTGCGGCGGCGTGCTCGTGGTCCGGGGCGGGCACCCCGGCGTCGGGGGTGTCATCGGCCGTCGGCTCGAGGGAGGAAGGGCCCACGGGTGCGGCCGCGGCGGGCCGCTGTCCCGTGTCCGCAGACGTGTCCGCAGCGGTGTCTGTGGCGCGCCGTTGGCCAGCGTCCTCGGTGGGCGTGTCAGGGGTGTCGCCGCCGAAGCCAGCGGGCCGCGTGGTGCCGAAGCGCGCGGCGAACTCGGCGCGCAGCTCCGCCTCCGGGCGGGCAAACACCGGGATCGCGTGCTCTTGTTCCGGCACGAGGGGTCCGGGGTTGTACGCGGCCGTCTCGGTGGCGGCGGGGTCCGGCGCGGTGGGCGTCACGTTCTGGCCCTGCGCCTCGGGCGCGGCTGACGAGGGGGGTGACGAAGCAGTGGGTGACACCGCGGGG
>JAUNTT010000001.1:0-31581 GCA_030538555.1 Micrococcus sp.
GAGTCAGAACAGCCGCGCGTCGGCGTCGTCCACGCCGCGCATCGCGTCATAGTCCAGGGTGAGGCAGCGGATCCCACGATCCTCGGCCAGGGTGCGCGCCTGCGGCTTGATCTGCTGGGCGGCAAACACACCGCGCACGGGGGCAAGCAGGGGGTCGCGGTTCATCAGCTCGAGGTAGCGCGTGAGCTGCTCGACGCCGTCGATGTCCCCGCGGCGCTTGAGCTCGACGGCCACGGTGGCTCCCTCGCTGTCTCGGGCCAGGATGTCCACGGGGCCGATGGCCGTCATGTACTCGCGGCGGACCAGCGAGTAGCCATCGCCCAGCGTCGTGATCTGCTCGGCGAGCAGGCGCTGGAGGTCCGCCTCCACGCCGTCCTTGACCAGTCCCGGGTCCACGCCCAGGTCATGGGTGGAGTCCGTCATGATCTCCTCGAGCAGGATCGTGAGACGGTCATCCGATTTCTTGGCCTGCACGCGCCACACGCTCGTGACGCCCTGCTCGCGCTGTTCCTCGCTCGGCTCCTCCACGTGCAGGGTGGCCGGGGGTGACATCCAGTTCAGCGGCTTGTAGGAGCCGCCGTCCGAGTGCACGAGCACGGACCCGTCGGCCTTTACCATGAGCAGCCGCGTGGCCGTGGGCAGGTGGGCGTTCAGACGCCCCTCATAGGTCACCGAGCACCGAGCAATCACCAAACGCACCGGATCAGTCTACGCACGGCCTCGCACCCAGGCCGGTGCGACGTCCCGGCATCCCGGCGCCCGGTGCGCTCGTGGAGAGGGCCTATGACACGATGGTCGGGTGCCCCGATCCTCCTCACCGCGACGCCGCGGTCAGCGCCGTGCCGCCTCCGGTGCAGGACGTCCTGCGCCGGCCCCCGGCCATGCCGACCGGCTGGAGGAGCTGCTGGGCTTGGACACCGGCTACGGCCACAGCCAGGCCCGGGACGGCGGCTGGCACGTACGGGAGATCCCCGCCTGGCGGGCGGTGAAGGAGTACACGTGCCCCGAGTGCCACCGCCGAGTGCCCCCGGGGCAGGCGCACATCGTGGCCTGGCGCAGCGATTGGATTATGGGTGACGAGGACGCTGGGTCGCAGCGTCGCCACTGGCACACCCACTGCTGGCGCACCCGCGCCGGGCACTGACGTCAGCGCGGTGCAGTGCCATCACCGGGGTGCTCGCCGAGTCGATGGCGCGCCGCGAACTAGCGGGCGTCCTGGCGTGGCACGAGGACCTCGCGGACCAGGAGCATGACGGCCGCCGCCGTCGGGATGGCCATGAGCGCTCCCAGCACGCCGAGCAGGGTGCCCCCGGCGATGACCGCGATGACCGCGACGGCGGCCGGCACGGCGACGGCGCGGGCCATGACGCGCGGGGAGACCACGTAAGCCTCCACCTGCAGGTAGATGAAGTAGATCGCGGCGAAGATCGTGGCGGTCTGCCAGGAGACCGTGAGGCAGACCGCGGTGATCAGGATGCCCGCGGTGAGGGCACCGATGAGCGGAATGAAGGCCAACAGCGCGGCCACGAAGGCCAGCAGGGCGGGGTAGGGGCCTCCCGCGATGAGCAGGGCGATGAAGGCGACCGTGCCATTGGCCGCGGCCACCACGGACTGGCCCATCACGTAGTTGCCCACCGAGGAGATGATCTCCTCGGCCAGGTGCTCCACGCGCTGGCGGCGCGAGCGCGGCGCCAGTCGGTAGGCCCAGTACTTCATCAGCGGCAACGAGGAGAGGAAGTACAAGGTGAGCACCAGGATGATGAGGAAGGAGAACGCGGCATTGGCCACGAACCCGCCGATGCCGAGCAGTCCGCCGAAGAGCTGCGTCCACGTGGCGCCGTCGCTGCCCACTCGGCCCACCTGAGCCTCGATCGCCTCGCGGACATGGAAGGCGTTGTCGAGGTCCCGGAACCAGGCCGAGCCCAAGATGGTCTGGATGGTCTCCGGGACACTCGTGACGAACTGCGAGCCCTGCTCCACCACGGTGGGCACGAGCAGGGACAGGAACGCTGCGATGACCGCGGCCAGACCGAGTACCGCGGCGAGCACACCGACCGGCCGTGGGGCTCCCCAACGTTCGAAGCGGCGCACCAGCGGGTCGAGGCCGAGAGCAATGAAGAGCGCCGCGAGGATCCAGACCAGCAGCTGGGAGTTGCTCTGCAGCACCCAGTAGAGCAACAAAGCCAGGCCGACGCCGGCGGTGAGGAGGAAGCCGGCGGCCACGGGGGAATGCAGATACACGGCGGCCTGAGGCGCCTGGTCCGGTCCCGCTGCCCGACTCTGACTGACCTGCGGGTCCACGGGCGGCTCTTCGGCGGCGTGGGAACCATGCGCCGCCGGGGCAGTCACGCTCGGCGTGTCGTCGGGGAAGTAGTACTCCGGGGTGCGGGGCGTGGCCACCGCGCGCAGGGCCGCACCGGGGATGCGGGCTGCGCCGCGGAGCCGACGCCGAACGAACCCGCCGCGCGGTGCGCCGTGGGGACCGGCGTCCCGCCGCGCCGGCGCGACCGGCTGCTGATCAGGGGCGTTGGCCGGCTCGGGGTCGCTCTGCGTTGGGTGGTCCACGGCCTCAGCGTACGCCGAGAGCATTGCCGGTGCGGGCCAGGCATGACGCCGTGGCGGGGGATTGACTAGCGTGGAGGGCAGATGCCGTCCGTGGGTGACCGCCGGTGTCACGGCGCCCTGACCGGCGCACGACGAAATCCCGTGCGGTCGCCCGCTGCCCTTCCGACTCCCTGAGAAAGCTGGTTCCTCCTCATGAGCACCCCCTCCCTGCCCTCCTCGCGGCTGCGTGGCGCCGTGGACCTCTCTTCGCTTGCCACCCCGGCATCCGGCCCGTCTGGCGCATCCGGGCCTGCGGGCGGCGCGGCGGCGGGGGAGGGGACGTGGGTGATCGAGCAGGCGGATCAGCAGATGCTGCAGCAGCTCGTGCAGCTCTCGGCCCAGGTTCCGGTGATCATTCACCTCGATGTGCCCGGCGATGCCACCTCGGCTCAGCTGTTCACCCAGTTCGCCGACGCGGTGGACGCGCAGGCTGGCCGCGTCCTCATGGCCAGCGTGGACGTGTCCGCGCAGCCCCAGCTGGCCCAGGCCTTCGGAGTGGCCGCAGGCCCGGCGGTACTGCTGCTGGTGGACGGCCAGCCGGCGCCCCTGGCGAATCAGGCCATGCCGGCCGAGGCCATCTCGGGGCTGTTCGGTCAGATCCTGCAGGTGGCGCAGCAGAACGGCATCACCGGCCAGGTGCCCCCGGTCGCGCCATCGCGGGCCTCGGCCGGCCAGCAGGCGCCGGAGGCCGCGCCGGTGCCGCCGGCGCACCGGGCCGCCTATGACGCCCTGGCCGCCGACGACGCCGCGGGCGCGGTGCAGGCGTGGACGGACGCGCTCAACGAGAATCCCGCCGACGCCGTCGCCCAGCAGGGCCTGGCCGCGGCTCAGCTCATGCAGCGCACCCAGGACATGGACTCCGCGGCCGTGCGCACCGCCGGTGCCGAGCACCCCGACGACGCCGCCGCACAGATCGCGGTGGCGGACCTGGACGTGCTCGGCGGTCACGTCGAGGATGCCTTCTCTCGCCTCGTCCGCTTCATCGGCACCCATCCCGGTGAGGATCGCGAGACCGTGCGCGCGCACCTCGTGGACCTCTACACGGTGGTCGGCGGCGACGACCCGCGCGTCGTCGCCTCCCGCCGCCAGCTCGCCATGGCCCTGTTCTAGGCAGGACGTGACCTCGCCACTGGAAGGCCGCCGAGGGCAGGTCGCAAGTTTCAGAAGGGCGGGGTGTTCACCACCTTTCACGCGTGGTGGCGCGTATATCGCTCCATCCAGACATCTCCCTATATACCCTGCCCTCACCCCAACCCGGAAGAGCCCCATATTCCTTGGTGCGCATAAGTAAAGTGATCCCACCTCACCGACCATTCGGTCGGGCTCGCAACTTAGCCCTTTGTTCGCATTATCGGTTTGACGTCAACGCCGATCGTGATATGCTTGTTCACGCCAACTGCTTATGGCCAATTGCGTCCATCTAGTGCGAGTGGTGCCTCAACATAGAGAGGACTATCGTTGACCCGTCTCCTTGATCGATTCCCGTTCATTATGGGAACCCTCTGGGGCCTTTCAGTGGCTGTCGTCATCGAAGCATTTCGCTATCAACTGGAACCGAGTCGCACATTCCAGGACTCCCTGTGGGCGTTAATTCTCGTTCCGCTTGGCGGCATCATTGCGAAAACGATGAGAAATAGACCCGCCGACCACTGCGGCGGCGCCCAGCCCCCAGAAGATTGACCACGATCCACCATAATCACAGAATCCGACAAATAGGGGCGCGAAAATGATTGCCGTTCGCAAATATTACTTCATGGTCACCGTTGCCGCGCTCACCGCAACCACCGCTCTCGGCGCGGCTCCCGCTTCCGCCCAGCTTATAGATGGTACCGCTCAGACCTCCGTGATGACCTCTGTGGAGACCAAAGCAGCGCCTCGTGCTACGGCGACCCTACACGACTAGGCCGAAACTGCCTACGTTGAGTTCGAGCTTCACGATGCTTCCGCCGTTCTCCAAGAGGACGGCTCGGTCAACGTTCTCGACAACGCGGGTGACACCGTTGAGGTCATGGAAACCCGCCAGCGGGTTGACGCATTCTCGCCCGTTCTGGATGTGCGCTATGAGGTTATCGCCGATGGTCAGGTGATCCGCATGTACGACGATTCGGCGTCATCCAAGGTGGCGCAGGCGCCCTCAGGCCCGATCATCGCAGCCCGCTCGGTTGATCAGGACTGCGCTCGCTCCAATGTTATTGGCGGCGCAACCACCGGCGCGCTGACGGGTCTTGTAGGTGGCCCCGCCGGGGCGGCTGCCGGTGCTCTCGCGGGACTTGGTGCTGCGGGTCTGCAAAGCATCATCTTCTGCTGATGCTCCTACCGTTCAGTCCGCTCGCGTAGGGGAGTTTCGGCAACACAACAGAGGCCTGGGACTTGACCACAGTAAAATCGCAGGCCTTTTTACCTTGCGCCTCGCCTCAGACGGGGAATTCGCTGATAATCGACAGTGTCCGCCGGTTCGCTGTGCGCAACTGAGGCCACCGATAGCCCACTAGCCTCGATCTTTCATGGTGACTGCAGCTTCGAGTCTGACGGGCACTCGACGCCCGCTGCGGCCTGATTCTGGCACGAGCGCACGTCCAGGGCCTGGAAGTCGTCCAGGAAGCGTCGGGTTCCACGCACCGAACAGGGTTCGGCTGATCTCGAATCGGGCAGGGCAAGGAATCTCAGGGTCAGGGCGGTGCCAGAGCAGCCAAGGCCGCCATGCCAGCCAGGACCAGGTCAGCGTGAGCGGCCCAGTCTGCAGGTGAAGTCGGGTCCGCCGGCCGCTGCCGGAGTTGAGTCCCGCATAGTGGTGTAACCCTCCCCGGTCACCAACACCGTCCTGAACACGGACGCGGTCATCGTGGGAGCCTTCGAGCGATACCTTCCACAGCACTCTCGAAAGGAACATCACCACGATGACCGCTCCTCACATTCTCGACCCTGAACGCCTCCTCCGCGAAGCCCTGGGCGAGGCATCCCCGAGCTGCTACGCCACTTGCTCCAGACCATGATCAACGCACTACTCTCCGCCGACGCCGTCTGCGGCGCCGAGTACGGCAAGGCCTCGACGCACCGTGCCGCGCAACGCAATGGCTACCGGCACCGCCCGCTGACCGAGACCAGCCCGGTCGTGTTCCTCGCCGCGGATGCCCTGACCATGAAAGTGCGTGAGGGTGGGCGGGGGTTCAACGCGGTGTGCATGCTCGCTACCGGTGTCAACGCTGATGGCCGCCGCGAGGTCCTCGGGCTGCGGGTCGCGACCGAGTCCGGGGCGGCATGGAACGAGTTCTTCGCCGACCTTGTCGCCCGCGGCCTGAGCGGGGTCAGGCTCGAGACCTCGGACTCCCACCGTGGCCTGGTCGAGGCGATCGCTGCGAACCTGCCCGGGGCGGTGTGGCAGCGCTGCCGCACCCACGACGGAAGCGAACGTGATGGCCGTGACACCGAAGAGCATGTGGCCGGCGGTGTAAGCAATGCTTCACAGCGTGTATGACCAGCCTGACGGCCCGGCAGTGCACGCCCAGTTCGATCGGCTGCTGGACTACGTGAGCGAACGGTTGCCCGAGGTAGCAGCGCATCTCGACGCGGCCAGGGAGGACATCCTGGCGTTCACTGGTTTCCTTCAAGGACGTGTGGACTCAGATCTGGTCGAACAACCCGGCAGAGCGGTTGAACCGGGAGATCCGGCGCCGCACGGACGCGGTGGGCATTTTCCCGAATCGGGAGGCCGTGATCCGGCTCGTGGGCGCGGTAGTGGCCGAGCAGACCGATGAGTGGGCCGAGGGCCGCCGCTACCTCGGGCTCGAGCTGCTCGCCCGCTGCTCCGAGACCGAGCCCGAGACCGTGATGGGTGCGGAGGTGATGCCGGCCCTGGCTTGACCCCTCGTACGTCGAAGACGGTTACACCACTTCCAGGGACTTGACCCGTGCTGGGCCTCACTCGTTGCTCCGTCGACCCGCCGCACCGGGAACGACGTGGGGAGTTGACGTTGGCCCTTTCGGCCGTTGACGTCGACACGGTGAGCGGGCGAAGCGGTGATGAGAGGTGCCTGGCCGTGGACCGCGCATGAGAACGTCAGTCGATCATGGTGTGCGTGCGGTGAGCCGATCCACCAGCGCCGATGCGGTTGCTCTGGCCTGATCGCGCAGACCCGTAACGTGGACGGCTGGGTCGACCTTGTCCAAGTGGGTGTTGTAGAGCAGTTCGAGCCGACTGTCTTCGACTCCGCAGAATCCGGCGATGCCGACGTTGAGGTGGTGCGCCATCATCGTGTCGTAGCCACGCTTCTCGTACTGGTGTTGGGTGTCGCCGGCCAGCGCGATCCAGCGAACGATGGGAAGGCCGGTGCGGCGCCCGCCGCCGTAGAAGATCCCGTGGTTCCAGACGCGATCGATGTGCCCCTTGAGGATGGCCGGCATCGAGTACCACCACACGGGGAAGACGAATACGACGGCCGCTGCTCCGCCCTCGCGGGAGGAGATGGCCATGACTTCAGGGGTGTAGTGCTTGTCCAGGTTGTTCCAGTCCGGCTCGTCCGGCTCGCGAAGCACGGGGTCAAATCCTGATCGGTACAGATCAGACACCTCCACTGTCAGTCCGCTCCTGCGGAGCACCTGAGTGACATCGCTGGCGACTGTCGCAGTCAACGAGTCGGTGCGTGGGTGCGCCCAGACGACTTGGACGGTATTGCGGGACATCAACTTCCTTTCGGTTGCGGGATGCTCTGCGAGGAACCGCTACTGGTCAATAGCGAGGAGATCGCCGCGAGAGTCGCGGGACGGTCGGACGGTGCCGGTTGAAGGACGCCGCTGGCGATGGCGTACCAGTAGCCGTCGGCAGCGAGACGGGCCGCTTCGAGGCGACCACGTCGCTCGTCGGAGACCTCCTCATCGAGAGCGACCCATGGCCGCAGCCGGTGTTCCCAGATCTCGGCGAGATCGATCCGGTAGTGGGCGTTGAAACACACTGCAACGTCCGCGGGATCGTGGACAGTGCCGGCAGCGAACTCGACGTACGCTGCGACCCGTTCCTCGGCAGAAGCAGAACTGAGCGGCTTGTCGAGCAGTCGGGACAGTTCAGCCTCCCACCGATCCGCCACGTGAACCAGCACTCCGCGGACAAGGGAGTCCTTCGTGGGGAAGTGATACATGAGGCCAGGCTTTGACAATCCGGCTACCCGTGCCACGGACTCGAACGACAAGGCGGGGCCAGACGGATCGCGAAGCACTTCGAGCGCAGCATCGAGGATGAGTGTGCGAGACGAAGCCATAACACAACTATACCAACCGGATGGTAAACTTGTGCTGAGATGCGGGTGCTGCTGGTCGAGCTCCTGCAACTCCTCTGTCATATGTAGAGGTCGCTGCGGAGAGCACGCAGGGCACTAGCAGCGTGGCAGGGAAGTACGCCGTTGCCTAGAGCGGCGAGCTGCTGAGCGTCTGTCAAACCTGCCTTTGGCTGGTCAGCCAGCCCTCATCGAGTCCCATGAGCCATTCGACGAATGGTGGAGCAGGCCGCGCGCCTTTCGCCTCGGTCACGACCGCTGGGGCGGGAGCAGGTTGTCCCGTCGCGGCCTGTTCGGCCAGTTTGCCGGGGTCTTCGCCAGCGATCGGGCTCCCACCGGTCCCCAAACCGATGCGACTGGTCTCCCGTGCAGCGGCAACGAGGAAGGCGAAGGGTGCCGACAGAGTGCGTTCGTGGCGGTGGACCCGGACCCAGCCGCTGGCGTAGCCCAGGCTCTCGGCATGCCGGAATAGCACGATGCCGTCCACCAAGGACCGCGCCGGCGGGAGCCACAGCGTCGTGGGGGGGTGGTTGGGTCCCGTGGATTCCGGAACCGGGAGCACTACCGGTTACGGATGCATCTGATTGGTGGCGGACTGACCCACCCCAACCTCAAGTATTAAGAGCCGGATTACGGAGTGGTGGGGAGAATGTTCGAACCGGCCCTTGATGCAAGGGTTGCCCTCACACAGCTCACGTCGTTGTTCGTGCGTACGTGCCACATGCTCTCACCTGCGAAGAGCGCCCATGCAGAGGCGAGCGGTAGTTCGCGGGTGCAATGATCTTGGTCTCGATCGGCGCCGTTCACGTCCCCGATCCGCGCGTTTGCTACGGTGCCAGGCATGCGCGCATCTACGGCACCGGATCCCGAGCTCGCTCTCGTCACCAGGGGGCTGACCAAGGACTTCGACGGCAACCTGGCCCTGGCCGGACTGGACCTCGAGGTGCCGGCGGGGTCGTTCTACGGCGTCGTCGGACCCAACGGTGCGGGCAAGACCACCGCGCTGTCGATGGCTACCGGCCTGTTGCGCCCCGATTCCGGGCGCGCCTGGATCCACGGCGTGGACATGTGGCAGCGCCCGCTGGAGGCCAAGCGCCGGGTCGGCGTGCTCGCCGACGGCGTGCGGACCTTCGATCGTCTCACCGGAGCGCAGCTGGTGACCTACTCCGGTCTGCTGCACGGTCTCGACGCGGAGACGGTGGCGCGCCGCACCGAGGACCTGCTGCGCGTGATGGACCTGCAGGATGCGGGGCGGAAGCTGGTGGTGGACTACTCGGCGGGCATGACCAAGAAGGTCAATCTGGCCGCCGCCATGATCCACGCGCCGGACCTGCTGGTGTTGGATGAGCCCTTCGAAGCCGTGGACCCGGTCAGCGCGGCGAACATCCGTGACATCCTCCAGGACTTCGTCTCCCGCGGCGGGACCGTGATCGTCTCGAGCCACGTGATGGACCTGGTCCAACGCATGTGTTCCCACGTCGCCGTGATCGCCGGTGGCCACCTGCGCGCCGCCGGCACGCTGAGCGAGGTCCGCAGCGGCATGGACCTCGAGGATCGCTTCGTGGATCTCGTCGGCGGACGCCACGGCGGCGGCTCGCTCGAGTGGCTGTGAAGGGTGCTCCGGCCATGACCGCGATGATCGCCACCCTGGTCCGGCTGCGCTGGGCCCTGATGCTGAATCAGTGGCGGAGATCCACGGCCACGCTCGTGCTCACCCTGCTGGGCCTGCTCTACTTCGGTGGCGTGGCGGTGTCGATCGGTACCGCCGCCCTGATCGCGCTGCCGCAGCAGGATCCGGTGGTGCACTCCACCGCGGCCATCCTGATCGCCGCTATCCTGGTGCTGGGCTGGAGCCTGATCGCCCCATTCGTCACCGGTGTGGACGCCACCCTGGATCCGCGCAGCTTCGTGCGGTTCCCGGTGCGCCGAGTCCACCTGGTGCTGGGACTGCTCATCGGGACGCTCACCACGATCGCTGGAGGCCTGACCCTGATCGTGGCCCTCCTGGTGGCCCTGAGCTGGCGGGCGCAGCCGCTCGTGGCTGGTCTTGGGGTGCTCGGGGCCGTCCTGACCGCGGTGCTCGCCGTCAGCGCCGCCTACGGCCTGACCGCGGTGCTGGCGTCCATGACAGGCCGGCGTCGTGTGCGGGAGATGGTCTCGCTCATCTTGTTCGTGCCGCTCATGCTCAGCGGCATTGCCCTGGGACAGGTGCTGGACAGCATCGACGAACTGCTTGAGATCCTGCCCTCGGTGGCTGCCGTGCTCGCGTGGACTCCGTTCGGGTCCACCTTCGCACCTGCCGCTGCCGCAAGCCAGGGGGACTGGCTCCTGGCCGCCGCTCACCTGGCGGTCGCCCTCGTCTGGACCGCCGCGGCGCTCGCGCTGTGGTCCTGGGGTTTGCGCCGGGCCGTCGAGCCGGTGGCCGCCGCGCGCTCCGCCGTGTCGGCCCGCAGCGCCGCGTCCGAGCAGCCATTGCGCCTGCTCGGCCGACCCGCCACCGGCGCGGTCACCGCCATCGCGGCGCGCTGCCTGCTCTACTGGCGCAAGGATCCGCGCTACTCGGCCACGCTCGTGGTGGTGGTGCTCATGGTGGCGGTCCTGTGGTTGCTGCCGCGCCCTGAAGGCGCCGACCTGCCGTTCCTGATCGGCCTAGCGCCGCTGCTGGCCTGGATCATCGGCTTTTCCATCTCCGCGGACATCGCCTATGACCACACGGCCTTCCACTTGCACATGCTGGCCGGCGTGAGGGGTGTGGATGATCGCGCCGGCCGCGCCCTCGCCCTGAGCCTATGGGGCGTGCCGTGTGTGGTGGTCTTCGCCGTCGTCACCGCGGGGGTCGAGAGGCGCTGGGAGCTGCTGCCGATGGTGCTCGGCGTGTCCCTCGGGATCTTCGGTGCGCTGCTGGGGCTGGCGAGCCTGGTCTCCGCACGGTTCGTCTACCCGGTGCCCAAGCCGGGTGACTCGCCGTGGGCGACCCCGCAGGGGGCCATGATGCGCATCTTGCTGGTGCAGCTGGGCACCATGCTGGCCAGCCTCGTGCTGCTCTTGCCGATCATCGCCGTCGTCCTGGCGGCAGCCCTCACCGACTGGGCCATCATGGGCTGGCTCGGACCGATCGTGTGCGTTGGATGGGGGGTCCTGCTCACGTGGCTGGGCGTGCGTACCGGTGGCCGCTGGCTGGATCGGGCGCAGCCGGAGACCTTCGCTGCCCTCCAGCGCATCTGAGTGATCCGGGCTCTAGACTGGGGGCATGATCGTGAGCGCTGAACCGGTGACGGCCGAGACGGAAACCACTGAGCCCCTGACCGGCGGAGGCGGCGGCGCCGCCGTGCTCGAGCGCGAGGAGCTCGCGCAGAACGTCGAGCCGGGCGATCACGAGCGCTTCGCCCACTACGTGCGCAAGGAGAAGATCACCGAGTCTGCCTTCACGGGCGAACCCGTGATCGCCCTGTGCGGCAAGGTGTGGGTGCCCGGGCGTGACCCGCAGAAGTTCCCCGTGTGCCCCACGTGCAAGGAGATCTACGACGGCCTGCGTGATCCGCAGGACGGTGGCGCGGGCCAGGGCGGCTCGGGCGGCGGCAAGCGCGGATTCTTCGGCCGCGGCCGGGGCTGAGGCCGCACGGCAATGACAGAGCAGGACACCGAGGCCCTCTTCCACATTGGGGAGGACCTCCCTCCGGCCATGCCCGAGCGGGCGGCGTGGGGCACCGCGCCGAAGCTGCGCCAGTGGCAGCAGGACGCGCTCGAGAAGTACATCGCCACCGCACCCCGCGACTTCCTGGCTGTCGCGACCCCCGGGGCGGGCAAGACCACCTTCGCGCTGCGCGTGGCCAAGATGCTCGTGGACTCCGGGGTGGTCCAGCGGCTGACCGTCGTCGCACCCACGGATCACCTCAAGCGGCAGTGGGCGGACAACGCGGCGCGCGTGGGTCTGGCCATTGACCCGAACTTCAAGAACGCCGACGGTCGGCACGGCGCGGAGTACCGCGGCGTCGCGCTGACCTACGCGCAGGTGGCGAACAAACCGATCCTGCACCGCAATCGTACGGAGGCCGCCAACACCCTGGTCATTCTGGATGAGATCCATCACGGCGGTGACGCGCTGAGCTGGGGCGACGGCATCCGGGAGGCCTTCGAGCCCGCCACCCGGCGGCTGGCTCTGACCGGTACCCCGTTCCGCTCCGACACCGCCACCATCCCCTTCGTGGAGTATGTGGCCGGGTCGGACGGTATCGAGCGGTCCAAGGCCGACTACACCTACGGCTACGGCCCCGCCCTGCGGGATCACGTGGTGCGCCCGGTGATCTTCATGGCCTACTCGGGTCAGATGCGTTGGAAGACCTCCGCCGGTGACGTCATGGAGGCCCAGCTCGGCGAGGCCGCCACCAAGGCCATCTCGAATGCCGCCTGGCGCACCGCGCTGAACCCCCAGGGCGAGTGGATTCCGGCTGTGCTGCGCGCGGCGGACCGGCGGCTCACCGAGGTGCGCCGCAACGTGCCCGACGCCGGCGGCCTGGTGATTGCCTCGGACCACGAGGACGCCAAGGCCTATGCCGCGCAGCTGCAGGCGCTCACGGGGGAGCCTGTGGCCCTGATCCTCTCGGATGACAAGGGTGCCTCGGAGCGCATCGAGTCCTTTGCGGAGTCCACCGAGCGCTGGATGGTGGCGGTGCGCATGGTCTCCGAGGGGGTGGACGTGCCCCGCCTGTGCGTCGGTGTCTACGCCACCTCCACGTCCACCCCGCTGTTCTTCGCCCAGGCCGTGGGGCGCTTCGTGCGCTCGCGCCGCCGCGGCGAGGTGGCCTCCGTGTTCCTGCCCTCCGTGCCGCACCTGATGCTGCTGGCCAATGAGATGGAGCTCGAGCGAGATCACGCCCTGGACCGCAGCGAGGGAGGGGTGGACGTCGAAGATCTCTCGCAGGCGCCGGAGGAGGACGAGCTGGCCGCCGCCAATCAGGAGGAGCGCGGTTCGGATAGCCTGCAGCGGGAAAAGTTCCAGGCCCTGGAGTCGCAGGCGAGCTTCGACAAGGTGCTCTTCGACGGCGGCGAGTTCGGTCTGGGCGGCGCGGTGGGCTCCGAAGAAGAGCTTGACTTCCTCGGCATCCCGGGGCTGCTGGACACCGAGCAGGTGACCGCGCTGCTGCGCCAGCGGCAGGCTGCCCAGCTGCGGCGCAAGCCGGCCCGTGCACCGAGTCAGAGCGCCGACGTCGTTGATCACCGGCGGCTCAAAGAGATGCGCGCCGAGCTCTCCAAGCTGGTCTCTGCGTGGGCGGCGCGCACGTCCACTCCGCACGGGGTGATCCACAACCGTTTGCGGGAGCATTCCGGCGGGCCGGCGGTGGCGCAGGCCACGAGCGCGCAGCTGGAGAAGCGACTCGCGAAGATCCGCGGCTGGTTCGTCGGGCGCATGTGAGGCGAGTCACAGGCATGGGTACTTTCGGCCCAAAATTGAGACGAAAGTACACTAGCGCGGAGCTCCTCCACCTGGGATGCTCAGACTATCCCGGGTGTCGGGGGTCACGATTCTCAGGAGGGGCAGACATGAAAGTTCTGGTAGGGGGGGCGGCCGCCCTCATGCTGGTGTCCAGTGGATTGACCGGCGCGCCACAGCTCGCCGACGAGCCGGCGGATAGAGCGTCGGAGTCGGTGAGCGCGGTGCTGGACGCGAGTCCCGAGCTCGAGTCACTGGCTGTCTCGCTCGACGCGGAAGCTGGTGACGTCTTGTCTGCGGCGGAGCACCGCGTCGTCGCAGAGCTGGACCTCGGCGACGGGGTCGTGGAGCTTGAATCTCTCGGGGGCGACGAGCGAACGCAGGTCGTGACGATGGTGTTTGCCGACACGAGTGAACTGGTGGGCCCCGAGGTGGACGGCGAGACAGGTCTCGTGACGTACGCGCATCCGAGTGATTTCACGTACGTACCGGTGCTGCGCGATGACGCGACGGTGCAGGCGCACACTGTGATCGAAGGCCCCAGCGCTCCGAGTAGCTACACGTATCGAATCGGGCTTCCCGATGGCGGCCAGATGATTCCTGCCGGGGATGCGGTCTTGATTCTCGATTCCGAGGGCGAGATGGTCGCGGGAGTCGCTCCGGCGTGGGCCAACGATGCGGAGGGGCGCGAGCTCTCCACGTCCTACGAAATCGATGGTGACCTCCTGACGCAGGTGGTCGATCACTCCGACGCTGCCTATCCAGTTGTGGCTGACCCATGGCTGGGTGTCAATCTGTTCGGACACGTCTATACGGACTGGACGGGCGGCGACATGCGGGTGAACGCGAGGGTGTCCCCATGGGGGCTTGCAGTGTGGGCCGGTGCGGCCGGCGGGGGCATCCTGGGTGGCCAGGTGATCTTGAATACGGCAGGGTGGACCGAAGTGCAAAGCCGTGGTGCTGATGTGCGCCACGCTCTCAATAAGCCCAGTCAGCGCCAGCAGTTCGAGTGTCACGCTCTTGCTTCTGCGTTCACTGGACGTCCGGGTGACCGCTGGCCTGAGTGGAACCTCGAGAAATGGCGCCCGAACCGGACAGCTCATTGGTCCTTTGGCGTCGTTTGGCATCGATGCAACTGGAAGACTGCTCACCAGTACTAAGAACCACGGCAGAGAACTTTTCCGGAGGTGTGTTTTGAGTATCGAAAATGTGTCGAATCGTGGTCATGTCAGACGAGGCGCTGTGGCAGCCAGCCTTGCGGCCGTCGTGCTCGTCGCCGCCGCGATCGCCTGGTGGGTCACCGGCGGGCTGTCTGCGCGGAGTCCGCTCCTGAATGATCTGATGCCGAACTTCGCGGAGGACGCCGTCGTCTCGCCCGTGGAGGTGACCGATCAGGTGTGTCCGCAGGAACGGTGTGTCAGCGCATGGGAGACGCAGCTGGGCACCTATCTGGAGTTCGGCACGCCTGGTCGCGCTGAGTATCTTCACCAGGTGCTGGGTGCGGACTCACGGATCAACGGCAACCTCGTGTTGGACCTGACTGCCGTGGATCTCGAGACACCGCAGATGGAACGGGCCGTGCAACTGCTCTTCGCGGATCAGGACTGGCCGTGATGAACGGCTGACGGGGGCACCGTCACGACTCGGTCAGCATCGCCCCGGCCTCGGCCATCTCCTCGAGCGCGGTTTCACTGGTGTCCTCCGCCACCCCGGCCACCAGGTCGGTGAGCACCGTGACGTCGTAGCCCGCCTCGAGCGCATCCAGCACCGTGGCGCGCACGCAGTAGTCGGTGGCGATGCCCACCACGGTGAGCGCGTCGATGTCCTGCTCGCGCAGCCACTCATCCAGGGTGGCCGCGGACTCGCTGGCCGCTTCGGCATCGGCCACGGTGGCCCCGTAGGGGCCCGCGGGCGCCCCGGCCCGCTCGCCGCTGTGGACCGTGACGGGATCGCCGATCCGCCCATCGAAGGCCGAGTAGGACGCGGCATATTCGCCCTTGAGGAACTCGGCGTCCAGCTCGATCTCCTCGACATCGAGATTCTCGTGCAGCTCCGCACCCTCGCTGCCGGCCACGCAGTGCACGGGCCAGGTGGTCACGAAATCCGGTTGCGTGCCGGCCGGGGCGAAGTGCGTGCCCGGTTCCACATGCCAGTCCCGGGAGGCCACCACGGCCGAGAACTCACCACGCTGGGCGGCGGCGTACTCGGTGATCCGCGCGGCGACGCCGGACCCGCCGATCACGCCCAGCGCTCCGCCCTCACAGAAGTCGTTCTGGACATCCACAATCAGCAGGGCACGGTGCACGTCATTCATCGGGTCGCTCACTCTCTTCTAGCTCTCGTGGAACAGGGTGGGAATCGCCGGCTCACCGGGCTGCAGGCGACCCACGGAGGCGGGCAGCTCGGCCAGCGAGTCGCGGTGCCGGTGGGCGGCCCGGGTCACGGCCTCCGGGCCGGTCCAGCCGGGCTGCAGCTCACCGTCGATGACGAAGGGCTCCAGCAACGGGCGGTCATCGGAATCGGCGTCGGGCTCACGATTGACGCCGACGAGTTCGGCGACGGCACGCCCACGCGGGTCCAGGCGACGTGCGGCCTCCTTGCGTCCGCCCACGCTGGCCTTGCCGGCCGAGGCCTTCGCGACGTCGACCCACTCGCCGTCGTCGTTCTGGCGAGCTACCAGCTTGTAGACCATGGACGCCGTGGGCACACCCGAGCCGGTCACCAGGCGGGTGCCCACGCCGTAGGCGTTCACGGGAGCCGCGCGCAGATGCGCGATCGCGTACTCGTCCAGATCCGAGGTCACCATGATGCCGGTCTCCGTGTTGCCCAGGGAGTCCAGCAGCTCGCGGACGCGGTGAGCCTGGCTGATGAGATCACCCGAGTCCAGGCGGACATTGCGCAGGGCCGTGCGCGCCACCTCGACGGCGGTGCGCACTCCCTGCTCCACGTCATAGGTGTCCACCAGCAGGGTGGTGGCGGCACCCAGCGCCGCGACCTGGGCCTCGAACGCGGCCCGCTCGGAGTCATGCAGCAGAGTGAAGGAGTGCGCGGCCGTGCCCAGGGTCTTCAGCCCGTAGCGACGCCCTGCCTCGAGATTGGAGGTGGCCGAGAAGCCGGCGATCACCGCGGCGCGCGCCGCGGCCACGGCCGACTCCTCATGCGTGCGGCGCGAGCCCATCTCCGCGCACGCCCGACCATCGGCCACCGCCGTCATGCGCGAGGCAGCCGAGGCCACGGCGGAGTCGTAGTTCATGATCGAGAGCATGTAGGTCTCGAGGATGCAGGCCTCCGCGAAGGTGGACTCCACCTGCAGGATGGGCGAGTGCGGGAAGTACGCCTCACCCTCCGCATAGCCCTCGATGGAACCGCTGAAGCGGAAGTCCGCCAGCCAGGACAGCGTGGCATCGTCCACGACGTTCGTGTCAGCCAGGTGGTCCAGCTCGGCGGTGCCGAAGCGGAAGCGGGACAGCCCCTCGAGCACGCGGCCGGTGCCGGCCACCACGCCGTAGCGCCGTCCCGCGCCGAGGCGCCGAGTGAACAGCTCGAACCGGCTGCGGCGGTGCGCGGTGCCGGCCTTCAGCGCGGCCTGCAGCATCGTCAGCTCATAGTGGTCGGTCATCAACGACGTCGGGGTCTGCCAGGTCAGCGGCGCTGCACCGTCGGCGACAGCGTCGTCAACGGCAGCACCCTGGGACGCAGGGGCAGGGGACGCAGCGGCATCGGGGGCAGCGGAGGAGATCTCGGTCACGACCATTACCCTACCGGGCACGATTTCGCGCGTGCTCGTTAGACTGACCCGCATGGCCAAGCATCCGTGGGGCGTCATTCGTGTGCCCGTCGCCAGCGCGCAGCCCGAGGGGGACGTCGCCGTCCTCGACCGGGCTGAGCAGGCTCCCGTCGCGGACTCCGGCTGGAACGTGGTGGTGTGGGACGACCCGGTGAACCTGATGTCCTATGTCGCTTACGTCTTCCGCAGCCACTTCGGCTACTCCGCCGAGACCGCGCACCGGCTCATGCTGAGGGTGCACGAGTCCGGGCGCGCCGTGGTGGCCCAGGGCAATCGTGAGACCGGCGAGCGCCACGTGGCCGCGATGCACGGCTTCGGGCTGTGGGCCACCCTCGAACAGGACGAGGACTGAGGTCCGCCATGGCTCAAGGATTTCGCTGGACCCGCCGCGGGTACGTTGCCGAGCTGGAGACCGCCGAGCGGCGCCTGCTGCGCGGTCTCTTCCGCGACGTCATCACTCTGCTGCATTCCCGCGCTGATGAGATCGGCGCAGCGGAGATCGGCGCCGCTGACATCGACACGGTGCATCCCGGCGACGGGTCTCACCGTCCGGACTCCGGGCCCGACGACGTCGCGTCCCCGGCTGACCGCGGCGGCACCAACACCGACCCGTTCTGGGAGCTCGTGATGCCCCTGGGCGATCTGGGCGGCGTGAGCCCCCGCCAGGCGCCCAGCGATCCGGCCCTGGCCCGCCTGCTGCCGGCGACCTTTGACGACGCCGAGGTCCAGGCCGAGCACCGCGGGCTGACCGAGGATGCCGCCCTGCAGGCCAAGGTGGCCGACGCCCAGCGTGCTCTGGCCGCCCTCGAGCAGACGCCGCTGCGCCTGAGCGAAGCGGAGGCACCGCACTTCGCCCGCGCCCTCAACGACGTCCGTCTGGTCCTCTCCGCACGCTTAGGCATTGAGGACGCGGCGTCCGCGGCCCGCGTCCACCAGATCACGGATGTCCGCCGCGCCGAGGACGTCGAGTCCACGATGGCCCTGCTCTACAACTTCACCAGTTGGCTGCTCGAGACGCTCATGGAGCGCATGCTCGGCGGCCTGGCCGAGGACGGTGTCCAGGTCACCCCTGACGATCTCCCCGAGGACGGCTGACGATCATGAGTGATGTTCTGCCCCCGCATGCCCCGGCCTCCGTGGCCGGGCCCAGCGCGCCCATCGGGATTTTCGACTCCGGGGTGGGCGGGCTGACCGTGGCCCGCGCCATCATGGACCAGCTCCCGCATGAGCCACTGATCTATGTGGGAGACACCGCGCACTCGCCCTACGGTCCGCGGCCCATTGCGCAGGTGCGCGCCCTGGCCCTGGGCATCATGGACGAGCTCGTCTCCGCTGGCGTCAAGGCCCTGGTGATTGCGTGCAATTCCGCCTCGGCCGCCGTGCTGCGCGATGCGCGCGAGCGCTACACCGGGCGCCATGGGATTCCGGTGGTCGAGGTCATTCAGCCTGCCGTGCGCCGCGCCGTCGCCGCGACGCGCAATGGCCGGATCGGCGTGATCGGCACGCAGGCCACCGTGGGTTCGCGCGCCTACGAGGACTCGTTCTCGGCGGCCCCGCACCTCGAGGTGACCTCGGCGGCCTGCCCACGCTTCGTGGAGTTCGTCGAGGGCGGGATCACCTCCGGTCCCGAATTGCTGGCCACCGCCGAGCAGTACGTGGCCCCGCTCAAGGCGGCCGGCGTCGACACGCTGGTGCTGGGCTGCACCCACTACCCACTGCTCACCGGTGCGCTGTCCCTGGTGATGGGCGACGACGTCACCCTGGTCTCCTCGGCCGAGGAGACCGCGAAGGACCTCTACCGTGAGCTCGTCAAGCACGGCCTCGAGCACCCCGACGCCGTCCGCACGGGTGCCGCCTTGGCTCAGCACCGGTTCATGGCCACGGGCGACGCGGACGCCTTCCACGCCCTGGCTCGCCGCTTCCTCGGCCCCGAGGTCTCGGCGGTGCAGCACATCGACACGGTCCGCGAGCGCTATCCCACCGGGGTGCTCGCCCAGGTCACCCCCGAGATGCTTGCCGAGGAGCGCGCAGAACAGGAGACGCCGCAGTGAAGCTGACGATCATCGGAGCCTCGGGATCCTTCCCCGGCCCCAGCTCGCCGGCGTCGTGCTACCTGGTGACTGCCGAGGGGGTGGAGGCCGACGGCCACACGCCCAAGACCTGGCGGATCCTGCTGGACCTGGGCAACGGGGCCTTGGGCGCCCTGCAGCGCTACGTGGAGCTCGAGGACATCGACGCCGTCCTGCTCAGCCACCTGCACCCGGACCATTTCATGGACCTGTGCGGCATGCATGTGGCCATTCGCTGGAACCCGGAGGGCTGGCATGCCCCTCGCCTGCCGGTCTACGGCCCGGTGGGCACCGCCGAGCGCATCGCCACCGCCTACGGCATGGATCCGGAGCCCGGCATGCACCCGGACTTCGACTTCCGCCTGCTCCACGCCGGCCAGCCCGTACACATCGGACCCTTCCGAGTGACCCCGACGTCCGTGCGCCATCCCATCGAGCACGCCTACGCGCTGCGCGTCGAGGTGGACGAGCGGGCCGCCGACGGCTCCGTCACCACCCGGGTGCTGACCTATTCGGGCGACACCGACCTGTGCGATGGTCTGGTGGAGGCCGCTCGCGACGCCGATCTCTTCCTGTGCGAGGCCGCGTTCGAGGAAGGCCGCGACGATGAGATCGAGGGCGTGCACCTGACCGGCAAGCGCGCGGGACAGGCCGCCACCGACGCGCAGGTGGCCACCCTGCTGCTGACCCACCTGCCTGTCTGGAACGATCCCGCCCGCACTGCCGCCGAGGCCGCCGAGAGCTTCTCTGGGCCCCTCGCGGTCGCGGTGGCCGGCATGAGCTACCGCGTCTGACCCAGCTGTCGCGCGCCGCCCTGATCTCACGTCTGCGCCGGTCTGACCCGACCGCCGCGCCCGTAGCGTGTGCGGACCGGCACCTAGACTGGAGCACCATGAGCGAGCACACCTCCACGGCCACTGCCGAGCACTCCGAGACCGATCACCGCGCCGAGACCACCGGCCCCCGCCCGGACGGGCGCCACGCGGACCAGCTGCGCCCCGTGCGCATCACCCGCGGCTTCTCTCGCCAGGCCGAGGGCTCGGCGCTGATCGAGTTCGGTAACACCCGGGTGCTTTGCACCGCCTCCTTCACCCCCGGGGTGCCGCGCTGGCTCAAGGGGCAGGGCACCGGCTGGGTGACCGCCGAGTACGCGATGCTCCCGCGCGCCACCAACGAGCGCAATCAGCGCGAGTCCATCAAGGGCAAGATCGGTGGCCGCACCCATGAGATCTCGCGCCTGATCGGGCGCAGCCTGCGCGCCATCATCGACCTCAAGGCGCTGGGGGAGAACACCATCGTGCTGGACTGCGATGTCCTGGACGCCGACGGCGGCACCCGCACCGCCGCCATCACCGGCGCCTACGTGGCGCTCGCCGACGCCGTCGAGTGGGCTCGCGGTGAGGGCCACGTCCACCGCAGCGCGCGCGCCCTCACCGGCTCGGTGGCCGCCATCTCCGTGGGCATCGTCGACGGCACCCCGGTGCTGGATCTGCCCTACGTCGAGGACGTCGCCGCCGAGACGGACATGAACGTCGTCGTCACCGGCGAGGGGCACTTCGTCGAGGTCCAGGGCACCGCGGAGGGCGTCCCGTTCCAGCGGGCCGAGCTCGACGCCCTGCTGGACCTGGCCCTGCAGGGCACCGCCGAGCTCACCGAGCACCAGCGGGCCGCGCTCGCCGAGGACCTGCCCGCATGAGTGCCCCGCTGATCGTGCTGGCCACCCACAATCAGGGCAAGATCGCGGAGCTGCGCGCCCTGCTCGCCGCCGCCATGCCGGAGCTGGACGTGGACACCGCGGTGGTGGACGCCGCCCAGGCGGGCGCCCCCGACGTCGTGGAGGACGGGCTGACCTTTGAGGCCAATGCGCTGAAGAAGGCTCGCGCGGTGGCTCAGCACACCGGCCTGATCGCCGTCGCCGATGACTCCGGTCTCGCCGTGGACGCCCTGCACGGCGCGCCGGGCATCTTTTCGGCCCGCTGGGCGGGCCGCCACGGTGATGACACCGCCAACCTCACGCTGCTGCTGGCCCAGCTCGCCGACGTCCCGGCCGAGCACCGCGGGGCCGGCTTCGTGTGCGCGGCCGCCCTGGCCGTGCCCGCCCAGCACGGGGTGCCCGGCACCACGGTGTCCCACGAGCACGTGGAGTTCGGTCAGCTGCGCGGACACCTGGCCACTGAGCCGATCGGTGACGGCGGCTTCGGCTATGACCCGATCCTCGTGCCCGAGGGCCTGCAGGTGAGTGCTGCGCAGCTGCGTCCCGAGGAGAAGAACGCCATCAGCCACCGCGGCCAGGCCCTGCGCGCGCTGCTGCCCCACCTCGTTGAGGCCCTGCGCGGACTGCCGGGGTCCCCGTGATCGCCACCGGCATGAGGGCGCAACGCAGGAACACGGTCAGCAGCCTCGCCGGTCTGGACTTCACGGCCCTGGACTTCGAGACGGCCAACGGCTTTCGCGGGTCACCGTGTGCCCTGGGCGCGGTGCGTGTCCGCGATGGTGTGGTGGTGGAGCAGACGGCGTGGCCCATGCGCCCGCCCGAGGGCTTCGACCGCTTCGATCCCCGCAATGTGCGCATCCACCGGATCCGGCCCGAGCATGTCGCCCACGCACCGCGCTTCGGGGAGCTCTTCGAGCAGGTGCGCGCGTTCTGCGGCGACGACGTGCTCGTGGCACACAACGCGGGCTTCGACGTCGGGGTCATCGAATCCGCGCTCGAGGTCTCCGGCCAGGCCATCCCCGCGCTCGACTTCGCGTGCACGCTCACCCTGGCCCGCCGGGTCTACGACCTGCCCAGCTACGCGCTGCCCTCCGCGGCCGAGCACGCCGGACATCAATTGCTGGACCACCACGACGCGCTGGCCGATGCCCAGGCCTGTGCCGCGATCCTCGTGGACGTGGCCCGCCGGTTGTCCGAGACGCAGACCGAGACAGCGGGTCCGGCCGACGGTCTGAGCGTGGCCGCGGTGTATGCCGCCCACGGGCTGCAGCTGGGTCATCTCGCCGCCCGCGCACCGAGGGCTGGGCAAGAGTCGCGCGCCACGCGGCAGGCCCGCGGCATGCAGGACGCCTTCGACTCCCGGGTGCCCCTGCGCTCGGGTACGGCACTGCCGGATCTGATGCGCTGGCCCGACGAGGGGATCAACCCCACGCCGAATCCCGACGCCGATCCGGCCAACCCGCTGTTCGGCCAGCACGTGGTCTTCACGGGAGCTCTCGGCATCTCGCGGCAGGAGGCCAAGAACCGCGCTGCCGCCCAGGGTGCGCAGACGGCGCATCGCGTGGGCGCGGCCACCACGATGGTGGTGATCGGCGACGGCTTCGTGGCCGAGGATCTGCGCGCCGCCCCGGGCACCATCACCTCCCGGGCGATGTCTCACCGCAAGACGCGTGACGCGCTGAAGCGCCGTGCGCAGGGCCAGGCCATCGCCCTGGTCTCCGAACCCGAGTTCCTGCAGATGCTGCGCGAGAACTGGCCTCCCGCCAGCGCCTGAGGCCCACGACGCAGGCGGCGTCCTGAGCCAGCTCAGGTGGTCGCAGCCCGCCACCGCTCGGCGAGTTCGGCCGCCACGGCCTCCCCGGTGCCCGGTTCCGGGTGGAGCTTCGCGGAGGTGTGGGCGAACCTCCGACCCGCTGCGGCCTGCACCTGTGCGGTGAGCACCGCGGTCACGGCGTCGTCCTGGGCGCGGCCACCCGGTTCGACGCCCGGAGCGAGTGCCTGCACCACGGCGCGGCACAGCACTTCTGCGGAACCGGCGGCCGGTTCGCGCTCCGCCGGGGCCGTGCCCTGCAGAGCCGGGAGCACGGTCGCATCCCAGGCCCTGCGCACGTCCGCGCCGGCGTCGGCGGCCGACTCGCCTAACCACGCCCGGGCCGCCTCGCACGCCGTCGGCAGCTCCGCACCGCGCAGCAGGTGCGCCACGAGCAATGCCTGCACGGCGCTGGCCACCCATGTGCTCGGGTGCCCGTGGGTGAGCACGGCCGACTGCCGGGCAAACGAGGTCACGTAGCGGTCCTCCAGGCCCGGGACCATCCCGAAGGCGGCCGCGCGCAGCAGGGCCTGCGGGGCATCGCGTCCCGGGTGTTTGGGGTCCGTCGGCACCCCCATGCCCGGCTCGGCCAGGGCGTCGCGAGTCTCGGCATCCAGTCCCGCCCCGAGCCACGCGGCGCGCACGCCGGAGGCTCGGGCTACCGCATCGATCCAGCGGGGCTGGGCCGGCGGGGCGGACTCCGGCAACCGTCCCTCGTGAGCCCGCCAGCACCGCAGCAGGGCCAGCCACCCGCACGCGGCGGCGTCGGCGAACTGCCCGGCATTCTGCCACTCGATCCACTCCAGCAGCCCGTCGGCAGCGAACCAGCTCACCCCACCATCGAGGGCCACCCTGCCAGCTCCCGCCTCGGCGCCCCCGTCGGCGGGCGCGTCACGATCCGGCAGGGCTGGCCCCGGCGGGACGAGGACAGCGCGAAACACGGCGCGACGCCGGGCGTGCAGATCAGCATCCGAGACAGTGGAAGAGGTCATCCGCCCATCCTAGAAGCGCGGCCCGTGAGCGCGTGGCGCCCGGCGGGCCCGTCTCAGTGCCGCCGCCGCGGTCGGCGCAGCAGTCGAGACCACCGTCGACGCCCGGCACCCGCGCCGGCTCGTGACGACCCACCGGCGCCACGCTGGGCCGCGGTGGACGCCGCAGCGCGCTCCGCGGCAGGCTGGGCCTGCCGTTTCGCCTCAGCCGCGTCGCGCTCGGCGCGTTCCTCGGCCACCCGCCGGCGTTCCCCGCGCAGCTCGGTGAGCCGGTACAGCACCGGCAGCACGATCAGCGTCAGCACGGTCGAGGACAGCAGCCCGCCCACCACGGCCACCGCGAGCGGCTGGGAGATGAAGCCACCGTGGCCCGTCAGGCCCAGGGACATCGGTGTCAGCGCCAGGATGGTGGCGAGCGCGGTCATGACCACCGGGCGCACACGGTTGAGCGCGCCGATCTCGATCGCCTGGTCCAGGGGCAGTCCCTGGTGCCGGCGGTACTGGTTGATCAGGTCGATCAGGACGATCGCGTTGGTGACCACCACGCCCACCAGCATGAGCAGGCCGATCATCGTCGGCAGCCCCAGGGGAGTGCGCGTGATCAGCAACAGCAGGAACGTGCCCGTGGCCGCGAACGGCACCGAGATCAGCAGCACGAGCGGCTGACGCAGGGAGCGAAAGGTTGCCACCATGACGATGTAGACGGCCGCGATGGCCGCCGCGAGCGCCAGGAGCAGATCCTGGAACGTCTGGGCCTGCTGGGACGCCGCACCACCGACCGTGGCCGTGACGCCCTCGGGCAGCGTGAGCTGCTCGAGACGCTCGGAGACCGCCGCGGACACCGCGCCGAGGTTCTCGGAGTCCGGGGTTACCGCGACCACGGCGGTGCGATCCCCGTTCGAGGAGGTCACGCGCGCGGCCACCTCGTCCGCGGTGACGTCGGCGAGCTCCTCGAGGGCCACGGGGCCCGTCGGGGTCTGGATCGGCACCTGCGCGAGGTCCGCGAGCGAGGTCACCGGCTCGGGGTCACCGATGCGCACCTGGTAGTCGACGAAGCCGAAGCGCACCTGCCCACTGGGCAACGGCGCCAGCGCCGCCGCGGCCTGACCGGCCACGGCCTCCTGGGTGAGCCCTACGGCGGCGGCCGCCTGCTCGTCGACGTTCACCTGGAAGGTGGGTCGTAGATCCGAGGCCGGCGTGGTGACCTCGCGGGCGCCGTCGACACCGCGCAGCTCTGCAGCGATCTGCTCGGCGGCTGCGGTGAGGAACTCCGGATCCGGCGCGGTCACCGAGACCTCAACATCTGACGTGTTGCCGAAGCCCTCCTGGGAGGAGACCTGGACCTCGCCGACGTCAGTGAGCTCCCCGAGGCGCTGCCGGACCTCATCCTGCAGCGCCGTCTGGTCGCGGTCGTCTTCGGTCACCACGGTGAAGGTGGCCTCGTCGGTGCTGCTGCCCCCACCGAACGCGAAGAAGCCGCCCCCGCCGACCGTGAACTGGACGGTGGTGACGCCGTCGGTGTCCAAGAGCGCCTCCTCGACCCGTTCCGCCGCCCGAGACGTGGCAGCCAGGGAGGAGCCGGGCTGCTGCCGGGCGGTCACGGTGAAGCTGTTCTGGCCCGAGTCGCCCAGCAGATTCGTGGGCACCAGGGGGATGAGCAGTCCCGTGCCCACGAGCACCGCAACGGCGCCGGCCAGCGTGATCACGGGGCGGCGCTGCGTCCAGCGCAGCACCGGGCGGTAGCTGCGCGAGAGCCAGGAGTCGTGCGCCACCGGGCGCGAGGGTGCGGGGGAGGCTGCCGTGGTGGCCTCGCGGCCGCGCGAGCGGGAGAGGAACCACCATGAGAGCACCGGCACGATGGTCAGCGCCACGAACAGGGAGATGACCAGGGCCAGGGTCATGGTCACGGCGAAGGGTCGGAACAGCTCGCCGGCGAGTCCCCCCACGAAGGCGATGGGCAGGAACACGGCGGCCGAGGTGAGGGTGGAGGCGGTGATGGCGGTGGCCACCTCGGAGGTGCCTCGCAGGATCGCGGTCCGCCGATCCTCACCCAGCCCCAGGTGTCGGCGGATGTTCTCGACCACCACGATCGAGTCGTCCACGACGCGGCCGATCGCAATGGTCAGGGCGCCCAGGGTGAGGATGTTCAGGGAGTAGCCGGCCAGCCAGACGCCGATGAGCGTGGCCAGCAGGGACAGAGGGATCGAGACGGCGGTGACCAGAGTGGAGCGGAAGGAGAGTAGAAACACGGCGATGACCAGCACCGCGAAGCTCAGGCCCAGGACACCCTCGACCAACAGCGTGTCGATGGACTGTTGGATGAACGGCGCCTGATCGAAGACCACCTCGAACTCCGCGCCGGCCCCGACGGTCCGGTTCAGCTCGGGCAGGGCATCCCGCACCGCCTCGGACACCGCCACCAGGTCGGCGTCGGGCGTGGCGGTGATGGACACCGACAGGGTCTCGGTGGCGTTCGTGCGTGTCGTGGACGTGGGATCCGCCTCGGCCAGGCTCACCTCGGCGACGTCACCCAGGCTCGGGGCGGGCTGGTCACCTGGACCGCCGCCCCCGCCGTCGGCGACTACCGTAATGCGCCGCAGCTGCTCGAGGTCATCCGCGGGGGAGCCTGCCTGGACTGGAAAGGTCAGATCGCCCTCGGTGACGGAGCCGATCGGGAACAGGCCGGAGTTCTCGTCCAGGGCGGTCACCAGGTCACTGATCGTGAGTCCGGATGCGGCCAGCTGCTCCTCACGCGGCACCACGGACACGTACTCCTCCGTGCCGCCGATGACCTCGGCGCCGCGCACGCCATCCAGGCGCTGCAGGGCGGGCACCGCGACGTCCTGCACGCGACGGCGCAGCTCATTGAGGCTCTCGTCCCCGGACACGGCCAGGAACACCACGGGGAAGTCGCTCACGGAGCCCGCGAACGAGGTGGTCTCGGTCTCCTCCGGCAGCTGTGACGAGAGGTTCGCGATAACCCGGTCCACCTGACCGCGTGCCCGGTTCAGGTCCGTGCCGTACTCGAAGCGCAGCAGAATGGCGTTCAGGGACGTCGACGAGGTGGAGCGCGAGGTCTCCAAGCCTTCCACCGCCTGGAGCGCGCGTTCCAGGGGCTGGCCCACGGACGCGTCCACCACCTCAGGACTGGCCCCGGGATACACCGTGGTCACCGAGAGCACGGGCAACTCGAGAGAGGGAATGAGCTCCTGCTTGAGCTGGCCCGCCGCGATCACCCCGAACACCGCACTGAACACGGTGATCAGCGCGATGAGCGCGCGGTTGGCGAGAGAGAACCGCGCGAGAAGTCCCATCGTCAGTTCAGCTGGAGCACGGCAGAGGTGTCAGCCTCCACGTCCGCGAGCAGGGTCGCGTTCTCATTGAGCTTGTGCCCGTAGGAGGGCACCAGGTCCTCGAGGTGCGAGGACCACGCGTCCATCTTCGCGGGGAAGCAGCGCTGCAGCAGCGTGAACATGATGGAGGTGGCCGTCGAGGCGCCGGGGGAGGCGCCGAGCAGAGCACCGATCGAGCCGTCGGCATGGGTGACGACCTCGGTGCCGAACTGCAGGATGCCCTTCTTGACCTTGTCCTTCTTCATCACCTGCACGCGCTGACCGGCGGTGATCAGCTCCCAGTCGCCGCCGGTGGCCTCCGGGTAGAAGTCCTGCAGCGCCTCGACCTTCTTCTCCTGCGACTTGAGCACCTCGGTGACGAGGTACTTGGTGAGGTCGAAGTTGTGCTTCGCCACCGCCAGCATGGGCACCAGGTTGTGCGGACGCACGGACAGGGGCAGGTCCAGGTAGGAACCGGACTTGAGGAAGTTGGTGGAGAACCCGGCGTAGGGGCCGAAGAGCAACGAGCGCTTGCCGTTGACGAAGCGGGTGTCCAGGTGGGGCACGGACATCGGCGGAGCGCCGACGGCCGCCTGACCATAGACCTTGGCCATGTGCTGACCCACCACGGCCTCGTCCGTGCAGCGCAGGAACTGACCGGAGACGGGGAAGCCGCCGAAGCCCTTGGCCTCGGGGATGCCCGAGTTCTGCAACAGGTGCAGGGCGCCGCCACCGGCACCGATGAACACGAAGCGGGCGCGATCCACGAGGGTCTCACCGGCGGCACGGTTCTTCACCGTGACCTCCCAGCGGCCGTCGGTGCCGCGCTGCAGGCCGGTCACCTTGTGGCCGAAGCGCACGTCCACGCCCTCGGTGGCCAGGTGGGAGACGAGCTGGCGGGTCAGGGAGCCGAAGTCCACGTCCGTGCCACCGACGAAGCGCGAGGCCGCCACCCGCTGACCGGGCGTGCGGCCCTGCATCAGCAGCGGCGCCCACTCACCGATGACGTCGCCGTCCTCGGTGTGCTCCATGTGAGAGAACAGGGGCTGCGGCTTCATCGCGTCGTAGCGCTTCTGCAGGTAGGTGGCGTGATCGTCACCCCACACGAAGGACATGTGCGGCAGCGGGTTGATGAAGGACCGCGGGTCCTTCAGCGTGCCGTTCTTCACGAGCGAGGCCCACAGCTGGCGAGACTGCCAGAACTGCTCATTGATGCCCAGCGCCTTGGTGGGATCCACGCGGCCATCCTGGCCCAGGGGAGCGTAGTTGAGCTCGCACAGGGCGGCGTGGCCCGTCCCCGCGTTGTTCCACGGGTCCGAGGACTCCAGACCGGCCTGGTCCAGGTTCTCGTACAGCGCGATGGACCAGCTCGGCTCGAGACGCCGCAGCAGGGTGCCGAGGGTGGCGGACATGATGCCGCCGCCGATCAGGACGACGTCGTGCGTGGCGGTGGTCTGCGAAGTCACGGGGCTGTCTCCCATTGCGTGTCAGAAAAGGGGGCGCCGCGGGGCCCTGGCGCACCCCGCACCGCAGGGCTCACCGGCACCGAGGCGCGATGGTCGCTCGGCCCTCACTGTACTACCGACCCGGTGCTGCTCAGGCGCGAATGTCGCGCCAATGCTCGTCCAACTGCGGCGAGGTGGGATAGGACTGCACGCGTTCGCCGATGGCCACGGCGGAGATGGGATAAACCAGCGGCAGCACCGGAAGGTCGAGGGACACGGAGCGGCAGATCTGTGCGAAGGTCTCGAGGCGAGACTCGCCGGAATCGTCGGCGGCGTCGTCGAGCAAGCGCAGGACGCGGGCGTTGGCGTACGCGGTCTCGGCGGCGAACGACCGGGACACGGGCTCGAGGAACGCGTGGGGGTCACGGTAGAGCCCATCGCGGCTCATCAGGTGCAGCGCCCGGCTGGGCCGGCTCAGGATGGCCTCAAGGTAGTCGGCGTCCGCGGGGATCGGCACGGGGACGATGTTCAGCCCGACCTCGCTGAGATCGGCGGCAATGCGCGCGTACACCTTTTCCGGCTCGGGCAGGGAGGGCCGCGACCACCCGGCGGGGTACAGGAACTCCAGCGGCTGGCCCTCGTAGCCGGCGAGGGCGAGATACGAGCGCGCGCGCTCGGGATTGACGTCATAGCGTTCGGCGCCGTCGGCGTCCACCCCCAGCGGGGGCGGCACGAGGTCATGGGCCATCGAGGAGCCTTCGAGGAAGAGCCCGGAGCGGGCCAACGCCGGGCGGTCCACGCCGTGGGCGATCGCGCGGCGCGCATAGAGCTGGTCCAGCACGGGATGCTCGAGGTTCATGCCGAGGTAGAGCACCGAGAGCGGGTCGCGCTGCAGGACCTGCGCGCCGGTCTCCACGAGCCGGCGCAGCTGGCCCGGCGTCACCACGTCCATGACATCCGCGGTGCCGCGGCTGAGCTCGCGCAGCCGCGTGGAGGCACGGCCCCAGTGGGCGACGGCCACGGGACCCAGCTCGGCGTCGTCGGCGTCCGGGGCGACGGGCACCAGCAGATCGGTGTCGACCAGTGCAGGGTGCTCGTGAGCCATGGCCCCCACCTCCTCGACCGAGGCGCGACGGTAGGGTCCCGTTCCCGCGGCATCGGAGGCCGGACGCGCCACGGTGTCCTGGCTGCCCCAGCTGGCGGGGGAGACCAGACCGAACTGTGGCGACGTCAGCGCGGCGGGCAGGTGCTCGAGCGGGGCGCTCAGGCGCAGGCGCACCGTGTGGCTCGAGCTGGCCGTGACCTGGGCGAAGCGGGACCGCGTCTCGCCGGGGAAGCCCCCGAACACGGAGACGAAGGGCGAGGGGATGTGGGCGAGGTCCGGTGCGGCGGGCCGGGACCAGCGCTGCACATTGGCCACGACGGCGGCCGCGTCGCACGGCGAGCCGTCGGAGAACGTCCGGCCCGGCTCGAGCAGAAAGGTGTGCGTGAGCAGATCGCTGCTGACGCGGTGCTCCCGGGCCAGTCCGGGAGCCGGCTCACCGGTCTGCGGATTGACGCTGAGCAACGTGTCGAACTGCTGCCGGGAGAGGCGGAAGGTCTCGGAGTCCCAGCTGAAGAAGGGGTCGGCCTGATGCGGCTGACCCGGCGCGCCGATGACGAAGGGCCGGGGCGCGGCCGGCGTCGGGATAGTGGGGGAGGTGGCCGGAGCTGGCACCGGCGGCGCGGGGGCGCGCGTGCACGCGGTGGCCGCACCCAGCAGTCCCACGAGGCCCAGGCTGAGGACGCGGCGCCGATGCAGTTCCACGGGTCCCCTTTCCTGGCGTCTGGTGCGGGCGGAGGGACTTGAACCCTCACGTCGTGAAAGACACTGGAACCTAAATCCAGCGCGTCTACCAATTCCGCCACGCCCGCACGGGCACCGCCGAGAGCGGCGATGCTGAGCTGCGGTGCCGCTGAGCAGTCTATCCGCTGCGGCGGCACGTGCGGGGGCGCTCGGTGTTCTCGCGTGACCGGTGGGCCGGGAGTTCAGGCGCTCAGGAGCTCAGGCCCAGCGCCTTGCGCAGCCGCTCCACATGGCCGGTGGCCTTGACGTTGTACTGCGCGAGCGTGACCGTGCCGTCGGGCCCGACGACGATCGTCGAGCGAATCAGGCCCTCGTACACCTTGCCGTAGTTCTTCTTCTCACCCCACGCGCCGTAGGCCTCCGCGACGGCATGGTCTTCGTCGGAGAGCAGCGGGAACGTCAGGGACTCGGCGGCGGCGAAGCGGATAATCTTGCCGATCGGGTCCGGGGAGATGCCCAGCACCACGTAGCCGTCCGCGGCGAATGCCGCTAGATTGTCGCGGAAGTCACAGGCCTGCGTGGTGCAGCCGGGCGTGGAGGCGGCGGGGTAGAAGTACACGATGACGTTCTTGCCCGCGTGATCGCGCAGGGAGACCGGACGTCCGTCCTGGTCCTGCAACGTGAAGGCGGGGGCGGTGTCCCCAGGGGACAGGCGAGTGGTCTCAGCGGTGCTCATGTCCACTACTGTGGCACAGGCGGCGTCGGCAGGGCACACGCACGCGAGCCCCGCTCGGCCGGGGCCGAACGGGGCTCGCATTCATGGTGTGGTGCACCCCCCGGGACTTGAACCCGGAACCTGCTGATTTTGAGTTTCGCGGCGTGTCGCGCTTGACTCGTGCGGCATGAGCACATTCACGCGAGAGATCGACGCGTGGTGTGACTGGCTGCGCGCAGCGGGGCGCGCCTGGGGGACGGTCTCACTGCGCAGGACGCAACTGCGACGCCTAGCACGGGCTCACCCGGACCGCTCACCCTGGACCCTCGACGCCGAGGACCTGGTGCGCTGGCTCGCTCACCATGAGTGGGACCAGGAGACGCGCCGGAGCCACCGCAGCGCCGTCCGGGCGTTCTGGTCATGGGCGATCGCCACGGGACGCACCCGGACCGACGTCGCGGCCGCGCTGCCCTCGGTACCGGCACGGCAAGGCCAGCCCCGGCCCACGGCGGAGGACGGGATCACAGCGGCGCTGGCGCGGGCGGACGAGCGAGACCGGGTGATGATCTTGTGCGGCGCTGAGGCGGGCATGAGGGCGTGCGAGATCGCCACGCTGCACAGTGACCGACTCC
>JAUNTT010000001.1:31591-46381 GCA_030538555.1 Micrococcus sp.
TGGACGGTGACTGTGATCGGGAAGGGCGGCAAGCGGCGTGACGTGCCGCTGTCGGCACGGCTCGCGCTCGCGCTGCGCGGACGTGGGGCCGGCTGGCTGTTCCCCGGACGGATCGACGGGCATCTCAGCGCCGCCTACGTTTCCAAGCGCTTGTCTGCGGCGCTTGGAGACGCGGGCACGGGGCACCAGCTGCGGCACCGCTTCGCGTCCGCCGCCTATCGCGCCGAGCGAGACCTACGGGCGGTCCAGGTCTTGCTCGGTCACGCGTCAGTCGCCACCACGCAGCTCTACACCGCTGTCCCCGACCGCGCCTTGCGTCGGGCTGTCGAGGCCGCCGCCGCGTGAGGGTGGCACCGCCCAGCCACACAGCAGCACGACGAGCACGGTGAGCGCGCCCTGCACCTCGTGAGGCAGATCGATGCCGGCATGAGTCAGCGCCCACGCGAGGACGGTCACGACGGCGGCACCCGCCGCCGTCGCGCCCGTCACGGGGCCGATGGTGTGATCGCGCATACTCATGCGGCCACCGCCTCGAGGTAGTGGCCGTGCGCCCACACGGGGGCAGCGGTCGGGCGGTTGTCCACCATCCACTGAGTGCGCAGCTCGATCCAGTCGCCCTGCCGGCGGCCCGTGGGATGCACGATGGTGCGGGCGGGGATGGGAGAGCCCACGCGGGCGTTGTTCACGCCCGGGCCGGTGCGGAGGTTTAGGTGAGTCGCACGGGTGACGCGCATCCGTGGCGGGGTCGCCCACCAGCCTCGCGCGAGGGCGGCGCGCAGGGCGGTCCATCCGCCGGGGATGCCTGTGGGGTCCGAGCGGCGGCCCGGCGCCCACTCGCCGTGCATGATCACGGGCAGGTTGCCGGATGCGCGGGCGCGGATGCCGGCGACGACGCGGACCAGTGTCTCCAGCTGCGCGGCCGTGGGCTTGAAGCGGGAGCCGTTCGCGTCGAGGCTGACGCCGATGGTGCACTCGTTGGCTCGGTCCCGCGGGATGCCGGCGGACGAGTCAGGCCAGGTGCCCGCTCCCGCGTGAGCGGCCTGTCCCACGGTCACGATGTGCGCCACGCCCGTCCGGGAGATCAGCACGTTGTACAGCGGATAGCCGAGGCCAGACGCCACAAAGCCCAGCGTGGGAGCTGCGCTGCTCGACGCCGCGAACGTGGCATCGCGGGTCTCGGTCGTGTGAATCACGATGCCGCGCACGCCGGTCAGCGCGGCGCCGCGCAGCGCGTGCCGGCGGCTGTTCCAGTTCGGGGCGCGGACGACGGTCACACCCTGGGCTTCAATCGCGGCTGGAAGGTTGGTCAGCATGGTTGGTTCTCCTTTGAGTGAGGGTTGAGGGTCAGGGCTTCGGGCGCGGTGGCGGGTCGCCGCCGTGACGGTTGTGCAGGCGGGTCACGAGCGCGTTGGTGGCCTTCAGCTCGTCGCGCAGCTCGTCGAGGTCGTCGCGGAGGTTCGTCGTGTGGGAGTTCTCGACGTGGTGGCGCACCCGCTCGGTCTTGGCTTCCAGGGCGGCGATGCGGGCGTGTCCGGTGTCTTGGCGGGCCTCGATCCGTTCCAGACGTGCGCCCCAGCCCAGTCGGGCTGGAGTGCCCGGGCGGGCGGGGGAGCCGGTCACGTCGTCAAGGAATCGGGACAGCCGGCGCACGATGGGCCACAACCACGCGAGGAAGCCACTGAGGGACATCAGCGCCATGATCAAGAGACCGGCCTCGACTGTGAGGAGTGCTTCAAGGTTCATGAGCGCATCAGCCCTCCGGCGCGCTCCATGAGCGTGGAGAACGTGACGCCCTCAAGCCAGCCCTGCGCCTGGCCCTGGTCGATCAGCTGCATGAAGGACGACCACTGCGCCGGGGTCATGTCTGGGCCGCCGTCCGCGTGGATGCCGTGGGTGTAGCAAACCATCAGCCCATGAGTGCGGCGCAGGGTGTCGAAGTGCGCCTGCATCTGAGCCGGGGTCGTGCCGTGGAGGTTCACACGCGGCACGTTCCAAGGCGTCGGGAACGGGAACGCGGTCAACGCCGCCGCGCCGTTCGGGCTGGCGGCGGCCGCGTAATAGGGCCGGGCGGCCGCGTGGTTGGGAGCGCTGTTCTGCGTCCATGCCGCGCGCCAGGACCGGCCACGCTCATACCCGCGATCCTGTATCCACTGGTGAGAGAGCAACGTGTCCTGGCGAATCTGCTCAATGGACATCAGCGCCGTCCGGGCACCGTCGTAGGCGTGGATCGAAACGTCATCGCCGTCGGCGTAGAACTGACTCACCTCGGCATCCGTGATGGCCTCAGCCTTGGTGCCGACTGCGGAGCCGTTGAGCAGCGGGTCCAGGGCCCACGTCACGGGAATGTCCCGGGCGCGCAGGTCTGCCAGGCCGTTGTCTACGAACGTGCGGTAGCCGCGGTCCTCGATAAACAGCAGCTGTGCTTTGGGAGGGGATTCCACCCAGACGGACTGAACGGTGATCGACGTCGCCGCCGTGGTCGTGGCCACCACCTCGGTTCGGACAGCCTGGCCCCATGCCGTCGTGACGCCTGACGAAGCGCCCCAGGTCAGCAGGTTCCATCCCGTGCGCAGGGGGGTGCCAGTGGCGGACGCGGGACGGGACCACTGCACGACGGTCGGCGTCGTCGTCTGACGGATGGAGACCGACAGGGAGGACACCACGGACGCGTCATCGAGCCACACGAGGGCGCGAACGATGGAGGCGGGCCGGAACTGCACGGCGGGGCTGTGCACGGTGGAGATTGAGAGCGTTCCCGGGGCGGCGGCGGTGATGCGCTGCGCGGTCTCGCCTTCAAGCACGCGGATGCGGTCCTCGGAGCGGGCGTGCCCCGGAACGGCGTAGACGGGACCGGGCTGGCCTGACAGCAGAGTGGTCCGGGTGCGACCGTCTGGGGTGAGGCGGATACGGGTGTGGAGGTCCGTGGTCGTCGCGGCCTGCGCTTCGGCGATCGCGGCATGACCGGCAGAGGCAATGGCTGTGACTTGAGCCGCGGCCACGTCTACGGCAGCGCGGGTGCGGGTGGTGGACTGGCTGATCAGGCTCGCGGCCTGGCCGTCACTGAGTGATTCGGGGTCCAGGCCGTCACGCGACTCCACGGCTTCGAGGCGCGCTTCCCACTGACCCGTGAGTGCGCTCACGCGGTCGGCGGCCTTGGTCATGCCGTCGAGGGCGGGGGAAAGCTGGCGAGCAATCTCGTGCGGGAACAGCCGGCGTGCGGTGGACACGAGGGCGCCAGGCAGCAGGGCCTCGAGTCGCCGGGAGAGCGTGCGCAGCTCACCCGGGAACGTCGAGATGCGCGACTGATCCGGGGGGAGCGGGAACGAGTAGACGGGAGTGGTGTCGTCCGTCATGCGGTGGCCTCCAGTCGGCTGATGGTCAGGAAGTCTGCGAAGCGGACATCGCCAGCGGATGAGGCTGGCGCGTCGGAGATCGCGGGGGCGTGATGTGAGGACAGGTCCTCGAAGGTGAAATCGCGGGGGGTGATGATCTGCTGATCCTTGAGCGTCATTGAGCTGGACCAGCGCCCGCCGCGTTCACCCGTGTAGCTCAGTTCGCCGCCCAGGGCGACGCCGCGAATGGACGACAGCCCGCCCAGGGGCGTGGGCACGCCGACCCCGGGCACGATCCACCAGGCACGGCGGCGCAGGTCCACGTCCAGGCATGCGGCCTGCGCGGCGGGGTCCAGGTTTCCGAGGTCCTCCACGGTGAGCGCACCGGGCGACCACTCGTGGCCGACGTACTGCAGCCAGGCGCGTCCCATCCGCCTCAGCTCTGCCGGGGGCGCTGACGCGCTCGTGACGAACTCCAAGCTGCGCGAACCATGCTCATCCACGGCCGCGCCCAAGCTGGTCGATACCTCGCTCAGCGAGGTGACCCGCCGCTGTTCTCCAGTGCCCTCGTTCGTCTCGGTGCGCGTGACCTGGTAGCCGATCTGGCAGGTGGTGCGCAGGGAGTCGGCGTCCGACTGCCATTCGACGTCGCGAAGGACATGCTCGGCTGGTGCGTGGACCTGGCTGAGGCCAGCGGGAGTGACGCGCCCGACGCTGAGCCGTCCGCCAGGGTTGGCGTGGAGGGAGTCGCCTTCCTGCACGGCGGCGGCGTAGCCCACGCGGAGGCCGGGGCGGTAAGTGCCGTCTGGGTCCACGCGGGACACGTCCCAGAACGTGACCTGCGGGCCGAACTGTGCGAGGTAGCGGCGGAGCAGCGTATAGACGGTGATGCTGTCGTAGACCGTCTCTGCGTTGGGCCACGGCTGCGGGGGCAGGGTGTCGCGCCCGTAGACGCGCCAGCCTGCCCCGCCGATCTGAGCTAGCAGGCGGTTGAAATTGTCCGTGGTCCCTTCGGGGTCTCTGGGCCAGCGAGTCTGGACGTAGTGCGCGCGCAGCTCTTGCAGGGAGTCCACGGCAGTGAAGTTCACGGTCAGCCGGCCGCGCCCGTGAGCCCGGGCGCGGAGGGATTGAATGCGCCCTGCGAACACGGTGCGTGCTGCACCGTCCGCGTTCGCGCGGAGCATGACCGGGGTGCCCTGCCGGATCAGATTGGGGTCGATGTTGTCTCGCCACAACACGGACATGGACAGCTTCGAGGGCTCAGGCTCGTCGTAGACGCTGCTGGTGCCCCAGGTGACGTCAAGATCAGCGTGGGCGGCCACCGTGGATTGGGCCCCGCCACTGATCGCCCGGGAGCCGATGGTCAGCGTGGGCCTCACGACGTCGCCGCCTTGTATCGCTTGATCGCCTTCACGATCTGCCGGCCAACCTCGACAGGGTCACCACCCGGGCCCACTTCCACGTTCACGTTGATGGTGTCCCCGCCGCCCTGACCTCGCCCACTGCCGGGAGCGGTGGCGGGCACGGCTGGCACCATGAGCCCCTTGGAGAGGGTGCGCTGCCCTGCGGTCAGGATTGTTCCGGCCACGGAGCGGATTGCTCGGGCGGCGTTGGACTGGCGGGCGGCAGCGCCCACCTCCACGCCCTCCACGACGTGCCGGCCATAGGATGCGAACACCCGCGAGGGGGAGTGAATGCCAAGCGCCTTCTTGAAGGGGCCCTTGATGAAGCCAGGCACTTTATCGAGGAAGAAATTACCAATCGTCGGCAGAATGGAGCCCGCGCCATTGAGTAGACCCTGAACGATGTTCTTACCGGCGTCCTTGAGCCAGTTGCCAGCGCCGTTAAAGAATGCGCGAACCTTGCCCGGAATCGAACCAATCTTAGAGAGGACGCGGCCCACAGAGCCATTGACAATCGAGGTCACACCATTCCAGGCGGAGCGGGTGAGTCCGGTAATGCTGTCCCAGATGTTGCGGATCGTGGTCAGGGCGGAGGTCAGGGCGGTGCGGATCGTGGTCACCACGGCCTGGAGCGCGGCGGTGACGGCGGTGCGGATCGTGGTCAGGGCACGGGTGAACAGCAGCTGCGCTGAGTGCAGGTTGCCGCGCACGAACTGCACGAGCGACATAAGGGCCGTACGGGCTCCGGTGAGGATGGACTGCCACGAGGTGCGGAAGATGCCCAGCACGGCTGACAGGCCGCCGCGCACGAGGCCGACGACGCGGACCACCACCATGAGGTTGACGACGTTCCACAGGGTCTGCAGGACGCCGGTGACGATCTGCACGGCCGCGTTCCACACGCCAGCCCAGTCACCCCTGAACAGGGCTCCCACGAGGGCCACAGCGCCGGTGAGGACCTTGGTCACACCGTTCACGGCCCCGACAACGGAGTCGAGCAACACACTGGCGAACGCGAGCACGATGGGCATCACGGCGTTCACGCCAGGGATGAGGACCTGCGAGAGCACATGAGCCAGGGTGGTGATCACGGGGACCACGACGCCGATCGCGGCGGACAGCAGCGGGATGACAGCCCCGGCCAGCTTCTCGACCTGGGGTGCGAGCCAGGTGACCACGGTGGTGGCCACCTCAAGGAACGCGGCACCGATCTGGGTCACGGCGGGGATCAGCGCACCCATGAGGGTGGCAGCCAGCGGGACGATACCGGCTAGCACGGAGACGACGGCGCCGGCCACGGTGCCCAGCAGGCCGGCGACCTGGGGCAGCAGGGGCAGCAGGGCGGTGAACAGGGCGCCCACGGGGGAGATCGAGGCCAGGACGGCGGGACCGCCGGCGACCAGCTGTCCGAAGGCCGTGGACACGGCATCCAGGGCGGGGGCGAAGCCGGACATGAACGAGGACGCCACGCTCACGGCCGTGTCGTGCACGCTGGTCAGGAAAGCGGCGGCCTGGTCGAGGAAGCCGAGCAGCGGGTGGCCCTCGGACCAGCCGAAGGCCTCGGCCAGAGACCCACGGATGCCCTTCCCGCCGCCGAACTGCACCGCCTCGATCACGGCGGCCGCGCCGGTCTGTGCGGCCACGAGAGCGGCGTGCAGGGGAGTGTTCGGGGGGATGTTGAACGCGGCAGCTACCACGGATGCCAGGTCCGAGGACGAGAACAGCCCGTATAGGTCGTTCGCGTGTGACGTGAGCTCTTGCAGGACGGTGCCGGCGCGGGTCGCGGCGTCCACGAGGCGGGCCCCGATCGCGTCAGACACGGGACCGACGACGTCGCCCAGGGCATCCACCATGGCCGTGGCCTGGGAGAACCCAGAGCCCACCAGGGGCAGGAAGCCACGGAGCATGGTCGCGCCGAAGCGGGACACGGCGGCACCAAAGTTCGAGATCGCGCCCGTGGTGGTCCTGCCAAGTTCTTCGGCCACGGTGCCGGAAGCCTGAGTCATGGCCTTCTCGAAGGTCTTGAAATCAACCTTTCCCTTGGAGGCCAGATCAAACACGGCATCTTGGGTCACGCCCATAACGTCCGCCAGCGCGGCATAAATGGGAATACCACGATTCGCGACCTGGGAAAGCACATCATTTTGTGCCTTATTCGAGCCAGCGACCTTGTTGTAAATCTGGCCCATTTCGGCCATGGTCGAGCCTGACGCGGCGGCGGAGTTCGTGACCGACTTCAGCACGCCTTCCAGCTCGGCACCGGGCTTGATGCCAGCAGCCACGGCACCGGCTGCCGCCGTTGCCGCGTCGTCCAGGCCGTATGCCGTGCCCTTCACGCTGGCTAGGGCGTTGCCCATGATGGTCTCGACGGTGGCGCTGTCGTGGCCCAGGCCACGCATTTTGGCTTGGGCGTTCTCGATCGCGGTCAGCCGGCCAAAGCCCTTGGCCAGGGCCACGCCCACGCCGGCGGCCATGGCACCGGCTGTGATCGCGGCGCCCTTGCCGAGCCCCTTGAGACCACGGGAGAGCAGGCCGGCCTTCTTCTCGGTGTCCCCGAATGCCTTGGCGGCGCTCTTGGCGTCACCCAGGATACGGACGCTGAGAATCGCTGAGCGCTTCATGGCCGGCCTGCCCTTCCTGCTCTTGGTCTTGCTCGTTCAGCAGCTCGATGGCGGTGTCGATCGCGGCGTCACCCATGTCGAGCCATTCGTCGGGGGTGATGCCTGTGCGCAGGGCGAGGGCGATCAGGACTCGCCAGAGCGATCCGGGCGGGTAGGGTCCAGGCTCACGCCCTCGTCCTCGGCGTCGCCGCCGCGCTGCGCTTCGCCGTCCTCGGCCTTCTGGTTCGTCGCGTCGAACACCTGCTCGCGCCAGGCGTCGAGGGACAGGCCGTTGATCGGGGTGTCGGGCTCGGCAGTCGAGACGATCCACGCGAGGCGCTCGTCGGCGGCCGCGCTCTCGGCGTCCAGGTTGACGCGCTTGCACATCTGCTCCCAGCGGGCGCGGTGACGGTGCGTGACGCGGAACGGGCCCAGGACCTCCCCCGATTCGAGTTCAACGTAGGTCACGATGCGGTTCATAGCCATGTCATTTGCCTTTCACTTGATTGAGCGCCTGATGCAGGCGCCGGAAGTACAGCTCTCGCCACTGCGGTTCAGTGGCGGACGCTGCGGTGGTCAGGAAGTGCTGACCCTTGATGGGGCGGCCGGTCCGGTAGCCCCATTCCTGGACGCCGGGGTAGGGCACCCTGGCGAAGCCGGCGCGGACATATGCGCCGGTCTTGGTGCCCGAGGTGCGGATGGTGGAGACGAGAGTCCCGGACTGCCGTGGGGCCCGACGTCGGCCCTCGGCGGCCGCAATGTCTGCGGCCGCCTTGTGCACGGCCTTCAGGTCCTCCATGGAGTCCCCGGCCTTGCGCAGCGTGGCGCGCAGTTGCCGGGCTCCCTCGATCTCGACCAGCGGGCGGCCCACGGTCAGGCCAGCTCGTCCACGACGTTCGTGTCGAACTCGTGGTCCCAGTCGCCCACGACGGGGAACTCGAAATCGGAGGTGTTCTTCGAGCGGACGTCACCGCCGATGGACACGGGCCGGATGCGGCAGGTGCCCTTGATCGTCAGGGCGGCGTCGTTGCGGGGCCGGAACGTGAAGGCCAGCGGCTTCCCGGTCTGCTCCTTCGCCCAGATCTGCAGCGAGGATCTGTTGAAGTTTTGGGCGACGGTCCCGGACAGCTTCCAGGTGACGTCCTCGTCGTTGTCCGAGGTGCCGTCGAGGAAGTGCATCTCGTCGCCCTCATCGACGTCGGGCTCGATGGTCACGGCGGTGACGGACGCGCCCCACTCGGATTCAGAGCCCTCGGCCCCGAACGTGAGGGTGCCGGGTCCGAGCTTGTGTGCCTTGCTTGCCATGGTGTGTCTCCTTCTCAGGTGGTGAAGCGGGCCATTTCTCAGGTGGTGAAGCGGGCCATGTATCCGTTGAATGTGCGGCCCTCGGTGTCCCACGCGGTCGGTTCGGCCTCGTGAAGGTCGAGGACGTCATGCGCGCGGAGCGCGTCGAGGACGTCTGAGAGCTGCGTGAGAGCTGCGGTGGTGTCCTCGGCCAGCGGGGAGATCACGAATGCTGTCCAGTCCATGTCCTCGCTGTGGTAGGTCTCCCAGCGGATGCGCGGTGGCAGGATCAACACGGCCACGAGGTTCTCAGTGAGGATCGGCACGACGCCGTTCACCTCGACGGTGACGGCGGCGTGCAGGTCCTCGACGGCTCCCTTGGCGCGGGCGGCCATGCCGGCCAGGTCGTGTCCCAGGCTCATGCGATCGGCACCCCCAGCCAGGGGGCGAGCACGGCGCGGGCCTGCCGGGCGGGATCGAGTGCCACACGGACGGTCTCAATGGAGTCCCCGGCCTCGAACGTGGCCACGCCGGAGCGGGCCTGCCGGCGCCAGTACAGGTCCGCGCCCGCTTCGAGGGCGGCACGGTTGAGCATCACGGCGGGGACCTGGCGGTCCTTCACGATGCTGTGCACCAGCTCCACGGCTTCCTCGGCGCACTCGGCCAGGTACGCTTCGCCGTCCCGGCCGGCACGCGGCGCCCCGACGTGCCGGGCCAGGCGGTCAGCGAGACTTTCCGGGTCGAGTGCGATCTCGTCCACGCTGATCACGCACCAAACGCGACGGGCAGGAGGGCCTTCGGGTGCGGGGTGATGTGGGCGACGTAGCCGTAGCACGCGAAGTCGCGGGAAAGGTTCAGAACCTGGTCCTGCTGGAGCCAGAACGGCGCGCCGGGGGATTCCAGGGTCTCGATCGCGACAGGGTCGTAGAACAGGGCTCGACCCTGGGAGCCGTGGAGCACGGTCACGGGCACGCGCATGAGTTCGCCGGAGGCTGCGGGGAGGTTCATCTGCCCGACGACGTTCACGCCGGTGCCGGAGACGGTGAGCAGCGGGCGGCCGTCCGTGCCTGCCTCGGCGGCCAGGCGCTTGAACACGTCCGGGGACACGGCCAGTTCCTGCACGCTGTAGCCCAGGTCCTCGAAGCGCCCGGACGAGTCCACGATCGCGTCAATCCAGTCGAACGCGCCGAAGTCGGTGGGCACGGACACCGTTTTCTCGGCGTCGTCCTCAGCGAGGATCGCGTCGAGCGCGGCGATGATGTGCGAGCGGGTGGCGTTCTCGGTCTCACGGGCGTACTGCATGGCGAAGGCCTCGAACATGCCGGTGAGGGCCCAGGCCTCGGAACGGTCGATGACCTGGCGGGCCACGGTCTCAGCGCCGCCGAAGGTGCGCACCGGGGAGCTAGCGGGGGTCACGGTGAACCCGGTGCCCTTGGCCAGCGCGTCGAGCTGCCGGGACTGCTCAGCCACCGTCGCGGTCACGCGGGTCTGGATGTAGTCCACGCTCATGCCCTTGGCCGGCAGCGCGCGGGTGCGGAAGCGGTTGAGCCAGCGGCGGCGCTCGGTGATGCGCTTGGTCAGGTCACCGATGAAGCCGGGGGTGTTGACCAGCTTCGAGGGAATGTCCGAGGTGGTGATGTCCCGGTACAGAGTCACGGCCTCGTCGTGGCGGGCGTGCTTGTCGTCTGCGATGGACTGCACCCAATCGCCCAGAGACTTCCACTGCTCGGCGCGGGTCTGTAGCCCCTCGGTCGGGCCAGTGCCAGCGGCGGGGGTGAGGCTCCGCTGCACGTCCTCGAGGCGGTCGGTGATCGTGGACGTGGCGGCGTCCAGCTCGGAGCGGGTGACCAGGTTGGACAGGTCGAGTGCGTTGTCGGCTCCGGTGACGGTCATGGGGGTCTCCTTGGTGGTGGGGGCGGATCGCACGTGGTCGATGCGGGCGGCGGCGTAGGCGGGGAAGGCGACGAGGCTGTATTCCCGCACCTCTACCTTGGTGTGGACGATCAGGGGGCGGTCGTCGTCGTCGGTGTGTTCCTCGCGCCACTCGACGGGCCGGAAGGCCACGGACAGCCCACGGATGACACCGTCCTGCGCGAGCGTGTAGGCCTCGTCTGCGGTGGCGGTGCGGGACAGGGTCAGGGTCACCTCGCGGCCCTCGGTGGTGTCGCGGGAAGCGGTCAGCCGGCCGATGGGCGATCGGTGCTCGAAGAAGGCCAGGGCGGCGGCGTCGTCCTCGATCGCGCCCGCCTCGAAGGTCTCGCGGAAGAACGAGGTCTCGAACACCTGCCCATAGGGCACGCCCACGCCGGTCACGGTGCGCTTGCCGTCAGCATCGGTGGAGCGCAGCTGTGTGTCAGCGAAGCGGACGGCGACGTCCTCACCGCCGGTGATCTGGTCGAGCGTGATGGTCACGCGGCCACCTCTTTCGTGGTCTGGGGCATGCGGGACCGCTGATCGGCGGTCAGCGGCGGGCGGCCCTCGATCTCGCGGACCTCGTCCACGGTGAGGAATCCGGCTTCAATGCCGATGCGGTGGGCCTCGTAGCGGCTGCGGGTGTCGGAGCGCAGCAGGACCTCAAGGTCAAAGCGGATCGTCTGCCCGGCCGGGGATATCTCGGTGAGGGCTTCCTCGAGCTTCCGGACGTACGTCATGAGGGTGAATCTGGTAAACGCGAGCCAGTCCTGTTCCACGTTGGAGTAGGTCAAGCTGCTGCCGTCCACGGATGCGAGCATGAGCACGGAGGGGATGCCGAACAGACGGGCGAGGTCGGTCACGGTGAACTGCCGGACCTCCAGCCATTGCGCGTCCTCGGGGGAGAGCATGAGCGGTGTATAAGACGCGCCGGAGCCGACGACGCGGACGCGGGTCGGGTTGTCGGGGTCGGCGGCGGCCTCATTCCAGCGATTGCGTGCGGCCTTCGCGTCGTCCTCGGTCAGTGCCTTTTCCAGGGAGAGCATGCCCATGGGGTGACCAGACTCGGTGAACCACGTCGAGGCGTAGTCCCGGACGTCGAGGGCCCCGCTGATCTCGGCGCGGGCGGCCTGGATCGGACCGATGCCACGGTCACGGCCGGGCAGGCGCATGAGGGTCTGGTGGTGAATCTCGGTCCGACTGAGCGTCTCGCCACGGTAGTGGTAGGCCAGTGCCCCGGTGCGGGGGTGGCGGGTGATGGTGACCTCATGGGGGGTGAGGATGCGGGCGGCGACCACGGTCCCGTCATGGCCACGGAGCTTGCGCAGGAACAGGTTTCCGTCGAGTGCGAGGGAGAGGACGGCCTGCTCGATCCAGTCAGAGCGGTCGAGGTCCGGGTCGGGGCGGCGGGCCAGGCCGGGGATGCGACCGGAGATGACGGCCCCTCCGCGCTCAACGTTGATGGACAGCTGCGCTGCAGCAGTGGTGAGGACCTGCAGCGCCCGGTAGATCGGAATGAGGCTCACGGCCTCGTCGTCGCTGACCATGTGGGTGTGAGTCCCGGCGGCCCGCGAGGGCAGGGTGACCAGTGAGGGCGTGCCGGCACTCTCGTTCGACGCGGCGCGCATGGCGAGCGCGAGGCCGGGGAACAGGCGGGAGAGCAGCGACATGCCTCGATGCTCACCGCACGGTCGTCACGCTGTCACAGCCGCTTGTGCGTGGCATCGCAGGGCATCGCGGGAGATAGCGTCACGGGATCAGAGGATGCCGGTGAAGCCTTCGGTCTCGGGGTGCTCGTGGGACCACAGGGCCACAGCAGCGCCGATCAGCGCGGGCACGGGGCGGGGGGATTCGCGCGAGAACCTGCGGACACCGTTGCTCGTGCGGACCTCGACGGCGGCGGCCTGCGCGCGCAGCTCGTCCGAGCCGTCGTGGATCAGCGATTCATCTGTGCCGGCGGCGGCGAGGACTGCCTCGCAGGCCTGACCGAACTGGGCCATGCTCAGGGTGCGGACCTCGTGGCCCATCTCTTGGAGCTTGGTCACGAAGCGGGCGGAAGGACCGGCACCGTCAGCGGTGAGCGGGACCTGCGTCGCGGGCACGCCCAGCTCTGCGGGCAGGGTCTGGTCCAGGTAGGGGATGAGCCAGTCAGTGCCAGGGGCCTGGTGGATGATCCGCACGCATGGGCGGCCGGTCCTCGCGTCGGTCCATCCGGCGACGACGGCGGCGGCCGCGTTGCCCGGGGCGACCTCGAAGGCCACGGCGAACGTGCCGGGCTCGGGTGCGGGGATTTCCATGGCCAGGTCATCCCAGAGGGCCAGGTCAAAGAGGCTGCCGTCACTGGACACGACGCGGTTGCAGTAGGCGCGTAGCCACGTTGCGCGCTTCGCGGGGTCTGATTCGGCGTCGCGGGCGCGGCGGGCGAGGTCCTCCTCGGCGATGGTGTTCCCCAGGGCGGGGTGGAACTGCCACCAGGCGGAGGGGTCGAACGGGTCAGCCTCGTCGGGAAGGCTGTACTCGATGTAGCAGAGGTCCCCGTCAACGGCGGCGCGGCCCTTGTCCACGTAGGCGTTCATCCAGTCCGAGTTCACGGTGCCCATGGTCGAGATCAGCACGGTTTGAGCGCGGGAGCCGAGAGTGATCTGGCCGGGCTCGACGGCACCGAGCAGCGCGTCGCCCAACTCCTTGCTGTAGTGCCAGACCTCGTCCATGGTCACGAGGTGCGGGTGCTCACCGTGCAGCGCGGAGAACGTGGGGGAGAACCTCGTCACGTGCGAGCCCACGAGGTCCCGTGCCCGCACGCCCTCGGCACCGTTGGACCTGCTGGCGGTGAACAGCAGCCGCAGCAGGGTGCCCTCAACACGCTCGATGAGGTCCATGATGCGTTTCCGGGCGTCCTGCCCTGACTGCGCTGTGTACCAAACAGCCGCGGGACCGCCGCGCGTGATCGAGCGATGGATCTGCCACGGGATCGTCAGATCCGTCTTGCCGGACTGGCGGGGCACGGTGATCATCACGGTCGTGTAGCGGTAGCGGCGGTGGCCTGCGTCGAGCTTGTATTGAGTGGCGACGTCGAGGGCTCGGTACTGCCAGGGCATGAGGTGGCGGCCCATGGCGCGGGCCACCTGCGCGATCTCGTCTGCCTCGCTGAGCCAGGCTGGGTCTCGCTCGGGGTGATGGGCGGCGTTGGGCAGGACGGTGAAGGGACTCGGGGTGTCGTCGGTCGTGGACGAGAGCAGGGCGTCGATCATCCCGGCGTCGGCATCGGCGGCAGGGCGGGGCAGGCGAGCGAGGATCGACTGCATGACGGACGAGAGCAGCGCGAACCCGGATGCGGCGCCCACGGAGAGGGCGCGGTCGAGGTCGCGGGCGGCCATGAGAGCGAGGGCCTCGTGAGCGGCGTACCCGTTCGTGGACAGTCCGGCCTCGGCGCGGGCACGGAGGGTGCGCCGCACGCCGGTCTCTTGGATGCCGGCGTGCGGGCCGGGAGGATCGACGGCGGGGAGGGGCTCGGCAGAGGCGGACCGGGCCTGTTCAGCCTCGGTGCCCAGCAGCGAGGCGAGGTAAGCGGCGAGCAGCCCGGGGCCTGCGGTATCCGGGGCGGGCAGTTCCTCGAGCGCCTCGGACATGGACTGCAGCAGGCGGGCTCGACCGGAGGGCCGGCCATGACCGACCGTTGCGTCGAGCTTCGAGGCAGTGGCGAGAACCAGGGAGGTCAGCGCCTCATCCAGGGGCGTGATCAGCCCATCCTCGGCGCGTGATCTGATCGCCTGCATGGCCGCCTGGGACATGTCTGCGGAGGCTCGGCGCGCCCGGTCGAGACCGGGAAGCATCGGCGCTGATTCGGTCTGGTCTGACGGGGTGAACGGCAGGGCCTCACCCCCGATTTTTGGCGTGGTCATGCGGTTCCGCCCGTTTTTTCTGAGTCCCCGGGGGAGGGAACAACGCGGGGCGCGGGGTGTTCTGCGTGTTCGTCATCAAAAAAATGGGCCGGCGCGGGGCGGCGGAAGAATCCGGCGGCCGCGATCAGCGGCACGCGGCCCTTGCGACCGAGACGGCCGTAGTTGCATCCGCTATGCGCGAGGCCAAGGTTTGCGAGATCCAGCAGCGCGCCGCCGGCGGAGCGTTCGCGCTTGTGCTCGATGGTGGCGACCTGCGGCGACGGTATCTTCGTGCCGCACACACAGCAGCGCAGACCATCGCGGGCGAGCAGCAGCTGCTTGATGTGCTGGCGGGTGCGGTACGGGACGCGGGACCACT
>JAUNTT010000001.1:46391-70940 GCA_030538555.1 Micrococcus sp.
GGCGGGTGCCTCGCGGCGGGCGGCGAGAAACGCGGCCACGTCCTCGGGATGGTAGCGCACGCGGCCACCGAGGCGAGTCACGTCAGGGCCTCCACCGCGAGAGCGGAGATCACGCATGGCCTGCACGCTGAGGTTCAGAATGAAGGCGACGTCGGCATCGGTCAGCAGCCTTGGAAGGCGGAGACGGTGGTGGTGAGGATCTGTGGTCATGCGTGGGCGGCCTCCAGGCGGCAGTGGCGGCAGACGAATGACTGTTGTCCCCGGAGTTGGCGGCGGCGGACGCACCCGCACTTCTGACAGCTGATCATCGGGCTGTTCTCGCCACGCAGGGTGCAGGGCTTGCAGTACCCGTGCTTTATCCATGCCTTCTGCCCGCATGCCCAGCAGATGTCCTGTTCTGGTCCTGGTGTTGAGCGCCGGGGGTCGGAGGTGGTGCTCATGTTCTCTTCCTTCCTGATGTCACGCGCGGGGTGGTGTATACACAAGCGGTGCCCTGCCGGGCCCGGCCCTGTCCGCGCGTGGTCCCTCTCCCCAAAGAATCGCCACGCTCCAAACAGCACCGAATGCGCAATCGGCCAACACGAATGGCCCCGCCCCTGAATGAGAGCGTGGCTGTCCGTATTGCCCACCGCTCGCGATGTACGGTCGCTCGCTGTCGTGGGGCCCCACCCCGGTACGGTGGAACGTCTTGACCCCCACCACAGCGCGACTGTGGCGGGCTGGTACTACCCGGTCCCTTGAGTATCTATTTTGGCGGGTCATGGGCGTCGCAACACCCGCCTCAGCCTCACTGGGCTGCCCTCAGTGGCTCAGTCGAATACCCCCCCCAGATCGGACAGGAGGCCTTCCGACGGGCCGTGAAGGTCTTGAGCGTCCAGCCATGCGGTCTCGAAGTCTGCGAGCGTCACGCGGCCGGATATGGCCACATGCTCGAGCAGTTCCTCGGACGCGAAGGCGTAGAAGTTGTTCGCGCGGGAGTTGAACAGGTCCCAGCCCGTTAAGCCGAGGGCACGGCCTCGGCGGTTCACCATGTAGCCGTTCGTGGCTTCCTCAGCGAGCAGGTAACGGCGCTCGACCTCGGCGCGGTACTCGGCGTGCATCTCGCGCCACTGGTCACGTGCGCGGGCGTAGATCACGCTCACGGGCGTGCCCCCTCGCGGTGAGTCTTCACGTGGCGCTCACGGGCCAGCATGTCCCCGGACACCGGGTAGCCGTCTGAGTGGGGGTCGAGGGCCACAGCGCGGGCCAGCTCGACCACAGTCAGAGCCTCAGTGTCCAGGGAGCACGCGAGGCGGATGGCGAGCTGCACACGGGCGAAGAAGTGCGACAGGCCGGTCACTGGAAAGCCACCTGCCGGAGGGTGGCCACACGGGCACGGCGGGTGGTCTCGGCGATCCGGCGACGACGTGCGGACAGCCACGCCTCATGGCCGGCGTCGGTCACGCGCGGGGTGTAAACGTGAGGCTCAGGGGCCGGGGATGCGTTCCTGCGCGCTTGCTTCTGGCGGGCCTGCCGACATGACATGCACTCGACAACGCCGGTTTTGGACGTCCGGGACGGGCTGTGGGCGAAGCCGGGCGGGACGACGGCAGTGGAGAGGTGCTTGGGCTTGTGCAGCGTCTCCGCGCCGCATGTGCCGCACGGACCGAGCGGGGTCAGATCGTGTGAGGTCGGCATCGGCATCATGCGGCGTCGTCCTCCCCGGTCGGGGTGAGCAGCGCCTCGACGTCCGCCCGCGAGAAGAACATCGCGCCACGGAGACCGGGCGACTTGAGACGCGGGGTGAGGTCGCCACGGGTGACCATGTCGTGCACGGTGCTGATGCCACGGCCGAGGATCGACGCCGCTTGCGACGTGGGAATCAACTCAAGGTTGGCGACTTCGCTACGCATGCCGCCAAGGTTATCGGATTCACCACGATAGTCAAGCCGCCAACGTTGGCAGAGTGTGCAACACTGCCGGTATGACTATCGAAGCAGTGGGGATGATCCCTCAGTGGACCTTGGGCGACAGGCTGCGCAAGGCGCGCGAAATGACGGGTCTGAGCCAGGCGCAGTTCGCCAAGCGGATCGAGGTGAGCGTGGGCACGATCGGCAACTACGAGGCGGGCCGACGCGCCCCGCGCGCGATCGTGATTCGCGCATGGGCGCTAGCCACGGGCGTGCCACGCCCGTGGCTGGAGACGGGAGAAGCCCCGTCACCTTCCGGTGACGGGGCCTCGTCTGAGTGCACCCCCCGGGACTTGAACCCGGAACCTGCTGATTAAGAGTCAGATGCTCTGCCAATTGAGCTAGAGGTGCAGGTGTCATTCGGAGCCATCATTGAGGCTGACCGCTCCGTACAACGAGAGAAAACACTACCACGCGTGCTGGGGCATGTCCACTTGGGCGTAGTAGCTGTCCAGGTGGTCCATGAACTCACCCATGAACTCGTGGAAGTCGGCGGCGTCGGCCGCCTGATCCAGCGTCGCGGTGCCGTCCTCGCTGAGGTCGCCCACGGGCACCCGGGGGGCTGGCGACACCTCGAACCAGGTCCGATGCCCCGTGACCGTCTCGAGCTGGTAGCCGCTGCCGGTGTCCGCCAGCGTGGCGATGTTGTTCAGCCCCACCGTGACAATTTCGGCCGGATCCGCCGCGAGGCTGACATCCGGGCGGCGCGGATCCACGGGGCAGAGGACGAGCTCCCGGGGGAGGCGCCGGTACCCGATGACCAGGGGCGTCGCGGTGCCGGAGGGCTGTCCGTAGACGAGGTTGTAGTCGCCGTGGTTCAGCACCCGTGCGTCGAACGCCCCTCGCAGTCGCCGCTGCAATGTGAGGGAATCCATGCAGTCCAACGTACGCGAGACTGTGCTGTCATCCACGTCACTGCAGGTCACAATCGGGTTGCAGCCCGTGAGGATTCTCCTCCTCTTTCTCGTCCTGGTCCCTGTCTTTCTCGTACGAGCCCCTTCGCGTCCGCGGTGCGGACACGCAGACCGGGCCGTGGTGCTGGCCTGACTACGATGTGCGCATGAGCACCGATGCCGCACAGCCCAGCCCCGTGGACGCCTCCGATGATGTGAACATGAAGCCGCGTTCCCGCGATGTGACCGACGGGCGGCATCGCGCTCCGGCGCGCGGCATGCTGCGCGCCGTCGGCATGGGGGATGAGGATTTCGGCAAGCCGCAGATCGGCATCGCGTCGTCCTGGAACGAGATCACGCCGTGCAACCTCTCGCTGGATCGCCTCGCCCAGGCCTCGAAGGACGGCGTGCATGCCGCGGGAGGCTTCCCGCTGGAGTTCGGCACCGTGTCGGTGTCCGACGGCATCTCGATGGGTCACGAGGGCATGCACTTCTCGCTGGTCTCCCGGGAGGTGATCGCGGACTCGGTGGAGACCGTGATGATGGCCGAGCGCCTGGACGGCAGCGTGCTGCTCGCGGGCTGCGACAAGTCCCTGCCCGGCATGCTCATGGCCGCCGCGCGCCTCGACCTGGCCAGCGTGTTCGTCTACGCGGGCTCCACAATGCCCGGCGTCGCGCGTCTCAGCGACGGCACCGAGAAGACCGTCACCATCATCGACGCCTTCGAGGCCGTCGGCGCCTGCGTGCGCGGACTGATGTCCGAGGAGGACTTGACGCGCATCGAGAAGGCCATCGTCCCGGGCGAAGGCGCGTGCGGCGGCATGTACACCGCCAACACCATGGCGTCGATCGGCGAGGCCCTCGGTATGTCCCTGCCCGGCTCCGCGGCCCCGCCCTCGGCGGATCGTCGCCGCGACGTCTTCGCCCGCCGCTCAGGCGAGGCCGTCGTGAATCTGTTGCGCGACGGCATCACCGCGCGGGACATCCTGACCCGCGAGGCCTTCGAGAACGCGATCGCCGTGACCATGGCCTTCGGCGGCTCCACCAACGCCGTGCTGCACCTGCTGGCCATCGCTCGCGAGGCCGGCGTCGATCTGGAGCTCGAGGACTTCAACCGCGTGGCGGACAAGGTTCCGCACATCGCCGACCTCAAGCCCTTCGGGCAGTACGTCATGACGGACGTGGATCGCATCGGCGGGGTCCCCGTGGTGATGAAGGCCCTGCTGGACGAGGGCCTGCTGCACGGCGACGCCCTCACCGTCACCGGCAAGACTCTCGCGGAGAACCTGCGCGCCCTGGATCCGGATCCGGTGGATGGCACCGTCATCCGCACCTTCGACAACCCCATGCACCACAACGGCGGGATCACCGTGCTGCGCGGCAACCTCGCCCCGGAGGGTGCGGTGGTGAAGTCCGCCGGCTTCGACGCCGACGTTTTTACCGGCACCGCCCGCGTCTTTGACCGTGAGCAGGCCGCCATGGACGCCCTGGATGACGGCGTCATCACCGCCGGCGACGTCGTCGTCATCCGCTACGAGGGACCCCGCGGCGGCCCGGGCATGCGCGAGATGCTCGCCATCACCGGCGCCATCAAGGGCGCAGGGCTGGGCAAGGACGTCCTGCTGCTCACCGACGGTCGCTTCTCCGGCGGCACCACGGGGCTGTGCATCGGGCACATCGCGCCGGAGGCTGCCGACGGCGGCCCCATCGGCCTGCTGCGCGATGGGGACACCATCACCGTGGACATCGCGGCCCGCACCCTCGCGGTGGAGATCGACGACGCCGAGCTTGAGTGCCGACGCAAGGACTGGGAGCCGGTGGCGCCGAAGTTCACCACCGGCGTGCTGGGTAAGTACGCGAAGCTCGTGCACTCCGCCGCCGAGGGCGCCTACCTCGGCTGATCCTGCGCCAGATTGGTGATCAGCGCGCTCAGCGGTGCGTAGTGGGCGCGAATGGCCGCGTCGTAGCCAGGCCCGTCCCCGGCTTCGAGGGCTGAGACGATGTCATCGTGGGCCTGGACCGTCGCGTCCATATCCGCGGAGGGAGTGCTGGCGATCAGCGGCACCAGATCCGTGTGCACGGACCAGAAGGCCGTGATCAGCTGGCGCACGATCTCGTTCTCGAGGGGTGCGGTCAGCAGCTCATGAAACCGCAGATCGGGCTCACGGAAGTGTTCGCCCCGCGCATTGCGCTCGCGCATCTGGTCCACGAGAGCGCGCAGATCCGGGTTGGTCGTCCCGCGGTAGTACTCGATGAGCTCGGGGCCGACCTGCAGGTCGAGCGCGGTGCGCAGCTGGACGACGTCGCGCAGCGTGGAGATGGTGCCTCCGGCTAGGGAGCCGCGGAAGACGAGCCCCGAGACCAGGGGGGTGAGGGAGAGCTCCCCGACGAAGGTCCCGTGGCCGTGGCGGACGTCCACGATGTCCAGGGTGGCCAGCACTCGCATCGCCTCGCGGATGGAGGAGCGGGACACGCCGATCTCGTCGCAGAGCTCGGCCTCGGTGGGCATGAGCGAGCCGGGGGCCAGCCGATGGCGGCGGATGTAGTCCTGGATCGCCTCCGTGGTGGACGCTGCGGCGGGCCGCCGTGTGGGGATTTGCCTCACCTGTGACACATCCTTTCCTCGTCGCTCCTCCTTGACTCAGTGTGAGCCGTGTCATAGCCTACCCGACATCAGACATCTGATGTCCGATGTCATCCTCGAGAGAAAGTTGTGAGTCCGATGAGTGCATTCGACGCCTCAACCTCGCGGCGGAGCTTCCTCCGCTACTCCGGCATCGCCGCCTCCGCAGCCGGCCTGGCCGCAACGCTGGCGGCGTGCGGCTCGTCTGACGACGACGCCGCCGAGAGAACGCCCACCACGGGCAATGGGGACCAGGGGCAGATCGTCGCCTCGATCTCCTACGAACTGGGCACCAATGGCTACGACCCCATGACCACGACCTCCGCGCTCACCATCGCGGCCAACTGGCACACGATGGAGGGGCTGACCGAGGTCGACCCGGCCACGCGGGAGGTCTACGCAGCCCTTGCCGACTCCCTGCCCGAGCCTGGCTCAGACACCAGCTTCGAGATCACGCTGCGTGACGGAGCGACATTCCACAATGGCGAGACCGTCACGGCTGAGGATGTCGTCTACTCGTTCGAGCGTGTCTTGGATGAAGAGAACAACTCCCTCTACGCCGGCTTCATCCCGTTCATCTCCAGCGTCACGGCCAAGGATGAGAAGACCGTGACCTTCGAGCTCGCGTACCCGGTGGGCGTCATCGCCGAACGGCTCTCCGTGGTGAAGATCGTTCCCCAGGCCGCGGTCGAGGCCGATGCCGAGGGCTTCGACGCCAATCCGGTCGGCACCGGGCCCTACTCCATGACCGACAACGGCGCGTCATCGGGCACGGTGCGCTTTGAGAAGTTCGCGGACTACTCCGGGCCCAAGCCTGCCCGCGCCGCATCCATGGTGTGGAACATCATGCCGGACCCGTCCGCACGCACGAACGCGCTGAGTTCCGGGGAGGTGCAGGCGATCGACTCGGTGCCCTACCTCTCCATCCCTCAGCTGGAGGGCTCCTCCGAGGTGGAATCGGTCCAGGGGTTCGGATTGCTCTTCGCGATGTTCAACCACGCCGAGTCCTCACCCTTCTCGGACGTCAAGGCGCGCCAGGCATTCCTTTATGCACTCGATATGGACGAGATCATCGGCACGGGTCTGCGCGGCCAGGCCGAGGCGGCCACGTGCTTCGTGCACCGCGAGCATCCCGCATACCAGGAAGCCGCCATGGTCTACACCAAGGACCAGGACAAGGCCCGGGAGCTGTTCCAGGAAGCCGGCATCAGCTCCTTCCGCCTCATGGCCACCGACCATGACTGGGTCAAGGCCTGCACCCCCATCATCCAGCAGAACCTCCAGGCCGCCGGGGTCACGGTGGACTTCAGTGAACGCCAGTCCTCGGATGCCTACAACACGATTGACGGCTCGCCCGAGGCTTACGACGCCCTCATCGCCCCCGGTGACCCCTCGGTCTTCGGCAACGATGCTGACCTGCTCATGCGCTGGTGGTATGGCTCCGAGGTGTGGACGGACTCCCGCATGCACTGGAAGGGCAGCGACTCCCACGCCACGATGCAGGAGCTGTTGGACACGGGTCTGCGCGCCACGGACGAGAGCGTGCAGATGGACACCTGGCACGAGGCCTTCGACCTCGTCTCCGAAGAGGTGCCGCTCTACCCGCTGTTCCATCGCAAGACCCCCACGGCCTGGGACGCGGACTCGCTGAGCGACTTCACCCCGATCAGCCTGACCGGGCTGAGCTTCGTGGGTGTCGGTTCCAACCGCCAGTAACCCCTGCGGCACGATCGCGAGGGGCCGATCACCATCGACCGGCCCCTCGCGTTCGCCACGTCCGCCCGCCCCGTGGCCGCCTGACTGCCGCGTCCCCATCCGAGTTCGTCCCTCTCGAGGAGTTCCCCCGTGACCACCCTGCTCCGGCTGATCGGACGGCGCCTGGCCGTGCTGCCGATCATGATCCTCGGCGTCAGCCTGCTGGTGTTCCTGGTCATGTCGCTCTCGCCCGTGGACCCGGCTCGCCTCGCCCTCGGCGAGGCCGCCTCCCCCCAGGCACTCGAGGCCTACCGGGAGTCCCGGGGGCTGAATCAGTCGCTCATCGCCCGTTATGGAGACTTCCTCGCTGGGCTGCTGCGCCTGGACCTGGGCGTCTCCTCCGGCAACGTTGCCGTCACAGACCGGATTGCCGCCGCGTTCCCGGTCACCCTCCAGCTGACGCTGCTCGGCCTTGCCCTGGCCGTGGTGCTCGCCCTGATCTTCGGTGTGCTCGCGGCGCTCTACCGGGACCGCTGGCCGGATCAGCTGATCCGCATCCTCTCCATTGCCGCTCTGGCCACCCCCTCCTTCTGGCTGGCGATCCTGCTGATCCAGTGGCTCGGCACCATCCCCGGTGGCGCGGGACTGTTTCCTGCCGTGGTGATGGGCTGGGTCCCCTTCAGCTCCGATCCGGGCACCTACGTCCGGAACATGGCGCTGCCCGCCATTGCCCTGGCGGTCCCCGTGGCCGGCTCGCTGATTCGCGTGGTGCGCACGGCCATGGTGGAGGAACTGGACAAGGACTACGTGCGTACCGCCATCGGCAACGGCGTGCCCCGCACCGAGGTGATCGCACGCAACGTGCTGCGCAACGCCCTGATCACCCCGCTGACCGTGCTGGGTCTGCGGGTGGGCTATCTGATGGGTGGTGCCGTGGTGATCGAGATCATCTTCAATCTGCGCGGCATGGGCCAGCTCATCCTCGACGGCGTCACACGCAATGACGTCAACCTGGTCCAGGGCGTGACGCTGACCGTGGCGATCGCCTTCATCATCATCAACATCCTCGTGGACGTTCTCTACGTCCTCGTCAATCCTCGGATCAGGAGCATCTGATGCTGCGACGTCGCATGACCGCACGCCTCGAGGGATCCGCGGGGCGCCGCCTCGGTCCCCTCAGTGGCCTGCCGGTGCTGTCCAAGATCGCCGTGAGCGTGTTGGTCCTTCTGGCCGCGGCCGCGCTGTTCGCCCCGTGGTGGACCCCCGGTGACCCCTACGCCACAGGCACCGCCGTGCTGTCGCCCAGCACCGAGCACTTCTTCGGCACCGATGCGCAGGGCCGCGACATCTTCACCCGCGTGGTCTACGGCGCGCGGTACTCGCTGATGATCGGGCTGCTCGCCACGGGCTCGGCCCTGGTGGTCGCCGCCGTCGTCGGGTCCATCGCGGCCACCGCATCTCGGGCCACCTCCGAGGTCATCATGCGGGTGCTCGACATTGTCATGTCCTTCCCGGGCATCGCCCTCGTGGCGGCCTTCGTCGCCGTCTGGGGCAACACGGTCTGGGTGATCACGTTCGCGATCGCCTTCATCTACGTCCCGCAGCTCTCCCGCGTCATCCGTGCCAATGTCCTCAGCCAGTTCGGGGAGGACTATGTGGCCGCCTCGCGGGTGATGGGAGCCTCCACGCCGAGGATCCTGGTCAAGCACGTGGCCCGCAACACGGTGGCGCCGGTGATGGTGTTCGCCTGTGTGCTGGTGGCCGACGCCATCGTCCTGGAGGCGTCCCTGTCCTTCATCAACGCCGGCATCCGTCCGCCCGAGCCGTCCTGGGGCAACATCCTGTCCGAGGGCAAACAGCTGTTGCTCTCCGGCTACTGGTGGCAGACCTTCTTTCCCGGGCTGATGATCCTGATCACCGTGCTGAGCCTCAACGTTCTGGCCGAGGGGCTCACCGACGCTCTGGCCAGCCCGCGAGCCCGGTCCACCGCCGCCACGGCTGCCGCCGCCGACACCACCACCGCCGCCGAGCAGGAGGCCGAGGACCTCGCCGTGGGTGCCGAGGACTCCGCGCTCGCCACATCTCAGGTGCTGGACGAGGACGACGACGCCGAGGATCAGGCCGCACGCCGGCTCGAGGCGGCGCTGGCTCGCCTCCAGGTCGCCGAGCAATCCCGCACCGACCGCCTCGTGCTCGAGGACACCGCAGCCGCACCCATCCTGGACGTGGACGGTCTCTCGATCGCGTTCGACGGTGCCCATGGTGGGATCGACATCGTGGACGACGTGTCCTTCGCTGTGCGACCAGGGGAGACCATGGGAGTGGTGGGAGAATCCGGCTGCGGCAAGTCCATCACCGCCATGGCCATCATGGGGCTGCTGCCCCCAACCGCCCGGCTGCGGGGCGAGATCCGGGTGGACGGCCGGGACATCCTCACGATGCCCCGCAGCGAGCTCAATGCCCTGCGCGGGCACACCATGTCCATGGTCTACCAGGACGCGCTGTCCTCCCTGAACCCCTCGATGCTGATCTCCACGCAGCTGCACCAGCTGATTCGCCGCGGCGGACGCCGCCAGGCGGGGGAGCTCATGGAGCTCGTCGGGCTGGACCCGGCGCGCACTCTGAAGTCCTATCCGCATGAGCTCTCTGGTGGCCAGCGTCAGCGCGTGCTGATCGCGATGGCGCTCACGCGCAATCCGCGCCTGCTCATCGCCGACGAGCCCACCACGGCACTCGACGTCACCGTGCAGCACCAAGTGGTCGAACTGCTCAATGAGCTCCGCCGCGAGCTCGGTTTCGCGATGGTCTTCGTCTCGCATGACCTCGCCCTCGTGGCGCGCCTGGCCCACCGCGTCACGGTGATGTACGCCGGGCAGGTGGTGGAGCAGGGGACAACCTCGGAGGTGCTCGCCGATCCTCGGCATGAGTACACGCGGGGCCTGCTCGGCGCAGTGCTCTCGATTGAGTCCGGAGCCCAGCGCCTGCACCAGGTGCGCGGCACGGTTCCCTCGCCGCGGGACTTCGCCCCCGGTGATCGCTTCGCGCCGCGCTCGGTGTTCACCGACGTCGGCTTGCACACGCGGCCGACCCTGCACACCATCCAGGGCACCACGCACGCCGTCGCGAGCACGGCAGACCTCGAGCAGGCCAAGCTCACGGCACGACAGGAGGGACGGGGATGACCAACCGTGCACAGCAACCCAGCCCCGGAGTCGCCACCGCGGCCCGCGGCTCCACCGTTTCCGCCGCGGACAGCGTCGGCGGCAAGACGGGCAGGCCCGTGCTCGACCTGCGCGAGGTCCACGTGGTGCACACCGCACGCACCGGCAAGATCTTCCGACCGGACAAGGTGCACGCCGTGGCCGGAGTGGACATCGCAGTACCCGCGGGTCAGACCCTGGGCATCGTGGGAGAGTCGGGCTGCGGAAAGTCAACGCTGGCGCGGGTCATGGTCGGCCTGCAGAAGCCGACCTCCGGTGAGGTGTTCTTCCACGGCAAGCCCCTGAGCAGCTCCGGCCGGGCCCGGCGTCGTCTCGGGCGGGCGGTGTCCGTGGTCTTCCAGGACCCTGCCACCGCGCTGAACCCGCGCATGCTCGTGCGCGAGCAGCTCCTGGACCCGCTACGGGTCCACGGCATCGGTGACCCGGCCAGCCGGCAGCGACGCGTCAGCGAGCTGATGGACCTCGTGGGCCTGCCGTCCTCGGCGCTGGACGTGCTGCCCCGCCACATCTCCGGCGGACAGCGTCAGCGTGTGGCCATCGCGCGCGCCCTGACCCTGGAACCCGAGGTGATCGTGGCCGACGAGCCGACGTCGGCCCTGGATGTCTCTGTGCGCGCCCAAGTGCTGAATCTGCTCACCGACCTCAAAGCACAGCTCGGCCTGGGACTGGTCTTCATTTCCCACGACATCCAGACCGTGCGCTACATCTCCGACCGGGTGGCCGTCATGAACAGCGGGAAAATCGTGGAGCTGGGTCCCGCCGCCGAGGTACTCACGGACCCGCAGCACGAGTACACCCGCACGCTGCTCTCCGCCACACCGACCCTGCTCTGACCCGGGTGGCCGTGCCGCCGCACCCCACCCCCCTGACACCTCGACAAGGATCCTGAGAATCATGAACACTGCCCTGACCGGCGTCGTGCCCCCCGTACTGACGCCCCTGGATGCAGCGGGGAACCTCGATCTGCGCTCGCTGGAGGCGCTCGTCACGCGCCTGCTCGAGGCTGGCGTGGACGGGCTGTTCGCACTGGGGTCGTCCTCGGAGACCGTCTTCATGGACCCTGCTCGCCGACTGCAGATCCTCGACGCCATTCTGGACATGGTGGCCGGTCAGGTGCCGGTCCTGGCGGGAGTGATCGACACGCAGGTGGGGGCCATGCGACCCCTGCTCGAGGAGGTCTCGCGTCGGCCGGTGGCTGGCGTCGTGGCTACGGCCCCGTTTTACGCCATCACGGGGCCCGTGGAGGTCGATGAGCACTTCCGCCAGGTGGCCGCACTCAGCGCCGTTCCGGTCTGGGCCTATGACATTCCCGTGTGCACCCATTACAAGATCAGCCCGGAGGCGCTCATGGCGCTCGCCGAGGACCGCGTGATCGTGGGCGTGAAGGACTCCTCCGGGGACGATGTGTCCTTCCGACGCCTCGCGCGGTTCAACGCGGCGTCGGGGTCGGGGTTGAGTCTGCTGACCGGGCATGAGGTGGTGGTGGACGGTGCGTATCTGGCCGGCGGTCATGGTGCAGTGCCGGGACTGGCCAATGTGGATCCCGGTGGCTATGTCCGCATGCACCGGGCGGCGCTGGCGGGGGACTGGGAGACGGTGCGCCGCGAACAGGACCGTCTCGCCGGAATCTTCGAGATCGTCTTCTCCGTGCGGGACCGCGTGGGTCCCGCGCAGGGCATCGGGGCGTTCAAGACCGCCCTGCAGCAGCTCGGTGTCTTCGCCACCAACGCCATGCATCCGCCGCTGACTCCGCTGACCGAGCAGCACCGTCCGGCCATCCGAGAGCTGCTGGAGGCCTACGATGTGCGCTGAGCCCGGTGCGGGTAGCGCCGAGCCGGGACAACCGGTGATCGCCCTGGACATCGGAGGGACCAAGATCGCCGGTGCGGTGCTGGATCTCGCCACCCTCGACACCCACGGTGCCGGTGAGACGACGGTGCTGCGCCAGACCCCCACCCCCGCGCAGCGCGGCGGGCCGACAGTGCTGCGCCACGTGGTGAGCCTGGCCGGGCAGCTCGCGAACGAGGCCCGTGAACGAGGGGATGAGCCCGGGTCGATCGCCGTGGCGAGTGCCGGGGTCGTAGATCCAGCGACCGGAGCGATCACCCATGCCACCCGCCTGCTCCCCGGGTGGGCCGGCACCGCGCTGGCCGCTGAGCTGACGCAGCACACGGGTCTGCCGTGCACGGTCCTCAACGATGTCCACGCGCACGGCGTGGGAGAGGCGAGCCTCGGCGCGGGCCGCGGGGCACGCCGGGTCTTAGTGGTCACGGTGGGCACGGGGCTCGGCGCAGCGCTCGTGGACGACGGCGTGCCCCAGCAGGGTTCCCACGGTGTGGCGGGTCATCTGGGCCATGTGTGTGTGCCCGAGGCGGCCGGGTTGCGCTGTTCGTGCGGGCGCCAGGGGCACGTCGAGGCTGTGGCGTCCGGTTCGGGCGTGGCCGCGGCCTATGCCCGGCGCGTCGGTCTTCCCGACGACGCCGCCGGAGTGGATGCCGCAGAGGTCAGCCGGCGGGCGGGCACCGGCGAGCCAGCCGCCATCGAGGTGCTGGCCACTGCAGGACGAGCCCTGGGACGGGCCATCGGCATGGCCCTGAATGTGTGTGATCCTGATCGGGTGGTGATCGGTGGCAGCCTGTGCCGGGCCCCCCAGCCGTGGTGGGACGGGATCGAGGCCGGAGTGGAGCACGAGGCGATGGACGCCGTCGTGCACACGCAGCGCGTCCGCTCCCAGCTCGGCCCGGAGGCTGCCCTGTGGGGTGCGGCGATCTACGCCGCTCGCGGTACCGCAGCTCAGCGTCACTGGCCCCCTGCCCAGGCCTCACTCCTCGGGGCTCCCGTCCACCGCAGTCAGGACTCGTGATGACCATGCAACCGCCCCTGAACCTCGCCCAGCGACTGCGCGGCGGGCTGATCGTGTCCTGCCAGGCCTACCCTGGTGAACCCCTGCGCACTCCTGCGACCATGGCGCGCATGGCCGAGGCTGTCGTCACCGGCGGTGCCTGTGCCGTGCGCGTCCAAGGCGTCGACGACATCGCCGCCACCGCCCAGCGCGTGAGCGTGCCCATCATCGGTCTCTGGAAGGACGGGGATGAAGGCGTTTACATCACCCCGTCGGTGGACCATGCGCTGGCCTGCGCGGAGGCCGGTGCCCACATCGTGGCCGTGGACGCCACGCTGCGGGCGCGACCCGACGGCTCGGCGTTCGCCGATGTGGTGGCCCCGCTGCATCAGCGCGGCGTCCTCGTCATGGCGGACTGTGACTCGCTCGAGGCTGCCCGGGCCGCTCATGACGCCGGCGCTGATGTGCTGGGGACCACCCTGGCCGGCTACACCACGGCACGGGACGCCACGGCCGGGCCGGACCTCGCGTTGGTGCGCGAGATCAGACAGGCTCTGCCGCAGGCGCTGGTGATCGCGGAAGGACGGATCCATGCCCCGGATCAGGCATCGGCCGCGCGCAGGGCGGGGGCCGATGCCGTGGTGGTCGGGACCGCCATCACCCATCCGAGCACGGTGACCTCGTGGTTCGTCGCTGCCCTGGAGCACCCCACACCCGGCGATGGAGCTCCGGCATGGAAGTCGTGATCGGCTCCAGCCCCGAGCAGATTGCCGGCTGGGGAGCCGACATCGTCGAGCAGGCCGTACTCCAGGACGCCTCAGCCGTGCTGGGGTTGGCCACCGGCTCCTCACCCCTGGGTCTCTACCGTGAACTCGGGCGCCGGGTGCAGCTCGGGCGCTTCAGCCTGGCCGGCTGCACGGGATTCTTGCTCGACGAGTACGTGGGACTGCCCGCCGGGCATCCGCAGTCCTATGCCGAGGTGATCCGCCGCGAACTGATGGAGCTCACCGATCTGCGCGAGGATGCCGTCCACGCCCCACAGGGAGTTCGCGTGGACGACCTGCCGGCAGCCGCCGCCGAATTCGAGGCGGCGATCCAGGCAGCCGGGGGTGTGGACGTGCAGATCCTCGGACTGGGATCGGACGGGCATATCGCCTTCAACGAACCGGGATCGTCGTTGGGCTCCCGCACCCGGGTCAAGACCTTGACCCCGCAGACCCGCAAGGACAACGCCCGCTTCTTCGATGATGACCCCACCCAGGTGCCCACGCACTGTCTGACACAGGGCATCGCCACCATCCTGGATGCTCGGCATCTCGTGGTCCTGGCCTTGGGCCCCGGCAAGGCCACCGCCGTCGCGCAGCTCGTGGAGGGGGCCGTGTCGGCGCGCTGGCCCGCCACGGCCCTGCAGCTGCACCCCCACGTGACTGTCCTGGTGGACGAGGCCGCGGCGGCCAAGCTCGACCTGGCGGACTACTACCGTCAGGTCTGGGATGCCAAGCCACCGTGGCAGGGTTTCTGAGCATGAGCCTGCCCACCCCCGATGACACCGCAGCGGTCTCGCACGGGACCGCCCCGCGTCTGCTGCGCGCGCCCCGCGCCGTCACGGGGGACGGAACCCTCGAGAATGCCTGGCTCGTGATCGAGGAAGGCCTGATCGCGGAGCTCGGCGAGGGTGCGCCTCCCGCTCGGCTCCAGGCACTGGACGTGGTCGAGATCCATGACAGGACCGGGGCGGGAGCCTGGCTCACTCCGGGCTTCGTGGACATCCACTGCCACGGCGGTGGGGGAGCGGCCTTCACCGAGGGCGCCGACGCGGGGCGGCAGGCCGTTGCAGCCCATCGCGCGCATGGCACCTCAGCGATGCTGGCCTCGCTCGTGACCGACCGCGTGGACCGGCTCGTCGCGCAGGTGCACGCCCTCGTCCCGCTGGTCCAGGACGGCACCGTCCTGGGTCTGCACCTGGAAGGGCCGTGGCTGTCCGCTCGCCACTGCGGAGCCCATCCCGCCGAGCTGCTCGGGCCACCGCAGCCCGACGACGTCGACGCGCTGCTAGCGGCAGCTCAGGGCACGCTGGCCATGGTGACCCTGGCGCCCGAATTGCCCGGGGCTCTCGAGGCCACTCGACGGCTGGTGGCTGCCGGCGTCCGGGTGGCCATCGGCCACACCGATGCCACGTATGACCAGACACGCGCTGCGATCGACGCCGGTGCCACGGTGGCCACCCACCTCTTCAATGCCGCGCGTGCCCCTCACCACCGTGAACCCGGTCCCAGCCTGGCGCTGCTGCAGGACCCCCGCGTGGCGGTGGAGTCCATCGTGGATGGACTGCACCTGCACCCGGCGGTCGTCGCCGAGACCGCCTCCCGAGTGGGCGAGCGCTGGGTCTTGGTCACCGACGCCATGGCAGCCGCGGCAGCCCCGGACGGGGCGTACGTGCTGGGTACCCTCCCCGTCACCGTGGCCCGCGGCACTGCCACCGTGACCGGCACGTCCGCGCTCGCCGGATCCACCCTGACGATGGACCGGGCGGTGCGCGCCGCGATCGCGGCGGGCGTGGATCTCGACGCCGCCGTGCGGGCCGCCACCGCCGCCCCCGCGCGGGCGCTGGGGTGGCAAGACCGGGGGGTGCTGCGTCCCGGAGCCCGCGCGGATTTCTGTGTCGTTGATCACTCCGGAACCCTGCTCCATCAGTGGTACGGGGAAGCGGGCACGGCCGCGCGAATGTGACACGACCCCGTGCGCGAACGCGGGTAGCCGCGCGGTGAGTCCGTATCGTGGGACGCCGGGCGGCGCCCGTAGGAAACGCGTGCGCCCGATGACCATACTTGAGGCACTCCCGCCGACGGACTCTCGATGACGTGCATCCGGCACGGCATGGGGAGGTGCCGGTACGGTGCTGCCCCGTACAGTTCGACACCCACACAGTTCGAAAGCTGAGGTGCCCTGTGAGCACGACCCAGAGCGTCACACCCGCGGCCATGGCCGCCGCGGGCGGGCGCACGAGGAATGCCGACGCCCCCGAGGCCCGCCGCGACACGGTCGAGCCGCAGGTTCCCGGACCGAACGCGCGGGTCGAGCCGATCCGCATGTCCGGATCCGAGGCCATCGTGCGCTCCCTCGAGGAGCTCGGGGTCACCGACATCTTCGGTCTGCCGGGTGGCGCCATCCTGCCCACCTATGACCCGCTTATGGACTCTTCCCAGATCCGCCACATCCTGGTGCGGCATGAGCAGGGAGCCGGTCACGCGGCGCAGGGCTACTACCTCGCCACCGGCAAGACCGGCGTGGCGATCGCCACCTCCGGTCCCGGTGCCACCAACCTGGTCACCGCCATCGCCGATGCGCACATGGATTCCCAGGCCGTGGTCTTCATCACGGGCCAGGTGAACTCGGGCGTCATCGGCACCGACGCCTTCCAAGAGGCGGACACGGTCGGCATCACGATGCCCATCACCAAGCACTCCCGCCTCGTCACCCGCGCCGAGGACGTTCCCCAGGCGCTCGCCGAGGCGTTCCACATCGCCAGCACGGGCCGACCGGGTCCGGTGCTGATCGACGTCACGAAGGACGCCCAGGTGGGCATGGCCGACTTCTCGTGGCCGCCGCGGCTCGAGCTGCCTGGTTACCGTCCCGTGCGCCGGGGGCATCCCCGTCAGATCCGCGCCGCCGCCGAGCTCATCCGCCAGTCCCGCCGGCCCGTGCTGTACGTCGGCGGTGGCGTGGCCCGCGCCGACGCGGCGGAGCAGCTGCGCGAGCTCGCGGAACTGACGGGCATCCCCGTCGTCACTACGCTCACCGCACGCGGCGTGTTCCCGGATTCCCACGAGCTGCACCTGGGCATGCCCGGCATGCACGGCTCAGTGGGCGCTGTGGCCGGGCTGCAGCAGTCCGATCTGCTCATCACCCTGGGCGCGCGCTTTGATGACCGCGTCACGGGGCTGCTGTCCTCCTTCGCCCCCGGTGCCAAGGTCATCCACGCCGACGTGGACCCCGCGGAGATCTCGAAGAACCGCACCGCCGATGTGCCGATCGTGGGCGATCTCGCCGAGATCATCCCGGACCTCACCGAGGAGCTGCGCCGCGACCGCCACGGCGTGGGCATGCCCGATCTCACCGGGTGGTGGGCCCTGCTGAACCGGCTGCGCTCCACCTACCCCCTGGGCTGGACCGCCACCGACGACGGCCTGATGGCCCCGCAGAAGGTCATCCAGCGCATCTCGGAGCTGACCGGTCCGGAGGCCATCTACGCGGCCGGGGTCGGCCAGCACCAGATGTGGTCCGCGCAGTTCGTGCAGTACGAGCGCTCCCGGCAGTGGCTGAATTCGGCCGGGTTGGGCACCATGGGCTACTCAGTGCCCGCCGCGATGGGCGCGAAGGTCGCGGACCCGGAGCGCGTGGTCTGGGCCATCGACGGTGACGGCTGCTTCCAGATGACCAATCAGGAGCTCGCCACCTGCATGATCAACAACATCCCGATCAAGGTCGCGATCATCAACAACTCGTCGCTGGGCATGGTGCGTCAGTGGCAGACCCTGTTCTACGAATCGCGGTACTCGAACACGGATCTCAACACCGGCCACGGCACGGTGCGCATCCCGGACTTCGTCAAGCTCGCCGAGGCCTACGGAGCCCTCGGCCTGCGCTGCGAGTCCGAGGCGGAGCTGGACGCCACCATTACCCAGGCGCTCGAGACTAATGACCGCCCCGTCGTCGTGGACTTCGTGGTCTCGCGCGACTCGATGGTCTGGCCCATGGTGCCGGCCGGCGTGAGCAATGACGCCATTCAGGTGGCCCGGGGCATGACCCCTGACTTCACGGAGGAGAACGACTGAGCATGACTGAGACCTCTCCCAGCCAGCGTCACACCCTCTCCGTGCTGGTCCAGGACGTCCCCGGCGTCCTGACGCGCGTGGCCGGGCTCTTCGCCCGCCGCGTCTTCAACATTCACTCACTCGCGGTCGGCGTGACCGAGGTGCCGGGCCTGTCCCGCATCACCGTCGTCGTCGACGCTGACGAGCTGTCGCTGGAGCAGATCACCAAGCAGCTGAACAAGCTGATCAACGTGATCAAGGTGGTGGAGCTGGCCGCGGACGCCTCGGTGCAGCGCGACCACCTGCTCGTCAAGGTCCGCGCCGATGCGGCCACCCGCTCGCAGGTGGTCCAGGCGGTGGAGCTGTTCCGCGCGCACATCGTGGACGTCGCCCCGGACTCGCTGACCATCGAGGCCACGGGCTCTCGAGACAAGCTGGAGGCGTTCCTCGAGCTCGTCGAGCCCTTCGGCGTGCGCGAGCTCGTCCGCTCCGGCACCCTCGCGGTCGCCCGCGGCAGCCGCTCCATGACCGAGCGGGCCCTCACACGCTGACGCCCTGCGGCCCGCCCCACCCCTTCACGTCCCTCGCCCCCTTCGCATCACCACAGGAGATTCCGCTATGACCGCAACGAAGTTCTACGACGACGACGCCGACCTCTCGATCATCCAGGGCCGCACCGTCGCCGTGATCGGCTACGGCTCCCAGGGCCACGCCCATGCGCTGTCCCTGCGCGACTCGGGCGTGGACGTGCGCATCGGCCTGGCCGAGGGCTCGAGGTCCCGTGCCAAGGCCGAGGCCGAGGGCCTGCGCGTCGTGGACGTGGCCACCGCGGCCGCCGAGGCGGACCTCATCATGATCCTCACCCCGGACCAGGTCCAGGGCGAGGTCTACTCCGAGCACATCGCCCCCAACCTGCAGGAGGGCGACGCGCTCTTCTTCGCCCACGGCTTCAACGTGCGCTACGGCTACATCGAGGCCCCCGAGGGCGTGGACGTCGCCCTCGTCGCGCCCAAGGGCCCGGGCCACGTGGTGCGCCGCGAGTTCGAGGCCGGCCGCGGCGTGCCCGCCCTGATCGCCGTCGAGAAGGACGCCTCCGGTCAGGCCCAGGCACTGGCCCTGTCCTACGCCAAGGCCATCGGCGGCACCCGCGCCGGCGTCATCGAGACCACCTTCACCGAGGAGACCGAGTCGGATCTCTTCGGCGAGCAAGCCGTGCTCTGCGGCGGCGCCTCCCAGCTGATCCAGTACGGCTTCGAGACCCTGGTTGAGGCCGGCTACCAGCCGGAGATCGCCTACTTCGAGGTGTTGCACGAGCTCAAGCTGATCGTGGACCTCATGGTGGAGGGCGGCCTGGCCAAGCAGCGCTGGTCCATCTCCGACACCGCCGAGTACGGCGACTACGTCTCCGGCCCGCGGGTGATCGACCCCTCCGTGAAGCAGAACATGAAGGCCGTGCTGGCCGACATCCAGGACGGCACCTTCGCCCGCCGCTTCATTGACGATCAGCGCGCCGGGGCACCGGAGTTCGCGCAGCTGCGCGGCACCGCCGAGCAGCACCCGATCGAGAAGACCGGCCGCGAACTGCGCCAGATGTTCTCGTGGCTGAAGGACTCCAACGACGACTACACCGAGGGCACCGCCGCTCGCTGAGCCGGGGACACAGCTACCCCGATCGCCCCGCCACCACGACGGCGCCGCGTCAGCCGAGCTCGCTCGCCGACCGGCGCCGTCGTCTCTCTCACCCCGCCTCGACCCCTGCCGCCCGCCTGCCCGAAGGAACCCACCGTGAGCGTTGCTCTGCCCGTCGTCCTGATCGCCGAAGAACTCTCCCCGGCCACCCTCGCCGCCCTCGGCCCCGACTTCGAGGTCCGCCACACCGACGGCGCGGACCGCGAGCAGCTGCTGGCCGCCCTGCCGGAGGCCGACGCGATTCTCATTCGCTCGGCCACGCAAATGGACCACGAGGCGATCGCGGCGGCCACGCGACTGAAGGTGATCGCCCGGGCCGGCGTCGGGCTGGACAACGTGGATGTCCCCGCTGCCACCACGGCCGGCGTCATGGTCGTCAACGCCCCCACCTCCAACATCATCTCGGCGGCCGAGCTGACCTGCGGGCACATCCTGGCGACCGCGCGCAACATCGCCCCCGCGAACGCGGCCCTCAAGGCGGGGGAGTGGAAGCGCTCGAAGTACTCGGGTGTGGAGCTCTACGGCAAGACCCTGGGCATCATCGGTCTGGGACGCATCGGCGCCCTGGTGGCCGAGCGCATGCGCTCCTTCGGCATGGAGATCGTCGCCTTCGACCCCTACATCACCGCCGCCCGCGCTCAGCAGCTCGGCGCCGAGCTCGTAGATCTCGAGATCCTGCTCGAGCGCGCCGACTTCGTCACCATCCACATGCCCAAGACCCCGGAGACGGTGGGCATGCTCTCCACTCAGCAGTTCGCGCGCATGAAGCCCAGCGCCGTCGTCGTCAACGTCGCCCGGGGCGGGCTGATCGACGAGGACGCCCTGCACGCTGCCCTGGAGGCCGGCGAGATCGCGGGTGCCGGCATCGACGTGTTCTCCGCCGAGCCGGCCACGGACCTCGCGTTCTTCGCGCACGACCGGGCGACCGTCACGCCGCACCTGGGAGCCTCGACCGAGGAAGCCCAGGAGAAGGCCGGGGTCGCCGTCGCGAAGTCGGTGCGCCTGGCCCTGGCTGGCGAGCTCGTGCCCGACGCCGTCAACGTCGCCGGCGGCGTCATCCACCAGGACGTGCGCCCCGGACTGCCGCTGGCCGAGAAGCTCGGCCGCGTGCTCACCTCGCTGCTCGGCGAGCGCTCGCTCGTCGACGTCGAGGTCGAGGTGGCCGGCGAGATCGCCGCCCACGACGTCAAGGCCATCCGCCTGGCTGCGCTCAAGGGCGTGTTCACCGATGTGGTCTCCGATCAGGTCTCCTACGTGAACGCACCGCTGCTCGCCGAGCAGCGCGGCGTGGAGTCCCGCCTGATTACCCAGGACGAGGCCACCTCCTACCGCAACACCATCACAGTGCGCGGCGCCAGCGCGCAGGGCGAGCAGGTCAGCGTCGTCGGCACGCTGACCGGGCGGCGCCAGGTGCAGAAGCTCGTGGGCATCGACCGCTTCGAGATCGAGACCCCGCTCGACGACCACCTCCTGGTGTTCCGCTATGCCGACCGGCCCGGCGTCGTCGGCACCCTGGGTCAGGCCCTGGGCGAGCAGCAGGTCAACATCGCCGGCATGGACGTCTCCCGTGAGTCCGAAGGCGGCGGGGCGCTGGCCGTGCTCACCCTCGACGCGCCCCTGCAGGAGGGCAGCCTCGACTCGCTGCGCTCCGCCATCGACGCGGAGAAGGCCACCGAGATCGACCTGCGCGAGCGCGGCTGACCCAGCGGAGGGCGAGCGGGCGAGGGGCGGCCGCGAGAGGAAGCGACCGCCTGGCGGCGCGTCGCGTGAGGTGCGCGGCGACCCTGAACAGAGCGCGTAATGTCCTATTCATGTCGCATTCACCTCACCCTCGGCAGCCGCCCCGGTCCGTCGAGTCCTCGGGGGCGTCGCCGCGCGTGCCACCGGACCCGGCGCCGCGGCGGCCGTTGTGGGTCTGGCCGCTGGTCGCCCTGTCCGCGACCAGCGTGGCCATCGTCGCGTTCTCCTTCCTGCTACCGGTGGCGCTGGGGCTGGGACCCGGGCAGATGCCGTGGTACCGCGAGTTCTTCGACGTCAATCACGAGGCCAACTTCACGGCGTGGTGGAACACCGGACTTCTGCTGGCTGCGGGACTCGGTTTCCTGGCCGTGATGATGCTGCGGCGCCGGTCTCTGGGCGAGCGCGGCTGGGCCAGTGCGGCGTGGCTTCTGCCCGGTGTCCTGCTGACGGCCATGAGCCTGGATGAGCTGAGCTCGATCCACGAACGCTTTGACGACGTCTACGCGGCTCTGTTCGGTGAGAACCCGCTGGCCAGTTTCCAGTGGCTGGCCTTGGGCGTTCCGGTGGCCCTCGTCGTGATCGGGCTGTTTGTGCTCAGCGCCCGCACGTTGCCCTCGACGACGTCGCGGCTGATGGTGGTCGGCATCCTGATCTTCTTCCTCGGCGCGATCGTGGTGGAGTCGATCCCGGCGATCTTCGACATCTGGCGGCGCACCTGGGCCTATATGGTCACCTACCACGTGGAGGAACTGCTCGAGTTCCTCGGGGCGGGTCTGCTGGCCGTTGCTCCCTGGGCGGCCTGGCGCCGTGAGCACGACGAGGGTCGCGTGATCCTCACCGCCCTGCCCGCACGGTGGCGGGGGCGTGAGAGACGTCCAGGCTCCACCGCCCGCCCGCTTGCGTAGAATCGCCTACCGTGACGGAACAGCGCAGCGCCTACTACCTGACCACGGCGATCCACTACCCCAACGGGCAGCCGCACATCGGCCATGCCTACGAGATGGTCGGCGCCGATGCCCTGGCGCGCTTCATGCGCCTCGACGGCCGGGACGTGTTCTTCCTGACGGGCACGGACGAGCACGGCCAGAAGATGGCCCAGACGGCGCAGCGCGAGGGCCTCACGCCGCTCGAGCTCGCCACGCGCAACGCGAGCGCCTTCCAGGAGATGGACGACGACGTCCTGGACATCGCCTACGACCGCTTCATCCGCACCACCGAGGCCGAGCACCATGCTGCCGCCCAGGAGCTGTGGCGGCGCATGGTTCAGCGCGGCGACATCTACCTCGATCGCTACGCCGGGTGGTACTCGGTGCGCGATGAGCGCTTCTTCGCCGAGGAGGAGACCGCGCTCGGCGAGGACGGTGTGCGCCGGGCTCTAGAGACCGGTACTGAGGTCACCTGGACGGAGGAAGAGTCCTACTTCTTCCGGCTCTCCGCGTATCAGGATCGGCTCCTGGAGCACTACGCCGCCCACCCGGACTTCGCCGCACCGCGCAGCCGCTTCAACGAGGTCATCCGCTTCGTCGAGTCCGGGCTGCAGGACCTCTCGATCTCCCGCACGAGCTTTGACTGGGGCATTCCGGTGCCCGCCGCGGCCCCAGACGCGGCGTCCTCGCACGCCGAGCACGTCATGTACGTCTGGGTGGACGCGTTGACCAACTACCTCACGGGCGTGGGCTACCCAGACACGGCCTCGGCGTCCTTCCAGCGATACTGGCCCGCGGACGTGCACGTCATCGGTAAGGACATCTCCCGGTTCCACTGCATCTTCTGGCCCGCCTTCCTGCTCTCAGCCGGCGTCGAGCTGCCCCGGCGCGTGATGATCCACGGCTTCCTCAACAACAACGGCGAGAAGATGTCCAAGTCTCTGGGCAATGTGGTGGCACCGTCGGACTGGGTGGCCCGCTACGGTCTCGACGCCGTCCGCTTCTTCCTGTTGCGCGAGTTCCCCTTCGGCGCCGACGGCTCCTACAACCATGACGCCGTGGTCGCCCGCAAGAACGCGGACCTGGCCAACAACCTCGGCAACCTCGCGCAGCGCTCGCTGTCCATGGTGGCCAAGAACTGCGCCGGCGCGGTGCCCGCCCCGGGACCGCTCGAGCCGGCCGACCAGGCCGTGCTCGCGCAGGTGGACGCGCTGCTCGATCACTCGCGAACCGCCTACGCCGTGCAAGACTTCCACGGCAGCCTCGAGGAGACCTGGCGCGTGCTCGGCGAGGTCAACGCGTACTTCGCCGACCAACAGCCCTGGGTGCTGCGCAAGACGGACGAGGCGCGCATGGCCACCGTGTTGTACGTGACGCTGCAGTGTGTCCGGCGGGTGGCCCTGCTGGTGCAGCCGGTCATGCCGGAATCGGCGGCACGCCTGTTGGACCTGCTCGGGGTCCCCGCCGAGGGCGATGCCGGCCGGACGAACGCCTCCGGCACCGGTGCCCGTTCCTTCGCCGCCTTCGCCGAGGACCTGGTGCCGGGCACGGCGCTACCGCAGCCCGCCGGAGTGTTCCCGCGCCACGAGGACCCGGCCTCCGACGCCTGAGGCGTCCGCATGCTGAGCGGGCGGATGCTGCGGGACGCGACGACGTCGGGAATCTCCCTAGGCTGAAGCTCATGAGTGAGCATCGTGACCCCGCAGCACCCCTGAACCTGGCTGTCATCGCCGGCGATGGCATCGGCCCCGAGGTCACGGAGCAGGCGGTGAGCGTGCTGCAGGCCGCACTGCAGGCGACGGACGCCGCGCCGGCGCAGATCACGGACTATGCGCTGGGGGCCGCCCACTGGCACGAGACCGGCGAGGCGTTGCACGACGAGACTCTGGCCGCGCTGCGCCGCCATGACGCCATCCTCTTCGGCGCCGTGGGGGCTGCCCCGGATGACACGACGATCCCCTCGGGGCTCATCGAGCGGCAGGTGCTGCTGCGGCTGCGATTCGCACTGGACCACGCCGTGAACCTGCGCCCGACCCGGCTCTACCCGGGCTCGGTGAGCCCGCTCTCCCAGCCTGGTGAGGTGAACTTCACCGTGGTGCGCGAGGGCACCGAGGGTCCTTACGCTGGCAATGGCGGCACCCTGCGGACCGGCACGGA
>JAUNTT010000001.1:70950-78159 GCA_030538555.1 Micrococcus sp.
ACCAGGAGATCGCCACCGAGGTCTCCGTCAATACTGCGTATGGGATCGAGCGCGTGGTGCGCGACGCCTTCGAGCGCGCGTCCGCGACGCAGCGGCAGAAGCTGACCTTCGTGCACAAGCACAATGTGCTCGTTCACGCTGGACACCTGTGGAAGCGGATCGTGGCCGCGGTTGCCGAGGAGTACCCGCAGGTCAGCCTGGACTACCTCCATGTGGATGCGGCCACGATCCTCATGGTCACTGACCCGGCCCGCTTCGACGTGATCGTCACCGACAACCTCTTCGGCGACATCCTCACCGACTTGGCCGCGGCGATCGGCGGCGGCATCGGCCTGGCGGCGTCGGCCAACATCAACGTCACCGGCACCGCCCCCTCGATGTTCGAGCCCGTGCACGGCTCGGCCCCGGACATCGCCGGGCAGGGCATCGCCGATCCGAGAGCCGCGATCCTCTCCGCCGCCATGCTGCTCGAACACGTGGGCCACCCGGACGCGGGGCAGCTGATCCACCGCGCGGTGTGGGAGTCCCTCGAGAAGCAGGACCCCGCGCAGCCCGTGCGCACCGCCGAGGTGGGGGAGGCGATCGCCGCGCGTGTGGGCGCGGCCACTATGATCAAGGGGTAGCGAGCGTGCGCGACACCGATCTGTCGCCGCGAGACCAGCGCCCGAGAACCCACACCCCAGGAGTGATCGCCCCGTGACTGAGACCACCTTCACCCGAGTTCCCCATGACGCGAAGGCCTCCGATGCCGAGCGCGAGCAGATTCTCGCCAACCCGGGCTTCGGTTCCGACTTCACGGATCACATGGCCTCGATCGACTGGACTCTTGATGACAAGGGCGGCACGTGGCATGACGCCCGCATCGAGCCCTACGGCCCCATCACCCTGTCCCCGGCCGCCTCGGTGCTGCACTACGGCCAGGAGATCTTCGAGGGTCTCAAGGCCTACAAGCACGAGGACGGCTCCATCTGGACGTTCCGCCCCGAGGCCAATGCCGCGCGCCTGAACCGCTCGGCCGACCGTCTGGCGATGCCGAACCTGCCCGAGGAACTCTTCCTCGCGGCCGTCAAGGAGCTCGTCACCGAGGACGCCGCGTGGGTGCCCGGCGGCGACGGCGAGGCCCTGTACCTGCGCCCCTTCATGTACGCCTCCGAGGGGTTCCTGGGGGTGCGCTCGGCCCACGAGTTCGCGTTCAAGGTCATCGCCTCCCCGGCCGGCAACTACTTCGGCGGCGAGCTGCAGCCAGTCACCATCTGGGTCTCCCGCGAGTACGCCCGCGCCGGCGTCGGCGGCACCGGCTCCGCCAAGTGCGGCGGTAACTACGCGGCCTCCCTGAAGGCGCAGCAGCAGGCTGCGGCGAAGGGTGCCAAGCAGGTGCTCTTCCTCGACCCCACGCACGAGAATGCCGTGGAGGAGCTCGGCGGCATGAACGTTTTCTTCGTCTTTGCCGACGGCCGCCTCGTGACCCCGCAACTCACCGGCACCATCCTCGAGGGCGTCACCCGCTCCTCGATCCTGCAACTGGGTCAGGACATGGGCATGCAGGTCGAGGAACGTCGCATCACCCTGGACGAGTGGGCTGAGGGCGTGCGCTCGGGCGAGATCACCGAAGTCTTCGCGTGCGGCACCGCCGCCGTGGTGACCCCCATCGGCCGCCTGTTGGACGGCGATGACGAGATCGAGTCCGCCGGCGGCACCGACGTGACCCTGGCCATCCGACAGCGCCTGCTGGACATCCAGACCGGCAAGGCCGAGGACACCCACGGCTGGATGCACCGCCTGGTCTGAATCCCGCGCGAGCGCCCCACGACGGCCCCCGGCCGCAGCCTGTGACCACGTCACCGGCTGCGGCCGGCGTCGTGAAAGACGCTGTGGGACGCGGCGTGCACGGGTGGGACGTGGTGTATGGCACAATCCTCCGGTCAACACCGCTCACCCATGAAAGGGTTTACGTTCGTGAGCTCACCCTCCACGTCCCCGGCGCCCTCCGCCGAGGGTTCGTCGGCTTCGCCCGCGGCTCTGCCGCCCGTCGAGGCACCGGTCCGCACTCGCTGGACCCCCGTCAAGATCATCGTGTGGATCGCCGTCGCCCTGCTCGGCGGCTTCGCCTGGATGACGCTCGCTCTGCACCGGGGCGAATCGATCAACGCGATCTGGTTCGTCTTCGCCGCGGTGTCAACCTTTGCCATCGGCTACCGCTTCTACTCGAAGTACGTCGAGCGCATGATCGTCCGCCCGGACGACACCCGCGCGACCCCAGCCGAGTACCGCGGGGACGGCCGCGACTATGTCGCCACGGATCGCCGCGTGCTCTACGGGCACCACTTCGCGGCCATCGCCGGCGCCGGCCCGCTCGTGGGCCCGGTGCTCGCTGCCCAGATGGGCTACCTGCCGGGCACCATCTGGATCATCGTCGGCGTCATCCTGGCCGGTGCGGTGCAGGACTACCTCGTCCTCTTCTTCTCGATGCGCCGCGGTGGGCGTTCGCTGGGCCAGATGGCCCGCGAGGAGCTGGGCCGCGTCGGCGGCACGGCCGCTATCATCGCCACCCTGCTGATCATGGTGATCATCACTGCGATCCTGGCGCTCGTGGTGGTCAACGCGCTCGGCGAGTCCCCGTGGGGTGTGTTCTCGGTGGCACTGACCATCCCGATCGCGCTGTTCATGGGCGTGTACCTGCGCTACCTGCGTCCGGGCCGCATCGCCGAGGTGTCGGTCATCGGCTTCGTGCTGCTCATGATCGCCATCGTGGCCGGTGGTTGGGTCGCCGAGACCGACTGGGGTGTGGAGCTGTTTACGCTGGATCGCGTCACCATCGCGTGGGGCATCATCATCTACGGCTTCGTGGCCGCCGTGCTGCCCGTGTGGCTGCTGCTGGCCCCGCGTGACTACCTCTCCACGTTCATGAAGATCGGCGTGATCGCCGGACTGGCCTTGGCAATCGTCATCGTCCAGCCGCAGATCACCGCGCCCGCGATCTCGGAGTTCGCCTCCGGCCAGGCGGGTCCGGTGTGGCCGGGTTCGCTGTTCCCCTTCCTGTTCGTGACGATCGCCTGTGGTGCGCTCTCGGGATTCCATGCGCTCATCGCCTCGGGCACCACCCCGAAGATGGTCGAAAAGGAGCGCCAGACGCGGTTCATCGGCTACGGGGGCATGCTGATGGAGGCGTTCGTCGCCGTCATGGCTCTCGTCGCCGCCGTGTCCATCGACCGCGGCATCTACTTCGCCATGAACTCGCCGGCAGCGCTGACCGGCGGCACGCCGGAGGGGGCCGCGGAGTTCGTCATGGGCTTGGGTCTCGTGGGCGTCAACCTCACTCCGGATGACCTGACCCACATGGCCGCCCTCGTCGGTGAGGAGACGGTCGTCTCGCGTACGGGCGGAGCCCCGACGCTGGCCGTGGGCCTGTCCCTGATCATGGGCCAACTCATCGGCGGCGAGTCGATGATGAGCTTCTGGTACCACTTCGCCATCATGTTCGAGGCGCTCTTCATCCTCACCGCCGTGGACGCCGGCACCCGCGTGGCGCGCTTCATGCTGCAGGACTCGCTGGGCAACGTCGTGCCGAAGTTCAAGGACACCTCCTGGCGGATCGGCGCCTGGGTCTGCACCGCCATCATGGTGGGTGCATGGGGTGCTGTCCTGCTCATGGGCGTCACCGACCCGTTGGGCGGCATCAACACCCTGTTCCCGCTGTTCGGCATCGCCAATCAGCTGCTCGCCTCGATCGCCCTGGCCATCGTGCTGACCATCGTGGCCCGACGTCGGCACTTCCGCGGGCTGTGGATCGTGGCGCTGCCGCTGGGCTTCATCACCGTGGTGACCACGGTGGCGTCGATGTTCAAGATCTTCTCCCCGGTGCCCGCGGTGGGCTACTGGGCTCAGCATCAGGCGTTCCGCACGGCGCTGGCTGCGGGGGACACGGAACTGGGCGCGGCCCGCTCGGTGGCAGCCATGGAGGCCGTGGTGCGCAACACCTTCATCCAGGGCACGCTGTCCATCGTCTTCTTCGTCCTGGCCATCACGGTGATCACGACGTCGGTCATCGCCACGGTCAAGGCGTTCCGGTCAGCGGAGGTCATCGACCACCAGGATCCGTACATGCCCTCGCGTCGCTTCGCTCCGGCGGGCATGATCGCCACGGCTGAGGAGCGCGAGCTGCAGCAGCAGTGGGATGCTCTGCCGGCCGATCAGCAGCCGGTGAGAGGTCACTGAGCCGTGGTCCAGGGTGCCGACTCCGTCCACCGTCCTCGTCGGGCCGCGAGCTCGACGGCCTCGGCCTGGGGTGTCCTGGCGCGAGTCTGGTGTGTGGTGGTGCGCGCCGGGGGACAGGCGCGCTGGCTGGTCCGTCAGCTCTCGGGTGAGGCTCGCTATGACGCGTATGTGGCGCATCATCGAGCCCACCATCCCGACGAGCCGCCGATGAGCGTGGCCGAGTTCTGGGTCCAGGTGCACCGCGACGCGGAGCGCAACCCCGGTTCGCGCTGCTGTTAGGGCACGGCGACGTCCTCGTGGCCGGTCACCCCCGTGGTGACCGGCCACTAGGCTGTCTGGCATGCGCATTGCACGATTCGTTGACCAGGCAGAGCCCACCTACGGCCTTGTGGAGGGTGACGACGACGCCGCCGTCGAGGACCTGACCATCACGGCCTTGCAAGGGGACCCGTTCTTCCATGGGGTCCAGCCCACGGCCACGCGGCACCGCCTGGGCGATGTGCGCCTCGTGGCGCCCATTATCCCGCGCTCCAAGATCATCGGCGTGGGGCGCAACTGGGCCGATCACGCTCGCGAGCTGGGCAACGACGTGCCCACCTCGCCGCAGTTCTTCTTCAAGCCCAACACCTCGGTGGTGGGACCCGGGGAGCCGGTCACGCTGCCCTCGTTCTCCGACCAGATCTCCTTTGAGGCCGAGTTGGCCGTGGTGATCGGCACGATCTGCAAGGACGTCCCGCTCGGGCGAGTGGGCGACGTCGTCTTCGGCTACACCGCGGCCAACGACCTCACCGCACGCGACACCCAGAAGACCGACCTGCAGTGGGCCCGGGCCAAGGGGTTCGACGGCGCCTGCCCGTTGGGGCCGTGGATCGAGACCGATCTCGATGTCGAGGCAGGTCTGCGCATCACCTCGACGCTCGATGGTGCACCGGCGCAGGAGGGGACCACCGCGGACATGATCTTCTCCGTCGCCGAGATCGTGGTCGCCGCCTCCGAGGCCTTCACGTTGCTGCCCGGGGATGTGCTGCTCACCGGCACCCCGGCCGGCGTCGGGCTGATCCGCGAGGGCCAGCGTGTCACCGTGGCCGTGGAGGGCATCGGCGAGTTCACGACGCCGGTCCGTCGCTGAGCTCCCGCGCGCTCGCCGCACCCCTGGAGCGGGCTGAGGCCTGGGACCGGGCCGGGTCGTGACGGCGGGGGCGAGTAAGGTGGTGGGCACTATGACTGATGCGTCCGAGACCGTCCCCGCCACCGCCTCCGCACCCTTCGCCGACGTTCCCCAGGTCGATGCCGACACGCCCGTGCGCGTGCGGTTCTGCCCGTCGCCCACGGGCACCCCGCACGTGGGGCTGATCCGCACCGCCCTTTTCAACTGGGGCTGGGCCCGGCACACCGGTGGCACCCTGGTGTTCCGCATTGAGGACACGGACGCCAAGCGCGACTCGGAGGAGTCGTATGAGCAGTTGCTCGAGGCCATGCGGTGGCTGGGCATCGACTGGGACGAGGGCGTCGAGGTCGGCGGCCCCCACGGGCCCTACCGTCAGTCCCAGCGTGGGGAGATCTACCGAGAGGTGATCGACAAGCTCAAGGCGGGCGGCCACATCTACCCGTCGTATTCGAGCCCCGAGGAGACCGAGGCGCGCCACACGGCGGCCGGGCGGGACCCGAAGCTGGGCTACGACGGCTTCGACCGAGACCTCAGCCCGGAGCAGATCGCCGCCTTCGAGGGCGAGGGGCGCCAGCCCGTGTGGCGGCTGCGCATGCCGGACACGGACATCACCTTTCATGACCTGGTGCGCGGGGAGATCACGTTCCGGGCCGGCTCGGTGCCGGACTTCGTGGTCGTCCGCGCCGATGGCTCGCCGCTGTACACCCTGGTCAATCCCGTGGACGACGCCCTGATGGGCATCACCCACGTGCTGCGCGGCGAGGACCTGCTCTCCTCGACGCCGCGGCAGATCGCACTCTACCGCGCCCTGCACGCCGTGGGAGTGGCCGCCTACATGCCGGTCTTCGGTCACCTGCCCTACGTCATGGGTGAGGGCAACAAGAAGCTGTCCAAGCGCGATCCGCAGGCCAATCTGTTCCACCACCGGGACAAGGGCTTCCTGCGGGAGGGTCTGCTGAACTACCTGGCCCTGCTCGGATGGTCCCTGTCCGCCGATGAGGACGTCTTCACGCCGGAGCAGTTCGTGGAGCACTTCGACATCCACACGGTTCTCGCCAATCCGGCCCGCTTCGATGAGAAGAAGGCGATCGCCATCAATGGCACGCACATGCGCATGCTCTCTCCCGAGGACTTCCGCGCCCGGGTGGAGCCGTACCTGGTGAGCGCCGGGCTGATGGGGGAGACCCCCAGCGATCGCGAGCGGGACATTCTCGACGCCGCAGCTCCGCTCGTCCAGGAGCGCGTGGCGCTGCTGGGTGAGGCCGTGAACATGATGGGTTTCCTGTTCCAGCCCGATGACCAGATCCGCACCGCCGACGGCGCGCTCAAGGGCATGCCGGCGGACCTCGGCGCGGCGGTGAGCGCCGCCCACACCGCCCTGGCAGCCCTGCCGGACTCCGGCTTCACCACCGAGGCGATCGAGCAGGCCCTGCGATCCGCGCTCATCGACAGACTCGAGCTCAAGCCCCGTCAGGCCTTCGGGCCCGTGCGCGTGGCGGTCACCGGCCAGAAGGTGTCCCCGCCGCTGTTCGAGTCTCTCGAGATCCTGGGCCGCGCCTCGAGCCTGGCTCGACTTCAGCGGTTCGCGCAGGAGCAAGGGCTGAGTCTCGACAGCGCCGGGTGACGTGGTCGAGAACGCACACCTCACCCGGTGCGGCGCCGATTTTGTGGTGACCGCCCGGGTGGGGTAGAGTTCTTACTCGTTGCCGGCGCAGATCCGGGAACACCGAGCTTGTGAATAATGAGCTGAGGGTCAGTCGAGACGTGACCCACAGTGGGGTATGGTGTAATTGGCAACACAACGGTTTCTGGTACCGTCATTCTAG
>JAUNTT010000213.1 GCA_030538555.1 Micrococcus sp.
ACCCGCGCGATTTCACCGTCCACACGGCGGCGGCGATCGTGGCCGAGCGGGGGTGCGCATGGGCGTCCATGTCGGACGCCGTGGGCGACGTCACCGGCGCGCTCGGGCTGTGGGAGGCCGATCTGGAGCGTGGGCTTGGGGAGCTGAACTTCCCGCCCGACTACCCGAAAATGCCCGGCGAACCGCCGCGCGTGCCGCCGAGCAAGCGCAAGGCCGATCGCCCGGATGAGGACTACCTCGCCCCCAAGGCCGAGCGCGACGCCGAGTGGGGGACGCCGATCGTGCCGCCATTTGGGCCGATGCTGGCGAAGCCGGTGAAGAACTTCCCAACCAGCGACGTGTTGTTCGAGCCCAAGTGGGACGGCTTTCGCACCATCATCTGGCGCTCGGGCGACCTGGTCGAGCTGGGGTCGCGCAACTCCAAGCCGATGACGCGCTACTTCCCCGAACTGGTGGAGGCGGTGAAGGCGAACTTCCCCGATCCGTGCGTGATCGACGGCGAGATCATCCTGATCGATCCTGAGCGTGGTGACCGGTTGAACTTCGACCTGCTGCAGCAGCGGATCCATCCGGCGGCGTCGCGGATCAAGAAGCTGTCGGAGTCGATGCCGGCCTCATTCGTGGGGTTCGATCTGCTCGCGTGGGGGAGCGAGAACTACGCCGAGAAGCCGTTCGCGGAGCGTCGAGCCGGGCTCGAGCGGGCTTTGGCGGACGCCGAGCCACCCATCTATCTGACCCGGGCAACGTCGGATCGTGACGAGGCCCAGCGGTGGTTCGAGCAGTTCGAGGGTGCAGGGTTGGACGGTGTGATCGCCAAGCCACTCGAGGCGCCCTATCAAGAAGACAAGCGCGTCATGTGGAAGATCAAGCACGAGCGCACCGCCGATTGTGTGGTGGCGGGCTACCGGCTCTACCGCGACACCGACGACGCGATCGGCTCGCTGTTGCTGGGGTTGTACACCGACGACGGCCAGTTGAACTCGGTCGGGGTGATTGGCGCCTTCCCGATGGAGCGGCGTCGTGAACTGTTCGTCGAGTTGCAGGACTTGGTCACGGACTTCAGCGATCACCCGTGGTCGTGGGCCGCGCCGGATGAATCCGACGATCTGCGCGACCAGTCCTTCCCGCGGACGCCGACCGCCGCGGCCCATTCGCGCTGGAACGCTAAGAAGGATCTGTCGTTCGCCGCTGCGCCCCGAACGCGTCGTCGAGGTGCGCTACGACCACATGGAGGGGGAGCGGTTCCGCCATACGGCCCAGTTCGTGCGCTGGCGTGAGGATCGTGACCCGGAGTCGTGCACCTATGACCAACTCGATGAGCCGGTCAGCTACGACCTCGGGGACGTGCTGGGCACCTGACGCGGAAACTGTCAGAGGCGCCTGAGACTCTGAAGATGAACCGGAGCTGGGCACCCCCGCCCACCCCGTACACCCCCTCAGGAGGCTGCCATGTCCCACCCCGAATCCGATCCCGTCCAGCTCGAATCGTCTGTTCCGGCATCTGCGTTGCCCGCGTGGTACGGCGAGCTGCTGACATCCGTCCGCGATCGCGTAGCAGCGGGCCGAAGCCAGGCGCTTGCCGCCGTCAACTCTGAACTCGTCGTGACCTATTGGCACGTCGGTCGCGAGATCCTCACCCGGCAGGACCGCGAGGGCTACGGCACCAAGGTCATCGACCGACTTTCGGCCGATCTTCGGGCGCTTTTCCCGATGCCAAGGGCTTCTCTGCCCGCAACCTCAAGTACATGCGTGCCTTTGCGGCTGCGTGGGGCGATCTGGAGGTTGTGCAGCCACTGGTTGCACAACTCTCGTGGCGACATCATCAGGTGCTGTTGGATCGCGTGCATGAGGAGCGACTGCGTCGGTGGTACGCAGTCCAGGCGATCGAACAGAGCTGGAGCAGTCGTGGCCTCATCC
>JAUNTT010000063.1 GCA_030538555.1 Micrococcus sp.
CAGGAGTGAGCCGGCGGACTCGTCCCCAGGAGTGAGCCGGCGCCGAGCGTGCGACGCCGCGGCCACACTAGAATGGTTCGCATGACCGAGAAGACTGCCGCCGTGAGCCATGCCGCCGACGAGTACCGGGGCGTCTCCGGCGGAGACCTGCGCCTGTTCACCTCCGAGTCCGTGACGGCCGGGCACCCGGACAAGATTTGCGATCAGATCTCTGACGCCATCCTCGACGCGCTGCTGGCCGCAGACCCCTCCGCCAAGGTGGCCGTGGAGACGCTGACCACCACAGGCCTCGTGCAGGTGGCCGGCGAGGTCAACACGAGCGCCTATGTGGAGATCCCGCAGATCGTGCGCTCCACCATTCTCGAGATCGGCTACGACTCCTCGGCCAACGGCTTCGACGGCGCGCAGTGCGGCGTGAGCATCTCGATCGGCCAGCAGTCCTCGGACATCCACACCGGTGTGATGCGCTCGCTCGAGTCCCGCGAATACGGATCCGCCGACGAGGTGGACCTGCAGGGCGCCGGCGATCAGGGCATCATGTTCGGCTACGCCACGGACGAGACGCCCGTGCTCATGCCGATGCCGATCTACCTGGCCCACCGTCTCTCCGAGCGCCTGACCGCCGTGCGCCGCCAGACCAACTCACCGATGCCCTACCTGCTGCCCGACGGCAAGACGCAGGTCACGGTGGGCTACGACGCGCAGCATCGCCCGCAGACCATCGAGGCCGTCGTCGTCTCCACCCAGCACCACGACGTGGTGGACCAGGAGCAGCTGCGCGCCGACGTCGCCGAGCACGTCATCCGCCCCATCATCGCCACGTCCGGGCTGGACACCTCGAACACCCGTCTGATCATCAATCCCGGCGGCAAGTTCGTGATCGGCGGCCCCGTGGGCGACGCCGGGCTGACCGGGCGCAAGATCATCGTGGACACCTACGGTGGCATGGCCCGCCACGGCGGCGGCGCGTTCTCCGGCAAGGATCCCTCGAAGGTGGACCGTTCGGCGGCCTACGCGATGCGCTGGGTGGCCAAGAACGTGGTGGCGGCCGGACTGGCGAAGCGCGCGGAGTTCCAGGTGGCCTACGCGATCGGCTCCTCCCGCCCGGTGGGGCTCTACGTGGACACCTTCGGCACGGGTGCGGTGGACGAGAAGGTCATCATCGACGCCGTCAACGAGGTCTTCGACCTGCGCCCGCTGGCGATCGTCAAGGAACTGAACCTGCTGCGGCCCATCTACCGCAAGACCGCCGTGAGCGGCCACTTCGGCCGCGAGGACGCCGACTTCACGTGGGAGCGCACCAACCGCGTGGACGCCCTGCGCGCCGCCGCCGGTCTCTGAACGATTCGGGAGGACCGATCAGCGACGCCCTGTTCTCCCTCGCCGAGCCGGTACGGGCCGGCGGACTGCCGGAGAGCCCCGAGGGCTGGCCGGAGCTGCCCGTGGCGCGCGTGCTCATCGACTCCTCGGTGCCACACCTGGACCGTGAGTTCGACTATGCGGTGCCCTTCGAGCTCGACGACGCCGCGCAAGCCGGTTCGCGCGTGACCGTGCGCTTCAACGGGCGCGATGTCACCGGCTGGTTGACCGAACGGGTGGCGGAGAGTGCCACCGAGGTGGAGCTGACCCGGCTGCGCGCCGTGCTCACCGCGATCCCGCCGCTGAGCCTCGAGGTGCTCGAGCTGGCCCGCGCTGTGGCGGCCCGCCAGGCCGGTGTGGTGGCCGATGTGCTGCGTGCGGCCGTGCCGCCGCGCGTGGCCGGCGTGGAACGCGAGGTGCTCGCAGAGCCCGACGCGGACCACCCGGTGTCCGAGCATCGCGACGCGCCGGCGGAGACGGGGACCGGGTTCGAGCTGCCCGAAGACAGCGCACTGTGGCAGATCGACGGTGCGGGGGCGCTGCTCGACGCCTGGCGCACGGGCCAGGACCCCGCGGGTGCGGTGGCGCTGCCCAGCCGGGTGGGGCCTTGGAACGAGGCGCGGGTCATGGCGGAGGTCGCCGCGGCGGTGGCCGCCGCCGGGCGCGGGGTGATCCTCGTGGTCCCGGATCAACGCGACCTGGACCGGCTGAGCACGCAGCTTGAGGCCACGGTGGGCGCGGCTGGCTTCGCCCGCCTCACCGCGGAGGACGGGCAGTCTGCCCGCTACCGCTCGCATCTGCGGCTGCTGCGCGGTCAGGTGCGGATCGCCGTCGGGACGCGCTCGGCCATCTGGGCTCCCGTGCCGGACCTCGCCCTGACCGTGGTGCTCGATGACGGGGACGACACCTACGCCGAACCTCGCGCGCCGTACTTTCACGTGCGCGACGTGGCCCTGCTGCGCCGCAGCCTGAGCGGTGGCGGGCTGCTCTTCCTGGGCGCCGGGCGCAGCGTGGCGGTGCAGCGGCTCGTCGACGCCGGGTGGGTGGCCGAGCTGAGCGTCGCGCGTGCCCGACGGCGTCAGGTGGGGGCGCTCGTGATCGCCACCGCCGACTCGTGGGAGAGCGCGCGGGACCCCTACGCGCGCCGCGCCCGCCTGCCGCACACGGCATGGGCCACGGCCCGTTCGGCGCTGACCTCCCACGACGCCGGACCGGTGCTGATTTCCGTGGCCCGCGCGGGCTTCATCCCGGCCGTGCTGTGCCAGACCTGCCGAACGCCGGCTCGCTGTGTCCACTGCGCTGGCCCCCTCGCCTTCGCCGATGCGCAGGCCGCAGCCCGGGGCGAACTGACCTGCCGCTGGTGCCGCCAGCGTGAGCGCGATTACCGCTGCCCCGAGTGCGCGGGGCGCACCGTGCGCGCCGCGGCGCGCGGGGTGGACCGGACCGCCGAGGAGCTCGGCCGCGCCTTTCCCCAGGTGCCGGTCTACGCCAGCTCGGCCGCGCACATGCTGGGCACCGTGCCCGCGGGCCCCGCGATCGTGGTGGCCACCCCGGGTGCCGAGCCGGTGGTGGCGGGGGGCTACGCGGCCGCCCTGCTGCTGGACGGCGACACCCAGCTGCAGCACGAGGGCCTCGATGTGGGGGTGCGGGTGCTGAGCCGGTGGTTCGCCGCGGCGGGTCTGGTACGCGGCGCGGAGCAGGGTGGGCGCGTCGTGGTCACGGCAGAGGAGGCTGCCGCCGTCGGGGCCCTGACCCGCGGTGATCCGCAGGGCTACGCGCGCGCCGAACTGGAGCAGCGCCGTGTCTTGCATCTGCCGCCGGCCGGGCGCTGGGCCGAGGTGACTGGCCCTGCCGCGGCGGTGCGTGAGTATCTCGATCTCGTCGAGGAGGCCCGTCAGGAGGTGGCGGACACCGCCCCGGCCCTGCCCTGGATCGGGCCGACGCCGCTGCCTCAGGATGAAGCCCAGCACCGAGCTCTGGTGATGTTCCCGTATGCGGCCGGCGACGCGGTGGTGCGGTTGCTGCGCCTGGCCCGCTCCGCCGCCAGCGCGCGCCGAGACACGGCGCCCGTGCGGGTGCGCGTGGACCCGCCGGGAATTCTTTAGGCCGTCGGCGGCTTGGGCTCGGCGTCGGATGCAGGCTCGGCGTCGGGCACGGGCCCGGCGACGGACGCGGGCAGGGCGGCGAGGAACTGGCGGATCGCGGCGGCGGCCTCGCCGGACTTCTCGTAGTGCAGCAGGTGGCCGACGTCGGGCACCATGACCAGCCGGGCGAGGGGGGAGACCTCCGCGATCCGGGCGTGCAGGGCCTGCTGCGCGTCGATGGAGCCCAGGGGATCTCGCGCCCCAGCCACGAGCAGCACGGGCAGGCTGAGCTGGCCGGCCACATCCGCCACCGAGGCGGTGGTGGAGGCACGGTAGGACTGGGCGAGCATTCTGGGATCCGAGAACTGCGAGAAGTAGCGGCGATGCTGGTCATGCGTGTAGTCCAGGACACGTGCATCGTCAGTCTTGCTCATGAAGACGGTGGTGGCCCAGGTGATCAGCGGATGGCGCAAGAGCACGTTTGCGGCCCGGCCGGGCAGCCGGGCGGCCGCCTCGTAGTAGCCCTGGGCAGCCACCCCCATTGCACGGTCCAGCAGTGGACCGGAGGCATCCAGCGCCGGGGCAGCGATCGGGTTGAGCAGCGCGAGCGCGCGCGCCCGGCGGGGATCGCGGACCAGGGCGTGCGCGGCCACGATGGTGCCGTAGGAGTGGGCGATCACCGCGACGCCGCCCACCGGGCGCTCGGCGCGTAGCGCATCCAGCACGGCAAGGACGGTGTCGGCGTGATGGGCCACCGTGTGCTCGGCGTCCGGATAGGCGGGGGACTCGCCGAAGCCGGGGAGGTCCAGAGAGCGGATGCGGAACTCGGGCAGGGCCTCGGCCAGCAGCTGCAGGCCGTGGTGATCGCCTCGGAAGCCGTGGACGAACAGCAGGGTCGGCAGCCCGGCGCTCGGGTCCGGCATCGTGGCTGTCCCTCCCGTCGTCACAGCGGGCACCGGTGCGTAGTCCCAGACCGCCATGCGGGTGGCGCGACCGCTGGCCGGGTCGGGGACGCCGAGCAGCCCGTGTTGCGGCGCGCGTGCCGGGTGTCCCGTGAACGCCGCAGGCGTTCTGCTCGGGCGCTGCGGACGCAGTCGCCGCAGCCAGCTCAGCGCCGGCGTGGGTGCGGCGTCGGCATCGGGGCGGGCGGAGGGCGCGGGACTCATGGGTCCAGCCTAGGATGCCGCTGCATCGCGGCTGGCTAGGCTTGGCCAGCATGAGCAGTCAGGCCAGCCACGTCATTGCGATCGACCAGGGCACGACCTCCACACGCGTGGCCGTGGTCGATGCGGAGGGGACCATCCGGGCCCGCGCGCAGGCGGAGCATCGGCAGCACTTTCCGCAGCCGGGATGGGTGGAACATGACCCGCTGGAGCTGTGGGAGCACACGCGTGAGCTGATGGGCCTGGCCCTGACCCGGGCGCGGCTGCGGGCACCGGATGTGGCCGCCGTCGGGATCACCAACCAGCGCGAGACCACGGTGGCGTGGGACGCGCGCACGGGGCAGCCGCTGCATCGTGCCATTGTCTGGCAGGACACCCGCACCGAGGGCCAGCTGGCCCGGCTGCGCGCGCAGGGCCTCGAGGGTTGCGTGCGCGAGCGCACCGGCCTGCCGCTGGCCTCCTACTTCTCCGCGTCCCGGGTGGCCTGGCTGCTCGAGCACGTGCCCGAGGCGCAGGCCGCCGCCCGGGCCGGCACCCTGCGCGTGGGGACGGTGGACTCCTGGCTGCTCTGGAATCTCACCGGGGGAGTCCACGGCGGCCTGCACGCCACCGACGTCACCAACGCCTCCCGCACCTCCCTGATGGACCTAGACACGGGGCAGTGGGACCCGGACATGCTCGCGGTGTTCGGCCTGGATGCAGCCCAGTGGGAGGCCATGGCACCGCAGATCCGGCCTTCGGTGGGCCGCTTCGGAGAGATCACGGGGCCCGTGGCCCTCGACGGCGTCCCGGTCGCTGGCATCCTGGGCGATCAGCAGGCGGCCACCTACGGGCAGGGCCTGCATCGCGCCGGCGGCGTGAAGAACACGTATGGCACCGGCGCGTTCATGCTCCAGCACACCGGTGCGCAGCGGCCCCGCTCGGAGCATGGTCTCGTGGCCACGGTGGCCAGTCAGCGCGAGGAACAACCGATGCACTACGCTCTCGAAGGCTCGGTCGCCGTGGCTGGCGCGCTCGTGCAATGGCTGCGGGACAACCTCGGCATGATCGCGGATTCGGCCGAGGTGGAGACCCTGGCGAACTCCGTGGACGACGACGGCGGCGTGGTGATCGTGCCTGCCTTCTCAGGTCTCTATGCCCCCTATTGGCGCCCCGATGCTCGCGGCGTGATCGCCGGGCTCACCGGCTACGCGACGAAAGCCCATCTGGCGCGCGCCGCCCTGGACGCCACCGCGTATCAGTCCCATGACCTCATGGCCGCGCTGACCGAGGACACGGGCGCGGCGCCGGCCGAGCTGGCCGTGGACGGCGGCATGAGCGTCAACGATCGACTCATGCAGTTCCAGGCCGACCTGCTGGGCATGCCGGTGGTGCGGCCCGCGCAGATCGAGACCACAGTGCTGGGTGCGGCTCACGCCGCCGGTCTGGCGGTCGGGGTCTGGCGCGACGAGGAGGAGCTGGAATCGCTACGGCGAGCCGACCGGCGGTGGGAGCCGCAGATGGACGCCGGTGAGCGCCGTCGTCGGGTCCGCCGCTGGGAGGCGGCCGTGGCCCGCAGCCTCGACTGGACCTGAGCCCCGCGCGCCGTGGCGGCGCCGCCCGGACAGGCCGTGTCACCGCCCGTAGAATGACCAGAATGACGTGTGACGTCTCCGTACCGGGGGCGGCCGTCGCCCTGCCCCCACCGCTAGTGCGAAGGACCCTGACCCAGCGTGAGCGAGACTGCCTCGACCCCCACCACCCCGCAGATTCCCGCGGATGCCGAGTACGACGTGCGTGCTGTGGAGCAGCGCTGGGCCGGCTACTGGGAGGCCGCCCAGACCTTCGCGCCGCTGCACAATGGCGCGGAAAAGCGCTCCGTGGTGGACATGTTCCCTTACCCCTCGGGCGATCTGCACATGGGCCACGCCGAGGCGTTCGCCCTGGCCGATGTGGTGGTGCGGCACTGGATGCAGCAGGGCCTGGATGTGCTGCACCCGGTGGGGTGGGACTCCTTCGGCCTGCCCGCGGAGAACGCCGCCATCAAGCGCAACGCCCATCCGGCGCAGTGGACCTACGCGAACATCGACACGCAGAAGGCCTCGTTCCAGCGCTACGGCATTGCCGTGGACTGGTCCACGCAGTTGCACACCTCGGATCCCGAGTATTACCGGTGGACCCAGTGGCTGTTCCAGCAGTTCTACCGGCGCGGTCTCGCCTACCGGAAGGACTCGCCCGTCAACTGGTGCCCGCAGGACCAGACCGTGCTCGCCAACGAGCAGGTGGTGGACGGGCACTGTGAGCGCTGTGGGGCCGAGGTCACCAAGCGCACCCTGAACCAGTGGTACTTCCGCATCACCGAGTACGCGGACGCCCTGGTCGATGACATGGCGCAGCTCGAGGGGCACTGGCCCGAGCGGGTGCTGGCCATGCAGCGCAACTGGATCGGCCGCTCGAAGGGTGCGCGCGTGCTCTTCCAGGTGGAGGACGGACCGCAGCTGCCCGTGTTCACCACGCGCCCGGACACCCTGTTCGGCGCCACGTTCATGGTCGTGGCCGCCGACGCCGACCTCGCGCTCGAGCTGGTGGTCGAGGAGCAGCGCGCCGAGCTGGAGGCCTATCGCGAGGACCTGAAGAAGGTCTCCGACATCGAGCGCCAGGCCACCACGCGAGACAAGACCGGCGTGTTCCTGGGCCGTCACGCGATCAATCCGCTCTCCGGCGAGCGGATCCCCGTCTATGCCTCGGACTACGTGCTGGCCGACTACGGGACCGGCGCCATCATGGCCGTGCCCGCCCACGACCAGCGCGACCTTGACTTCGCCCGTGCCCTCGGGCTCGAGGTACGCACCGTGGTGGACACCGGTGAGGAGGATCCGGCCTTCTCCGGCGTCGCGACGGCCGGCGACGGCGTGCTGGTGAACTCCGGGGAGCTCAATGGCCTGGACAAGACGGCGGCCGTGGCCCGTGCCGTCGAGCTGCTGGCGCAGCGCGGCACCGGTGAGGCCACCACCAACTACCGCCTGCGCGATTGGCTGCTGAGCCGTCAGCGGTTCTGGGGCACCCCCATCCCCGTGATCCACTGCGAGCACTGCGGCGAGGTCCTCGTCCCGGAGGACCAGCTGCCGGTGCGGTTGCCCGAGGACCTCAAGGGCGAACAGCTTGCGCCCAAGGGACAGTCGCCGCTGGCGGCGGCCACGTCCTGGCGCAGCGTGGACTGCCCGCAGTGCGGCGGTCCGGCCCAGCGCGACTCGGACACCATGGACACCTTCGTGGACTCGTCCTGGTACTTCCTGCGCTACACCTCGCCGCAGCGCGAGGACGTGATCTTCGACGCCGACGCCGTGGCGGACTGGATGCCCGTGGATCAGTACGTGGGCGGCGTCGAGCACGCGATCCTGCACCTGCTCTACGCACGGTTCTTCACGAAGGCCATGCATGACATGGGCCTGGTCCCGTTCACCGAGCCCTTCCGCTCCCTGCTCAATCAGGGGCAGGTCATCAATGGCGGCAAGGCGATGTCCAAGTCGCTGGGCAACGGCGTGAACCTCGGCGAGCAGATCGACGAGTTCGGCGTGGACGCGGTGCGTCTCACCATGATCTTCGCCTCCCCGCCGGAGGACGACGTCGACTGGGCGGACGTCTCGCCGGGGGCCTCGGCGAAGTTCCTCGCCCGCGCGTGGCGCCTGGCCCGCGACGTCCGCGACGCCGGGACCCGCGAGACGACGCCGGCCGAGTCCCAGGCCGTGGGACTGCGCCAGGTCACCCACAAGACCCTGGACGCCTCGATGCGCCTGCTCGACGACGGCAAGTTCAACGTGGTCATCGCCAAGGGGATGGAGCTGGTCAATGCCGCCCGCAAGGAGGCGGACACCGGCGCCGGCGCCGCCGATCCGGCCGTGCGGGAGGCCGCCGAGGTTGTGGCGATCATGCTCTCCCTGTTCGCCCCCTACACCGCCGAGGACATGTGGGTGCTGCTGGGCCATGAGCCCTCGGTGGCGCGCGCCGGCTGGCCGGCCGTGGATCCGGCGCTGCTCGTGGAGGACACCGTGACCGCCGTGGTGCAGGTCAAGGGCAAGGTCCGCGACCAGCTCTCGGTGCCCGCAGACATCTCCGAGGCAGACCTGGAGGCGGCGGCGCGTGCCTCCGAGAAGGTGCAGGCGTTCATCGGCGACGCGGAGATCATCAAGGTGATCGTGCGCGCCCCCAAGTTGGTCAACCTGGTGATCCGCTGAGCTCAACGGCCGCCAGCCGTGCGAGAGTCCGGGAGGAGTGAGCGATGACCGGAATCGAGCCCACCTCCGCCATGGCGGAGGACTCCGTCCAGCGCTGGCAGCAGGACTACCTGCTGCGCGTGCGGGCGCACCGCGCACAGCTGGTCGGCCGCGCTCGCTACGGACTCAAGCCGCCGCGGCGTGACCGCACGGCCATCATCACCGATTCCTCCGCTGCGCTGCCGGGGGTGACGCGGCGCCACCCCCTGGCGGCCGGGATCCGCGTGGTGCCCATGCCGGTGATGGTGGGCGAGCAGATCTACGCGGAGGGATCCGACGAGCTCCAGGCGGAGCTGCCCTTCGCCCTAGCGACCGGGACGGCCGTGAAGACCTCACGGCCTTCGCCGGGGCGGATCCTCGAGGAGTACGAGGCCGCCGCCCAGGCCGGGTACGCGCGCGCGGTGTCCGTGCACATCTCCTCCGGTCTATCCGGGACCGTGGACGCGGCACGGGTGGCCGCGGAGCAGTCGCCGATCCCGGTCACCGTGGTGGACTCGCAGAGCACCGGCTTCGGTCTGGGGTGGACGGTGCTCGACGCCGCCGTGCGGGCGGGCTTTGGGCAGTCGGCCGAGAGCATCGCCGAGGCGGCCACGGCCGAGGCGACGTCCGGGTCGGTGATGTTCACCGTCCCGAATCTGGAGCAGTTGCGCCGCGGCGGTCGCATCAGTGCGCTCTCCGGACTGCTGGGTGCGATGTTCCAGATCAAACCGGTCCTCGGTCTGCAGGACGGGGAGATCACGCTGATCGAACGCACCCGCTCGGCTGACCGTGCCCAGGACCGGCTCGTGGCGGTGGCTCAGGAGCGCGCCGAGGGGGCGCCGGCGCGTATCGCGGTGCACGGCTACGGCAATCGTCCCGACGCCCTGGCCCTGGCCGAGCGGCTGAGCCCGTACTCGGAGACCCCCGTGCCCGTGATCGACCTGCCCGCCGTCCTGGCCGCCCATCTGGGTCTCGGAGGACTCGGCGTGGTGGTGACCGACTCGCCGTTCTAGCCCGGCGACGTCCATGACGAGCCCAACTCCTTCTGCACAGGGCGCGATTGTGCGTGCGTTGTCCACGGCGCGCCGAGGGCAGGGGGCGGCGGCAGAGCCAGCCGTTCCACGCTGGGCCCATGAAGCTGCATCACGTCCCCGCCCTGGACTCCTCGCCCGCAGACGCTCCTCCCGCAGAGCCCCCGTGGGAGGAGCCACCGCGGCGCGCCCCGCTGTTCCGCCTGCGCTACAGTGTCACGGCCGTGCTGTGCCTCGGCGTCGCGGTGCTCGCGTGGTGGGCCGTGCACTGGTTGACCTCACCCGCGCCCCTGGGACCGGCGACTCCCGCGCCCGCGGCGGCCTCCTCGGCGCCGGCGCCGCAAGCCGACGACGCGGGGCCTGCCGCCCTGGCGACCGCCGCACCGTCGGCGGCCAGCTCAGCACCCGGGGTGCCCACGGGGGTCGAGACCGTGGCGGTGCATGTGATCGGGGAGGTCAACGAGCCGACGGTCGTGACGGTGCCCGCCGGGGCCCGGGTGGCCGACGCGGTGCGGGCAGCCGGCGGGCCCACGCGTGCCGCACGGATGGACCGCATCAACATGGCAGCACCCGTGCAGGACGGACAGCAGGTCCTCATCCCGTCCTCGCGCACACCCCAGGAGCGGCTCGATGCCCTGCAGAGCGCAGGGGAGCAGGCTGCGAAGACGCCAGCGCAGGACACATCGGTCACTGACCCGGCAGCCACGAACTCGGCAGCCACGGACAGCGCAGCACAGGGCCCACCCGCGGGAGGATCGGCAGCCGAGGCGCCTGCGGCCAGCGCGCAGCACGGCTCCGCCTCCGGTGGCGGCGCGGCTGCGAGGACCGTCAATCTCAACACCGCCGACGCCGCCGCGCTGGAGACCCTGCCCGGCGTCGGGCCCAAGACGGCGGCAAAGATCCTGGCCCACCGGGAGAGCGTGGGGCCGTTCCAGAGTCTGGCCGACCTGCAGGCAGTGCCCGGCATCGGCCCGGCCACGCTGGAGCGGCTGCGGGACCAGGTGAGCTGGTGATGCGACCCGGGCCGAGGCTTCGGGCTGGGCGGTCGTCGGCGTGAGCGCGCTGCCGCGTCCGCGAGAGGTCGCCGAACCGGACGAGCACCCAGCCCGGCTGAGCAGCGTCTCACTCGCCGCCACCGCGGTGCTGGCTCTCGCTGCACCCGGTCGCGACACGAGCGTGGACGCCCGGTGGGCACCGGTGCTCGCGGCCACCCTCAGCGCAGGTCTCCTGGGCCCGGGGCTGTCCGCACAGGCTGCGCTGCTCGTGTCCGCGCTCTGCGTGCTCCTCGGCACGGCAGCCCTCCTCGGCGTCGTCGCGCTCGGGCGGCGGGATGGCCGCCGCGTGAGAGGCCCGGTGTCCCGGGGCCGCGGCCCCGGGACTGCCCGCCGCGTGGCCAGCGTCAGCCTCGCCATGATCGCGCTGAGTCTGCTCTGCGCGGGTCTGGTGCTGATCTCCGTTGCCCAGGAGCGGGCCCGCGATGAGCTCACCGGCTGGGACGCCGTGCGCTCGGGCGTGGGCAGCCACCGCATCGCGCTGGAGGTCACCGGCGAGCCGTCCACCCAGGTGAGCGCCTTCGGTCAGCAGCGGGTCACGGTGAGTGTGCAGGCACACGCCCACGGACATCCGCTGCAGCCCCTCGAGCACCGACCCCACGGTCATCTCAGCGGTGATGAGTCGTGGGCCGGTCTCACACCCGGTGATCGCGTGTGCACCGTTGTGACGGGGGAAGCATCGGGCAGCACGGTGTTCCTGCGCGCGCAGACCGCTCCGCAACGCGGGCGGTGCGCGGGAATCGATGCGTTCTCCGGGGAGCTCAGCACCGAGTCCGCAGCCTCGGAGCCACGGGCGACACCCACGGGGCGGGACCGGTTGCGGGCCGCGTTCCAGGAGGTCGCGGCCTTCGGCGTCGGCGCGTCACCGGAACTCATTCCGGGCCTGGTGCTGGGGGACCGTACGGCGCAGAGTGCTCACGTCGATGACGCCATGAAGGTCTCGGGGCTGTCTCACCTCTCCGCCGTCTCCGGCGCCAATTGCGCGCTCATCGCCACCGCCGTGACCCTCGCGCTGCGCGCGGCACGCCAACGACGCGCCGTGGTGACCGCCGCCGTGCTGGCCAGCCTGCTGCTCTTCGTGCTCATCGTGGGACCGGAACCCTCCGTCCTCCGTGCTGCGGTGATGGGCGGTTTGGGCGTGCTCGCCCTGTTCACCGGCCGGGGCCGCTCGCTGTTCTCCCTGCTGTGCGTGGCGGCCACCCTGCTGATCCTCATCCATCCGCCCCTGGCCCGCGAGCCCGCACTGCACCTCTCCCTGGCGGCGACCACGGGCATCCTGCTTGCCGCCCGCCCGGCCGAGGCGCTGCTGTACGGCGGCCTGGGTCGAGTCCTCCCAGCGTGGGGCGCGCGCTGGCTGTCCGTCTCGCTCGCCGTCACCGTCTCGGCGCAGCTGGCGTGCCAGCCGGTGCTCATCCTCATGACCGGAACCGTGAGCAGCTACGCGATCCTGGCGAATCTTCTCGCCGCGCCGCTCGTGGCTCCTATCACGGTGCTCGGCACCCTGGCTGCCACCCTGGTCCTGGTGGCTCCCGCTGTCTCCACGGTGCTGGTGTTCCTGATCCAATGGCCCTCGGCGGGCATCGGGTGGATCGCCACGACAACCTCACAGCTTCCCGGTGCGCTCCGGGACTGGCCGCACGCTCCCGTCGGGCCCGTGCTCTGGTGGGTCACCACGCTGGCCACGGTGCTGGCCATCCTGGTGCTGATGGCTCACGAGCGCACCACCACGGCACGCGTGCACCGCGTGGGTCGCACCGCGGCCCCTGCCCGTCATCCGGCCACCCGGGGCAGACGCAGTGTCACGGCGCTGATCACGGCGGCTCTGGCAGCAGCCGTCGGCGGCTACGCGGCCGTCTTCGTCGATCCCCCTGCGGCAGCCCTGCCCGAGCAGTGGAGCGTGGCGTTCTGCGATGTCGGCCAGGGAGACATGACAGTGCTGCGCAGTGCACCGCACAGCGCCGTCGTCGTGGATGTGGGTCCGGATCCGGACCTGGCGCGCCGCTGCCTCGACGACCTGGGTGTCACCCGCGTGGAGGCCGTGCTGCTCACTCACCTGCACCAGGATCACACCGGTGGCCTCTCGGGCCTCAACGGAGACCTCGCGCCGCAGGCCGTCCACTACGCCACGGCGGACTCCACGCTCACCACCCAGGCCCCACCCGCGGGCGCCCACCGTCTGGCCACGGGCGAACAGGGACAGACCGGTGCCCTTCGGTGGAGCGTACTGTGGGCGAATCACCAGGCCGTGAGCGAGAACGACGCCTCCGCCCAGATTCTCGCCGACGTGGAGACGCCGGCCGGGAGTGTCACCGTCCTGCTCACAGGAGACATGGAAGCTGAGGCCTCGCGTACCTGGGTGGCGGGCCGCGCACCCGATGCGCTCCCCGTGCCCGAGGGGGTGGATGTGCTGCACGTGGCCCACCATGGTGCGCGCAACGGGGGAGCCGATCTGCCGCGCGCCGTCCGGGCCCGCCTGCACGTGATCTCGGTGGGCGCCGACAATCCCTTCGGCCACCCGCACGCGACCACGCTCGCTACGCTCGACACGCTGGGCCCCGTGGCGCGGACGGACCAGGCGGGCACCATCCTGATCGTGCCCGATCAGCACCAGGGCTTCACGACGTCGACACGGTGAGCGGCACTGAACGGCGCGGACGTGCTCTCGGGTACGCACATCTCCGCCGACCGCCGCGACCCTGGAACGCGCGCCTCTGCCCCGACCACCCGCGAACTAGGATGGAGCCATGGCCGCCGCACGCACCTCCCGCTCTCCGCGCACGCGCGCCGCCGCCGACCCGCTGGCCTGGCGCACCGCCGAGCCCGCCCCGCTCATGCTGCTCAAGGGCCCAGAAGACTTCGCTGCGCGCTGGGTCACCGATCGCGTGCGCCGCGCCCTGGAGGACCAGCATGGCGCCCTGGAGATCCACCGACTCCGGGCCAACGAGTATCAGTCCGGGGCGCTGGCGATGGCCGCCTCCCCGTCCCTCTTCGCCGAGCCGACGCTGATCCTGGCCGAGGGCCTCGAGTCCATGAACGACGCCTTCCTGCAGGACGCGCTGACCCTGGTGGAACAGGGGCCCGGCGCCGACGACGTCACCCTCGTGCTGCGCCACACCGGCGGCAACCGCGGCAAGAAGCTGCTCGACGCCGTGGCGAAGGTGGGCAGCGTCGTCGAGTGCGCCGCCATCAAGAAGGACCAGGACCGCATCGCGTACGCCTACGCCGAGTTCAAGGACGCGCACCGCCGGATCGAGGACGACGCCGTGCGCGCCCTGGTTGCTGCGACGGGCAGCTCCCTCACCGATCTCGCCAGTGCCTGCCGGCAGCTTCTCGCCGACACGGAGGGCCTGGTTACGCGGGACATCGTCGACCAGTACTACGGGGGGCGCGTCGAGGCCACGAGCTTCGCGGTGGCCGATGCCACCCTCGATGGCAATCCAGTGCGGGCGGTAGCCCTGACGCGCCACGCCCTGGCCACCGGGGTGCACCCCGTGATGCTCACCTCGGCTCTGGCGCTCAAGGCCCGGCAGGTGGCTCGCATGATCGATCACCCCGGGCAGGGTCCCGAGCTCGCGTCGCTGCTGGGCATGGCCCCGTTCCAAGTGAAGTTCGTGCAGCAGACCGCCCGGCACTGGTCCCGGGCGGGGATCGCGCGGGCGCTCGAATGGATCGCCCAGGCCGATGCCGAGGTCAAGGGCGGTTCCCGCAACGCGGACTTCGCCGTCGAGCGGGCGGTCATCCGCGTGGCCACCGGCACCCGCCGCTGAGACCGCCCGCCGGTGAGA
>JAUNTT010000214.1 GCA_030538555.1 Micrococcus sp.
CGGTCAGCATCCGGGCCCAGGACCAGTCCGGCGGCATCGCGTAGCCGGTCAGCCTGGTGACCGTGTCGGCCGCGGGGGTCGCCTCGACCGGCGGCGCGGTGCGGGAGAGGACGACGCCGACGGCGACGGCCAGACCCATGACGACGGCTTCGCCGGCAGCGAGGCGCGCGAAGCGCGCGGGCCCGTCCACGCCGGCGGACAGGATCCGACGTCGCTGGAGCCAGCCGGCGACGCCGAGCACGAGCAGCAGGCCGACCTTGAGCTGGAGGAGGATGCCGTAGGGGGTGCTCAGCGCGTCGAAGGAGCTGACCGAGATGGTGGAGAAGAGGACGCCGGAGACGGCCACGAGCACGAAGCACCAGGTCGCCACGACCGAGAAACGGCGGACGGTGACCTCCAGCGCGTTGCCGAGCACCGGCAGCAGCAGGGCGATCGCGAGCAGCCCGCCGACCCAGACGGTGATCCCGACCAGGTGCAGCAGGAGGGAGTTGACGGCCGTGTCGTGCCCGTAGGCGCCGGCGGAATGTCCGGTGAACGCGAGGGGCACGAGGGCGGCGAGCGACACCGCGCATGACCAGGCCAACGAGGCGCGGGTGCGCGCCCAGGAGGCCAGCGGGATCAGCAGCGCGATGATGGCTGCCTCGATGAGGAGCAGCCGCAGGTAGTCCAGGGACCAGACGTTCTCCAGCAGCTGACTCAGGTAGCCCGGGGCGCCCGGCGGCAGGCCGGCCAGCTCACCGAAGGTCAGCACCAGGGTGACCAGGGCCGTGACGAGCCAGATCCCGGCGGTGACGGTCGCGGCGCGGGCGGCCGTGGCGCGGCGTTGGCTGCGACTGCCCTCGGGGACGAGGAAGGCGGCGACGAAGAGCAGACCGATCGTCAGGGCGGCGGACAGATCGTGCACCACGCCGACGAGCACCTGGCCCCAGCGAACGAGCGGACCGGCGTCCCCCAGCTCCAGGGGCCTGGCCGCCCCCGACAGCGCCGCCACCGGCACCGCGACGACCAGGGCCACGACGAGCACGGCGGCCGGCACGGTCCAGCGACCCAGGCTGGCGCGTTCGGTGGTGCTCGTGGACATAGGGGTCATGCTAGGTGGGGACGCTGGCGGCGCCGGACCGCCCCCGGTGGGCTTCCGGCGAGAGCGCCATGGCGGGGTGTGGCACGATGGACGGTCGCAGCGAGGGGGCTGCCCAATCACTGCTGCAGATGACGACGAGAGGATATGGACGAATGCGCAAGACCACCATCAGCCTGACCATGGTGCTCGGCCTGACGCTGGCCGGCTGCACCACCAACGACGGCCCGGCCCGCGTGACCGAGGCCACCAGCCCCACCGCCACGCAGGAGGCGGAGACGGGCGCTGACGCCGACGCCGAGGACGACGAGGCGACGGACACCGAGGCGGACATGGACGCCAGCACTGCCGGGGGCCAGGACGGCGCCGCGGGCGGTGAGATGTCCGACGAGATCTGCGCGGGCTTCTTCCAGAACCCCGGCAACACGCTGGCCGACCGCTCCGACGCGGCCCGCGACGCGCTCGAGGCCGGCGAGGTCTCCGACCCCGCCTCCTGGGGTGAGGTCAACCTGCTGAGCCAGCGGATCCGCGACCTGGCCGAGAACGCCGACGGCGAGCACAAGGACCTGCTGGAGCGAATCAACGAGCCGTTCCTGGAGACCTCCGCTGTCGTCCACGACGACCCCGAGGTGAGTGCCTCCGACGACGAGATCGACGTCCCGGAGATCGACGTCACCGACTCGGCGGCCGCGCAGGAGGAGTTCGCGACGGCCTGCGAGGGCTGACACGGACAGCGGCCTGACAAAGCCTGAAAGGCCTGGTCAGGACTGACAGGCCTGACAGGGCCAGCGGGCTGAGAAGGCCTGACAGGGCTAGCAGGGCTAGTGACGGCGTG
>JAUNTT010000064.1 GCA_030538555.1 Micrococcus sp.
CTTCGACGCCGACGCAGCCTTCTACGCCGCAGTCCTCGGGTGGCAGAACGTGCCCATGAGCGAGGACTCCGAGGGCGCCGACGCAGGTGACATGCGCTACGTCACCGAGGCACCCGACGACGACGCCGCCGGTCTGTTCGACGCGGCGTCCTTCCTTCCCGATGGGGTCCCGTCTCACTGGCGCGTCTACTTCGCCGTCGCCGACACGGATGCGGCGATCGAGCAGGTGCTCGCCCTCGGCGGTGCCGTTGTGGAGCCCGCGGTGGACTCACCCCACGGACGTGTGGCGACCGTGGCCGACGACCTCGGCGGCACGTTTCAGATCATCGCCTGACACCCTGAGGAGCAGCGCAGCCATGGCCTATCAGCAGAAGACCACCGTGACCGAGGTGTCGGTGGACGAGTTCTTGGCGACGGTCGAACCGGAGCGCCGGCGCGAGCAGGGCCGTGCCCTGTTGCAGATGTTCCGTGAGGAAACCGGGGCGGAGGCGGTGATGTGGGGTCCGTCGATGGTCGGGTTCGGCCACGTGCGCTTCACCTATCCCACGGGTCACTCCGGTGAGATGTTCCAGGTGGGCTTCAGCCCGCGGAAGACCGCGCTCAGCCTGTACGGGTTGACCACGTACGGCTCCCACGCGGACCTGTTGGCCCGTCTCGGCAAGCACAAGGTCGGCAAAGGCTGCCTCTACCTCAACAAGCTCGAGGACGTGGACGAGGACGTGCTACGCGAGATGATCCGCGTCGCCTGGAACGACGACGAGTCCTTCGCCAACTCCCACGACGGAACCACGATCGAGCGCCTGGCGTGAGTCAAGGACACTGCGACGCTCAGAAGCCCCAGGGTGTCAGGACCTGCCCAGCCTCACGTGCGGCGCCTTCGGCCCTCTGATGCTGCCCGGGTTTTAAGGGCGTTCCAGTCGAATCCGGACATGGGCCGCCAGCGCGCCGTCGTGAACCTCGACGACGCCGCCGCCACAGTGGCAGACTGGGCGCTCTCTCGTCGCGGACTGGAGCGACTCGAACTCGGGCACCGGGACAACACCCCGCCCCTGAGCGACCCTGACGAGATCACCACTGCCGGACACCTACGCTGACTCGCCCTCGTCGACAGACCTCCGCTGTGCATCCCGACCTCACGTAAAAACGGGGGGGTCGTGATGCACAGCGGAAGTTGAGGCGAGACGAGGTGCGACAGGTTGGGGTGAGACGGAGTGGGCGGAGGGTGACAAGGGGACTCCACCTGACACCCGAGCAGCGCGTATTCTCAAGTCATGGCCGGGCCCACAATGTCGCGTGATTCGCGGAGATTCCTTCGACTCGTCGATGCACAGCGTGGCGAGCTCGAGCGCATCTTCCGGGACTACGGGGCGACGAATCCACGCATCATTGGGTCCGTCGCGCGAGGTGCGGCCACGGCAGAGTCGGACCTCGACATCGTCGTGGACATGGATCCCGCCGACGGCAACCTCTTGATGCGCGCCGCCGGACTTCTCGAGGAGACCCGCGCACTGTTTGAACGCGACGACATCGACATCTTTCCAAGCCAACTGCTCAGGGGGCGTGTCTCGCGCACCGCCCTGAGCGACGCCATCCCCCTATGAGTCGCGCCCCGGAATCCAGGATCAATGACATCCTGATCGCGATCGAGCGATGCCGGCAGTATGTTGCGTACCTGGGCGGTCCTGACACCACCGCGAGGATGGCTGAAGACGCGATAGCGCGCAACTTGCAGATTATCGGCGAAGTTCAGTTGCACACGGCGCTGCGCGGCCATGGTCGACCCGACGCGCCCCGCGTCGACTGACCTCCGCTGTGCATCACGACCTCACGTAAGAACGGGGGTCGTGATGCGCAACGGAGGTCGAAGGGGTCACGTGCTCCGCGGGCCGGGGTGTCCGGAACGCCGAACCTCGCAGCGCTCGACCCCGAAACCGCGCACACCGCCGACCACCCGTGAGACGCTGGCCCCATGATCACCGCTGACGATGCCTGGGACCGCGCGCTCGACTACGGCACCCCTCTCGAGGAGCCCGGCGACCGTGCCCTCCGCACAGCCCTCACCTTCCACGGCTCCGTTGCCAACGGTGGCCTGCTCAACGCCGTTCAGATGTATCGCGACGACGAGGAGTTCCCCCTCGACGCGGCCATCGGCGCCTTCGAGTACTTCGGCCTCCCCGAGACCGCCCGCCTGATCCAAGACTGCGACGACCGCGAAGAGCAGGCCCAGGGCGACGAGGACACTCTCGAGGCCCTCGAGGAAGAGTTCGATCCGCAGTACGCCCTCGAGGACGACGAGCTCAGCGAGGCGCTCGCCGTCGCCCTGCGCGAGCGTCCCGTCGATTTCGCCCCCGCCTCCTGAACCATGCCAAGATCCAACCCCGCCGCCCGGGGCTCCCTGCCCATGGCCGTCACACGTGCGCTGGTGCACCTCCGACCCACCTCCTTGCGTTCGGCAGAGACCATCGCCACGGCAGCTCAGGACGACCGCGACCCGGCCCCGCCACCGCGCGGAATCCACCGCGACGCCATCGTCACCCATCACGACGCCGGCCCCATCCCGCTCATCCGGCTCCAGCCGCGCCGAGCCGCCACCGGCACCCAGCTCGTCTACCTTCACGGCGGCGCCTACGTGAACCCGCTGGACCCGTTCCACTGGTTCCTGGTGCGCGCCCTGCTCCGCCGCACCGGTGCCACCATCACCATGCCGCTGTATCTGCGGGCACCGCAGCACACCGCGGCCGAGAACTTCGGCCCGCTCCTGGAGCTCCACCACCAGTTGCGTACCGAGCATCCGCGCCTCGTCGTCGCCGGTGATTCCGCGGGCGCAGGTCTCGCCCTGAGCCTGGCCATCCAAGCCCGCGACGCCGGGCAGCCCGCCGCCGATGCCCTCGTGCTGTTCTCCCCGTGGGTGGACGTCCGCACGAACCACCCCGGCATCGCGGCGGTCCAGGCCCACGACGCCATGCTCCATCCAGAGGGTCTGATCTGGGCGGGTCAGAAGTGGGCCGGCACGCTGCCCGTCGACGATCCGCGCATCAGCCCCGCCGCGGACGCCCTCGCCGCTCTGCCTCCCCTGTCCATTCATCAGGGCACGGCCGATATCTTCGCCCCGGACGTCGAGGACTTCGCTGCGCGCGCCGCGGCGGCCGGCACGCGAGTCGAGCTTGAGATGGTTCCCGGCGGCTTCCACGTCTACATGGCCGTCACTGGTCTGCCGGAATCCCGCGTCACCTTGGACCGCGCAGCCCGGGTCGTCCGCGGTGCGTGACCGACTGACTGCCTGACCCCGACGCCGGTCCGGTTCGAGCGGGCGTCCACTCTGCCCGCGGGTGGCGCCCGCTTGCTAGCGTGCTGAGGCATGACGTGGACCCCTCGACGACGCAGGAATCGAGCCGCTCTGGGCGCTCTGGGCGCAGTGGCTGGCGTGGCACTGACCCTCACCGCGTGCACCAGCGCCGATAACCCAAGGACCTCCCCGACGTCGGAGACCACGGCCACCGCCCGCACCGACGACGCCCGCGCCACCGAGGCCTTCACGGTCACCGAACACGGCACCTTCTCCTCGCCGTGGTCCATGGCGTTCCTGCCCGGCACCGATGAGCTGCTCGTCGCTGAACGCGGTGGGGCACTGATCCTGCACCACACGGACACCGGTGCCCGCCGCGGCGTCGACGGCGTCCCGGAGGTGCTCGCCGCCGGGCAGGGCGGGCTGCATGACGTGGTCGCCGCACCCTCCTTCGCCGACGACGGCGCCCTGTACTTGACCTGGGTGCGCCAGGCCGCGGACGGCCAGGGCTCGCAGGGAGTCCTGGGCCGGGCCACCCTCAACGTCGAGGACGCCACGCTGAGCGAACCGGAGATCCTGTGGGAGCAGTCGCCCACCGACGGCGCCGGGCACTTCTCCCTGCGCGTGCTCATTCAGGACGAGCACCTGTTCCTCACCAGCGGTGACCGGCAGAAGCTCACTCCCGCCCAGGAGCGAGACACGAATCTCGGAAAGGTCCTGCGCCTGACCCTGGACGGCGATCCCGCCCCCGGCAACCCCTGGGCCGACGAGGGCTCACCGGCCGACCAGATCTACACCCTGGGTCACCGGAATCCGCTGGGCATCGCCGAGGATGTCGACGGCGACGTCTGGGTGTCCGAGATGGGCCCGCGCCACGGCGATGAGCTGAACCTGCTGCAGCCCGGCGCCAACTACGGCTGGCCCGAGGCCTCGATGGGCAACCACTACGACGGCACTGCGATCCCGGACCACGCACCCGGCGACGGCTTCAACGCTCCCGCGGCCTTCTGGGATCCGGCCATCTCACCCGGCAGCCTCGGGATCTACACCGGGGACGCCTTCGCCGACTGGACGAACAGCGCGCTGCTCGGCGGGTTGTCCGGCCAGACGCTCGTCCGCGTGGTGCTCGAGGACGATGCCGCCAGCATCGCGGACACGTGGGACATGGGGGAGCGGATCCGCGCGGTCCAGCAGGCCCCCGATGGCACCGTGTGGCTGCTCGAGGACGGCGAGGGGGCGCAGCTGCTGCAGCTGCGCCCGCGCTGAGCCGCGCGTCCGCGGTGCGCGATGGTTCAGTGACCGACCACCGACATCACCGCTGCGGCGCTCACCTGATCGGACCACACGGCCTCCGCACCGGAATGGCCCGCCAGGACGATGAAGGTCGTGGCCACGACGGCCGCAGCGGCCGTGAGCAGTCCCACGATGAGCGTCGGTGCACCGGACGCTGCCACGGCGCCATCCCGGGCCCGACGACGCTGCATCAGCAGCACCACCAGCCACACGACGGCGAGTCCTGCGAAGGCGAAGGCGCTGACGGTGGCGGGAGTGCCCCACTGTGCGTGAGATTCGGGTTCGCCGACCACGCGGGCCAGCTGCTCACCGGACTCCTTGGCGATGTAGGTGGCCACCGCGCCGATGAGAGCCAGGGGAGCAGCCACCGCCGAGAGGGCGAAACGGGCACGTCGCCAGGGCAGCGCGATGAGCACCATGACGGCGGCCAGCGGGACCAGGACGACGGCCATGTGGACGATGAAGGGGTGGATGGGGAGACCAAGGAATGTGTTCATGTGGCACAGTGTGCACCCGTCACCCTGCAGTGAAAGCACAAGAACGCCGAATGTTTCCTGTGTGAAATATGGGAACTATTCTTTGCGGTTTTCCACCGAGCACAGCCTCACCTTCCTTGCGCACCGGAAGACAGTGACAGCTGCCTCACCCCTAGACTGACATTGCCTACCCCTGACGAGAACGAGGGAGCAACCATGGACCAGTCCGGCGTGGAGACGGCCTTCAGCCACCTCGGGTTCCCGGCCGTGACCTGGCAGAACCTCGGCTTCGGCCTGGCCGCCCTCGCGCTGGCCATCGTCATCGGCTGGGTGCTGCGGATGGCCGTGCATCGATTCCTGACGTGGCGCGGCCGCGGGACGTCGGCGGCCAAGGTCTTCGGCAGCCTGGCCGCATGGGTCGTCGGACTCTTCGGGTTCGCCGCGGCCCTGACCCTCGTGTTCCCCAGCGTGCGGCCCGTGGATGTGCTGGGCGGCGTCGGGGTCATCACGCTCGCGGCCGGCATCGCCTTCCAGACCGTGCTGGGCAACGCCTTCGCGGGCATCGTTATCCTGGCGCGGGATCTCTACCGCGTGGGCGATCAGGTGGAGGTCGGCGGGCACGCGGGCACCATCACGCACATGGGGCTCAGCGCCACCACCGTCCAGTCCTTCGACGGGCGTAAGAAGCTCATCCCCAACTCGACCATGCATTCCGAGGTCGTGACCGTGCAGACCGGCTACGAGACCCGCCGCTCGGCGGTGCCGATTGAGGTCGACGCCGGCACGGATCTGGATCACGCCGCCGCGGTCGCCGTCGCCGCGATGCGCGAGGTCCCCGGGGTCATGGACGAACCCGAGCCGCAGGTGCTGGTCGCCTCGATCGCCACAGGGGCCGCCGAGCTGGAGCTGCGCTTCTGGTCCGGATCCCGCCAGTTCGAGACGCGCGCCGCTCAGAGCAACGTCATCCGCGCCGTCCTCAAGGCCTTCCGTGAGGCGGGCATCCAGATGGCCGCCACCGAGCTCACCATCACCACCAACACGACGACGCCGGCCGCCTCCGCGACATCCGCCTCCGAGACCGCCGTGCGCCCGGCGTCGGGCACCCGGGAGACGGCATGAGCCAGGACCAGATGGGCGAGGACCCCACCGCATATTTCGAGCGCGCCTATCAGGACTACGAGCAGTGGGCAGCCGAGCAACGCACCGAGCCGCCGGAGTTCACGCAGGCCACGCGCCGCTCGGCCCTGGGTGCCGCCGGAGCAGCCGCCGGCCTCGCGGACAATGGCGGGCTGATGGGCGGTCTCGTGGAAAACGACTGGCATGGTTCGCCAGACCTGATCTTCACTCACGACGCCGTCGCCGCGTTCCGATTCCTGGGCTTCGACGACGCCGCCACACTGATAGAGACCGCGGCCGACGCATACCCGCGCATGCGCCCCGGCGGGTTCGAGGAGCTCAGCGCGGCCGACGAACAGTGGTGGGAGCAGTTGGACGAGCAGTGGTTCGCGCTCGAGATCACCGAGCGGCTGGATCAGCTCGCGCAGTGACCGGGTGCCTGGGCAGCATCGTCGCCGTCAGTGACGTTGTCTGTCCGCCCGTGAATCGGCCCGTCCGTCCGACCGGCCTGCGCGGCCCGCCAGTCGTCGTCGCTCATCGCGTAGGTGAGGTTGTCATCCCACGCGCCGCGACACCAGTATGACTTTGGCGCCCGTGACTCCACGTGCATCCCGAGCTTCTCCAGCAGCCGGGCCGAGCGCGTGTTCTCCGGGGACAGCTGGCCGATGATCCGGTGGCAGCCGTGGTGCTCCACCAGCTCCGCCACCACGGCCGAGGCCGCCTCCCACGCGAAGCCCTGCCCCTGATATTTCGCACGCAACGTGAACCCGATCTCGGCCACGCCGCCGTGCTCATCGAGGCCCACATACAAGTCCCCGACCAGCTCACCATCGTGCTCGATGCCGATCTGCCGCGGCACCCCAGGCTCAATCTCCGTCCAGCCCGCGTCCCGGTGGGTCTGCGCTTCCACCCGCTCCCGGGTCACCGGCAGGTCCCAGTCTTGATACCGGGCGACGTCGGGGTCATTGCGATACGCCACGACGACGTCCACATCGGCTTGCGTCAGCGGCCGCAGCAGCAGCCGCTCGGTCCTGCGTGGGTAGGCTCCCGGTGTTCCATATTCGACCTCCTCGTCGTCGTGCTGCCCTCGCCGTGCCATTCACCGCGGCCGGCGGCGCAGCTGCTTGATCTCTGAGACGCGCTGCTTCGCTTCCCGACGCCGTCGCAGCGCGCCTAGCGTGGGCCGCGTCGCCCGCCGCGGGACCTCGGGGATCAGCGCATCCCGCAGCAGGGCAGCGAGACGCTCCCGGGCGGCGAGGCGATTGCGCCGCTGAGAGCGGTGTTCGGCGGCGGACACGGTGAGCACGGTCCCGGTGAGCCGGGGCGTCAGGACGTTCAGCACCCTCTCGCGCTGGGCTGGACTGAGCTCGTCGACCGCCGCGAGGTCCACGCTGAGCTGCACGCGCGAATCCGCCGTATTGACGCCCTGCCCACCCGGCCCGGAGGCATGGCTGAACCGCTCCTGCAGGTGCACGGCAGCGACCACCAGGCCGCGAGGATTCCCCGGGCCGGGCGGCACGCGCAGATCGTGCACGGGATGGCCGGACATGGTCTCCAGCATGCCACCGACGCCGCCCGGTCACGCTGGCCACCTGTGCGCCGCGTCACGGTAGATTGACGCTGACACCATCTCGCGTCATCGATCTCTGGGGAAGTGGTCCGTCATGTCCGTGAACCGCCGTACATTCTTGACCCTGTCTGCCGCGGGCGTGCTTGGCGCCTGGACCATCACTGCCGACGGCGTCGCCCACGCCGTCCCGCTACACCCGGACGTGGTGCCGGGAGTGCTGCCGGCCGGTGCCGTGCGCAAGTACGCGGCCCCGCTCGTGTTGCCCGGCGCCATGCCGCGCACGGGACGGCAGCGCGTCAACGGCCGCCCGGTCGACTACTACGAGATCGCCACGCGCCAGGTCACCCAGCAGATCCTGCCGCCGGAGCTTCCCGCCACCGAGGTCTGGGCCTACGGCAGTGTGGGCTCCCGGGGCCGCGGGCACGGCGAGTTCCACACCCCGGGGCTCACCGTCCACGCGCGCTCCGGTGAGCCAGTCCGCATCCGCTGGTCCAATGAGCTCACGGCCGCCGACGGCACCTACCTGCCGCATCTGCTCCCGGTGGACCCGACCCTGCACTGGGCCAATCCGCCGCGCGAACCGGGCCATGGCGGCGTCGTGGACACCGACCTCACCCCGGACTTCGCCGGCCGCCGCTACGTGGCGCCGGAGGACTTCACGGATCCGGCCACGCAGTACACCGCCTATGACGGCCCGGTCCCGCTCATCCCGCATTTGCACGGCGCCGACGGCGTCTCGGACGCCTCCGACGGCCACCCGGAGGCCTGGTTCCTGCCCGACGCCGTGAACATCCCCGAGGGCTACGGCCGCCACGGCCGCTGGTACGAGCACCTTGAGGCGAAGGCGCGCGCCCAGTACGGGGCGCGGTGGCGCCAGGGCGTCGTCGACTTCGACTACCCCAACGTCAACCGGGCCTGCACGCTCTGGGCGCATGACCACGCCCTCGGGCTCACCCGCCTCAACGTCTACGCCGGACCGGTGCTGTTCTACCTCCTCGACGACGACGCCACCGTCACCGACGCCCGCACCGGGAGGGCTGGCACGCTGCCGCAGAACCGCGGGGCCAATCAGTACGATCTGTGCCTGGCCATTCAGGACCGCGCCTTCTATGAGGACGGCTCGCAGTACTACCCGGACTCCCGCGAGTTCTTCGACCCGGACTACGAGGGCGGGCCGTGGTACCCCGAGTCCCCGATCAATCCGATCTGGGTGCCCGAGTTCTTCGGCAACACCCTGACCGTCAACGGGCGCACGTGGCCGTTCCATCAGGTGGAGCGGCGCCGCTACCGGCTGCGTTTCCTCAACGCGTGCAACGCCCGCACGCTCTACCTGGACTTCCGGGACATCCCGGGCGCCCGCGTGCACCTGATCGGCAACGACGGCGGCTTCATCGGCGGCGCACCCGTGGATGTCATGGCCCAGGAAGGCTGGCGCCGCGGTCGGCTGGTCATTGCCCCGGCCGAACGCCTCGAGGTGCTGCTGGACTTCTCCGAGGTGCCCGCCGGTCGCCACGTGCTGCGCAATGTGGGCCCGGATGGGTTCTTCGGCGGCGGTGAGCCCGAGGTGGACTTCGGCGTGGCCGATCCGAACACCACCGGTCAGATCATGGCCTTCGACGTCGTCCGCTCCCGGGGCCGGGACCAGACGACGCCGGGCGAGTTCCTTCGGCTGCCCGGCCCGGCGCCGCGGCCGGAGCCTGTGCGCACTCGCCGGCTGGCCACCACGATGCACTTCCACCACCTGTCCACCGAGCAGCGCCCGCTGGACCCGCCGGTGCTGGCCTCGGCGACGATGCTCGGCGTCATCCACGGCGAGCCCGGGGGAGAGGTGCACATCCAGGAAGTCATGTGGTCGGATCCCATCACGGAGAACCCCGGGGTCGGCGACGTCGAGGACTGGGTGTTCTACAACATCGTCCAGGACGTGGGGATCCCGCACCCCATGCACGTGCACCAGGGCATGTTCGAGATCATGGAGCGCGGCACCTTCCGCTATGACATGCACGGGGACTACACGCGTGGAGTGCTCACCCACACCGGGACACTGCCGCTGGACCCGGAGGACGAGGGCCACAACGACACGGCGTTCGTCTACCCGGGCACCTACATGCGCGTGCGCCTGCGCCACGACTATCCCGGCGTGTTCTCGTGGCACTGTCATCTGCTCGAGCACGAGGACAACGAGATGATGCGCCCCTACCGCGTGGGTCCGCCCGCACCGGGCGAGCCCGAGCCCATCCCGCACCCGCACGGGGGCGGTCACGGGGGTGGCCACGGGCACTGACAGACCCGCGACGGTAGCACCCTCTACTCCCGCCATCGGCCTGGCGACCGCCGCGCCCGCCTACGCGGCCTCCGGGTGCGCGTGGCCTCGAATGAGTCGCGCAACGGGCGTCGCAATGCAATCGGCTGTGGCACGTCCTGGGGTTCGCTGACCGTCTTCGACGCCGCGACGCGCACCACGAAGTCCGGGCGCGCCATCACGAGCTTCGGCAGCACGAACATGCGCGTCGACGTCGGCACGGTGATCTACTCCATCGACTGGACCTTCACGGGGACCCTGCCCGGGACCAGCGGGGGCGACAATGAGGCTGACCTCCATGTGCAGTGGGCGCCCGGCAGCACGGTCTCGAGCAAGGTCGCGCGCAACGGTGCTCCCTCGATCTTCGCCTACGACCACGACGGGATTTGGTGACCCCGGCGCCGCAGGCGTCGTAGCCGGGCGAGCGGCGTCGGGCCAGCCAGCCATTCGCCGGGAAAGAAGCCTGTGGACGCACGCCGCGGCATCGTCGTGGGCGCTGATACCGTCGAGGACAGCACCCCACCGCCACATTGTTGCCCCACCATCACCCTGGGCAGCCGGGACTCGTCTGGAGGGACTCCCCATGACCGTCACTCGTCGCCGTACCACCGCTGTCGCCGCCCTCAGCCTGGCCGGCGTACTCGCCCTGTCCGCCTGCACCGACCAGGCCGATCCGGAAGAGACCGTCCGCACGGCTCAGCAGTCCATGGCGGATGCCACCGAGTCCAGCTCGACGATGCGCTTTAACGCGAGCGAGGAGCAGTGGCGCGAGTTCCTCAGCGCCCAGAATGACGCTTCCGAATCCGTCAGCATGACCGAGGAGGAGATGAACAGCACCATCTCCGCCCTGCGGGACGCCTCGTTCCGTACTGACGTGCGATCCACCAACGGCCAGCCGGTGGCCGACGAGCTCGACCCGGCCCACCTGGATTGGGCCGTCCAGCTGAACATGGGGCAGACCACCGTGTTCGACATGATGGAGACCGGCGAGATGGACTACTTCGTGCGCCTGGACCCCTTCAAGCTCCTTGAGACCTACGGCGGCATGGGCCAGGAGGAGTCGGAGGAGATGCGCGCGCAGCTGCAGATGCTCACCTACCAGTCGCCGGTCTTCGAGCAGCTGTTCAGCGGCCAGTGGATCGGCCTGGACCGGGCTCTGAGCCAGAGTCTCCATGACGACGTCGTCGCCGAGGCTGTCGAGTCCGCCTCCGGCTACTCCGCCGAGGAGCGCCAGCAGATCAACGAGAGCATCCTCGAGCACAGCGACGTAGAGGCTCAGGACGGAGACCGCGTCCTCGTCAAGACCCGCGTCAAGGAGTTCGTCGAGGCCAACCGGGATCTGATCCAGCGCCAGTTCGACGAGGAAGCCCAGCGCGAGCGACGCGAGGCCACGTCCGTGGACGAGGTGCTCGAGCAGCTCAACGACGGCACCTTCGACTACACCTACACCCTCGAGAACGACGAGATCCGACGGATGGACGTCAACCCCCTCCAGGTGTTCCGTCTCATCCAGCTGCCGGACGACGCCACCGACGAGCAGCGCGCCGACTACGAGCGGTTCAGCCAGCTCGACCTGCCCTCGCAGATCGACTTCCACGCCGAGCTGCGCGACCTGAACCCGCCGGCCGACGCCACGCGCCTCACCGAGCAGGACATGAACGAGCTATTCGGCTGAGCCTCACCGATCGCGTCATCGACGCCTCGACACGGGCCGGAGCCGCCCGCGCCGCTCAGGCCTCGGTGACGCGAAACTGCGTGACGTGGCCATCCTCGAAGGTGGCCATCACGCGAGCGCGGATCCGGGCGTCGTTGACCGACTGCACGGTCCAGCGCACCGAGTTCTCGAACACGCGCTTGCGGCTGGGCTCCACACGCAGCCGGAACTCCTCGAAGAACGTCGCGATCTTCTTCGGATCCTTGGTGGGATCCAGCGGGGCCAGCGGGTGGGTGCTGGACACCTTCGTGGCGGGATGGAACCGGTGCAACAGGGGCGCGAGGTCGTCGTCGTCCCACGCGCGCTCGAAGTTGATGGCGTGCACCATGCGGTGCGCCTGAGCCTGGCCCAGCTCCAGGAGCTCCTCAATGAACTGCGGATCCCGATTGAGCTTGGACGTGTAGCCCCATTCGTGGCTCGAGCTGGTCCGGTTCATCTCGAGGATGCGGATGGTGATGGGGTGCACCGAGTCGGACCGGATTTTACCGTCGGCCAGCCACGCGGACATCCGCTCCATGAAGCCCAGCTCCTGATACAGGGAGAGGTTGCCGGCCAGCTCATTGCGCCGCGTGGCAATGTCGCCCACGCTCGTGGGCTCCTTGTCCACGGAGGACGGGTTGATCTGAATGACCCACAGTTCGTCCGGCTCGCAGTCCTGCAGGATGTTCACGGGCGGGTTCTGCGAGAACAGACCATCCCAGTACACCCCGCCGTTGATCTTCACCGAGCGGAACAGGGTGGGGATCGCCGCCGAGGCGAGGATGGCGTCCGTGGAGATTTCGCCGCGGTCGCTGCTGAAGGTCTTGAACCGCCCGCGCACGGCCTCCACGGCGCCCAGGTGCAGCTCCGGCGGGTTGAGCATCTCGAGGGCCCGCTGCTGGGCAGCCTCGAGATCGACGGTCTGATCCACCAGTCGCCGCAGCTGGTTCGTGGCCAGGATGGAACCGGGATTCGTGTACGGATTCACGGCCGGCACGGACACGGCCTCCGCCACCCGGCTGCCCCACAGGATCATGGAGTTCAGCGTCTGCTCGGTCCAGGAGCGGGCGCTGTTGGCCTCCCAGAACTGCCGCAGCATCGCCGCGGCATCCTCCGGGCGGCGCTCGATCAGCGCCGTCCAGACGATCGAGGCGCAGATGGCACCACCGGAGGTGCCCGAGAGCGCGACGACGTCGTAGTGCTCCAGGACATCGGGCTGCATGAAGCGCGCCAGGGCCCCGGCGGTGAAGGCCGTGTGGCTGCCGCCGCCCTGGCACGCGATGGCGACGCGCCGCTTCCGGGCGGGGGTCGCCTCGCTCGCCTGCCCCTCGGGGCGCGCGGCGGGGGCGTCGGACGTCGCGGTGTCTGCAGGGGAGGTACTCACGTGCCACATGCTAACGGCGCGCCGCCGCGCGATGACACCCGCCACCCTCGCCGCCACTGGCTCCTTGACCAGCCGGGTTGCGGCTCGGCAGGGTCGAGAGAGACCCCATTCGCTCACGACCGCACGCGGGTCACCGCCTGCGTGCTGGTCACGATCCCTTGAGGAGGGCCACACCCATGAGCAGCGCCGACTACCAGAACACCGATCCCCACGCCGCCGACCACGAGCACACCGACCCCACCGGCATCGAGGGCAATGATCCCTTCGCCCGGCTTGAGGATGTCCCGGCGTTCACCGTGACCTCCAGCACCGTGACCCACGGTGAGGAGTGGCCCGCGGCGCAGTACAGCGCCGATTCCGGCCGCGAGGGCGGCGCGGATGTCTCCCCGCACCTGTCCTGGTCTGGAGCGCCGGAGGGCACGAAGTCCTACGCGGTCACCATCGTGGACCCCGATGCCCCCACGATGACGGGCTTCCGCCACTGGTCCGTGGTGAACATCCCGGCCGACGTCACCGAGCTCGCGGAGAATGCCGCAGCCGATGAGGCTCTGCCCGCGGGTGCGTTCCAATTGGCTCACGACGGCGGCGCCCCCGGCTTCATGGGTGCCGCTCCGCCGGCCGGCCACGGCCCGCACCGGTACTTCATCACCGTGTTCGCCCTCGACACGGAGGATCTGGGCATCGAGAAGGACGCGACCGGTACGTTCTTCGGCTTCAACCTGTTTTTCCACACCATCGGCCGCGCGAGCATGGTGGTCACCGCCTCGATCGCGGAGTAACGCCGCCGGACCCCAGCGGCCCTGCACCCTCGGTCCAGGGCGCAACGGCCGGCGCACCCGCAGACGGTGACGCCCCCTCCACGTGGAGGGGGCGTCACTGTTGAGTGCGGGGCGGGCGGTTGAGCGGCGTGCTCGCCGATCAGGGGTGCTCGACGTCGATGAGGATCCGAGCCGGGTCGTCCACGGCGTGGATCCGGTACGGGGCGCGCTCGGAGACGCCCACGTAGAGGTCCTGCTGACCCTCGAACAGCGTGCCGAAGACCACCTCGGTGATCACGTCGGTGTCGTCGCCGTCCACGGTGGTGCCGTCGTAGCGCTGCGCCGACTCGGCGGTCCAGTCGATGCCGTTGATCCCGACGAGCAGGACGGCCTCGCCCTCGACCTCGATTGGCATGCCCGAGCCGGCCTCGCGCGCTTCGTCCTCAAAGCTCGCGAGCCAGCCGAGCTCCACCTCGTCGCCGGTCAGGTGCAGCTCGACGCGGTCGAAGCCCTCGTGCGCGGTGATCTCCACGTCCGTGATCTCCTGAGTGTCGGCCGGGTCGTCCTGCTGCTCACCGGTGTGCGCGGCGGCCGGCTCCTCGGCATCCTCGTCCGCGGGCATAAACTCCGGTGCATCATCATCCGCCGGGTCCTCGGTCGCAACCTCGTCCGTCGGCGACGGCTCCGCGTCGTCGGCAGTCGTGGGGCTGGCCTCGTCCCCGTCCCCGTCCTCGGGCGTGGTCGTCGGGTCAGTCTCCGTCTGATCGG